>CAMTYG010000187.1:0-5520 GCA_947085875.1 uncultured Sulfuricella sp.
AAGCGAAAAATGAACTGGTCGAGGGCAGATTTTCACGATTTTCAAGCCAATAGTTATTCATATTGGCGCAGGAAAGCGGGGAAATATGCACCGGCCAGCTCATTTTGCAGCCGATTTCCTTTAAGTCCGACAGGCTGCTAGAGGCGCCTACTTCTGGTGGGTTTCGCGATAAGGCCGCTCAACCCAACCTACATGTTTGTTCTGCGCCACATCAGTTTGAATCGCACCCAAGCGAACAACCAGACTTGATAAAGCCCGTTTTTTAGAGGATAATCCCTTTTTTTCAAGAATTCGGCCCTAAAAAAGCCGCCAGATTCCCAAGGATTTAAGCCATGAAACCGGAAATTCATCCCGAATACAACGAACTCGAAGTGACTTGCAGTTGCGGCGAGAAGTTCAAGACCCGCTCCACCATGAGCAAGCCGCTGGGCATAGAAGTCTGCTCGATGTGCCACCCGTTCTACACCGGCAAGCAGAAGACCATCGACACCGCCGGTCGCGTCGAGAAGTTCCGCCAGAAATACGGCATGAAGTAAGCTTGCGGGCTACGCAGCAACATAAAGGCAGCTTGAGGCTGCCTTTTTTGTTTATGCCGGGTCAGCTAAAATAAACCGTGATGAGATTCATGTTCGCCCCCAGATTGTTTGCCGGTCTGCTCTGCCTGGGACTGCTCGCCAACTGTGCCGTCAATCCGGTTACGGGACGGCAGAATTTTGTCATGATGTCCGAAACCGAGGAAGTTCGCACCGGCAAGAAGGGTGACGAGGAAGTCCGCCAGGAATACGGCGTTTACGACAACCCCGCCCTGCAGCGCTATGTCAACGAAGTCGGCCAGCGCCTCGCGCAGAAAAGCCACCGCGGCAACCTGGAATACCGCTTCACCGTGGTCGACAGCCCGGAAATCAACGCCTTCGCCCTGCCCGGCGGCTATATCTACATCACCCGCGGCATCATGGCCTACCTCAACTCCGAAGCCGAACTCGCCGCCGTGCTGGGGCACGAAATCGGCCACGTTACCGCGCGTCACAGCGTGCAGCAGTACAGCGCCTCGATGGCCGCCAGCATCGGCGTGGCGCTGGGCTCCATCCTGGTGCCGGAGTTGCGCGGCGGCGCTCAGGATCTGCTCAACCTGCTCGGCAACGCATTGCTTTCAGGTTACGGGCGCGACCACGAACTGGAAGCGGACCGCCTCGGCGCGGAATACCTGGCGCGCGCCGGTTACGACCCGCAGGCGATGGTGAAGGTGGTCGGCATCCTGAAAGACCAGGAACTGTTCGATGCCGAAATCGCCAGCGGGGAAGGCCGCGAGCCGAGGCGCTACCACGGCTTGTTCGCCACCCATCCCGACCATGACACCCGGTTCAGGGAAGTGGTCGGCGAGGCCCGCCGTTTTGTCCAGCCAACCCAAACCGACAGCCGCCAGGCCGCCTATCTGGCCCAGATCAACGGGCTGGTTTTCGGCGACAGCCCCAGCCAGGGCATCGTCCGCGACAGCCAGTTCCTGCATGACGGCCTGGGATTCGGGCTGAATTTCCCGCCCAACTGGAAAGTCAAAAACAGCTCTGCTAAGGTTATCGCCCTGAGCCCGGAAAACGATGGGCAGATCGAATTGGTTCTGGCCGGCCCCGCACGCGGCACGCCGGTGGATTTTCTGCGCCGCAGTGTCCGGCCGGATGCCGGCAACGAGCTGGATACCACCCCGATCAATGGCCTGCCCGC
Source organism: uncultured Sulfuricella sp. (assembly GCA_947085875.1). GTDB lineage: Bacteria > Pseudomonadota > Gammaproteobacteria > Burkholderiales > Sulfuricellaceae > Sulfuricella. The sequence continues at coordinate 1,720 of CAMTYG010000187.1, forward strand.
CGCCATCCTGAGCGGGATGCGCCAGGGCAAGCCAGTCAAGGTCGGCGTGATCTTTTTCCGGGATCAGGCCTTCATCCTGGCCGCCACCGCAAAAACTCCAGCCGCCTATAACCGCCACCGAGCGGCGATATCGTCCGCGATCGACAGCTTTCACGCCTTGCAGGATGCCGAGCGCAAACTGGCGAAGCCCACCCTCATCCACATCCGCACCGCCAAAAAGGGGGAAACTTTCGCCAACCTGGCGCGCCAGTCCCCCCTCGGCAAGAATGCCGAGGGCTACCTGCGCCTGATGAACCACGCCTACCCCAGCGGTGAGCTGCAGGCCGGGCAGCACCTTAAAACGGTTGAATAAATCCGGCATTCCATGAGCCAACCCACAGACATTACCTATTTCAGCAGCCGCTCAGCCTTATTCCTGCTGGCCGCGCTCTGTCTGGCCTGGATACTGCCCGGCCTGATCGGCCACCAGCCCTGGAAACCCGATGAAGCCTACAGCTTCGGGCTGATTTACCATATTCTCCAAAGCGGCGACTGGATCGTACCGACCTTGGGCGGCGAGCCTTTCATGGAAAAGCCGCCGCTGTATTACCTCACTGCGGCGCTATTCGGAAAAATATTCTCCTTCGCGCTCCCGCTGCATGACGCAGCGCGCCTGACCACCGGTTTCTTCATGGCGATCGCGCTGCTGCTCACCGGGCTGGCCGGCAGGGAACTGTGGGGCAAGGGCCATGGCCACCTCGCCGTGCTGATCCTGATTGCCTGCCTGGGGCTGCTGATCCGTGGCCATGAAATGATCACCGACACCGCCTTGCTGGCCGGTTTTGCCATGGCCATCTATGGCTTGGCACTGAGTTGCAGGAAATTCGCGCTGGCCGGTTTCTGGCTCGGCACGGGAACCGGCATCGGTTTTATGTCCAAGGGCCTGATCGCCCCCGGAATCATTGGGCTGACGGCCCTGCTGTTGCCGCTCGTATTCCGCCACTGGCGCAGCCGGGGTTACGTGCTGTGCCTTGCAACAGCCTTCCTCGCGGCGGTGCCCTGGCTCACCATTTGGCCGACCCTGCTTTATCTGCGCTCGCCGGAACTGTTCTGGGAATGGTTCTGGATCAACAACCTGGGGCGGTTCCTGGGCTTTGCCAACCTCGGCCCCGGCAGCGATCACTGGAGTTATTTGAAAATCCTGCCCTGGTTCGCCTGGCCGGCCCTGCCGATTGCGCTGTGGACGCTGTGGCAGGGACGGCGCACCGTCTTCAGCCAGCCCGGGGTTCAGCTTGCGCTCACCGCCTTCCTGGTGATGCTGGGGATATTCAGCCTGGCTTCCGACGCGCGCGAGATCTATGCCCTGCCGATGCTGCTGCCGCTCTCGCTGCTGGCAGCACCGGGCGTCAACAATTTACGCCGCGGCGCGGCCAGCGCGCTGAACTGGTTCAGCATCATGACCTACGGCTTTATCGCCGGCGTGTTCTGGTTCTTCTGGTTCGCCCTTGTCTCAGGCCATCCTGCCAATCAGGCAGAACGCTTGCAAAGATTGCAGCCGGGTTACATCCCGGCTTTCGAACCGCTGCACTTTGCCATTGCGCTGTTGGCCACCCTGGCCTGGCTGTTCATTATTTTCTGGGCAAGATCCCTGCCCCGCAATCCGCGCGCCGTGCTCAACTCGGCTACCGGCATCACGCTGGTGTGGGTAATCATGATGACTCTAGCCCTACCCTGGCTGGATGCCGGTAAAAGCTACCGTTCCATGATCACTTCCATGCAACAGGCGCTACCCGCTCGCCACGCCTGCATTTCCAGCAGCAAACTGGGCGAGCCGCAGCGCGCCCTGCTGGAATACTACGCCGGCATCCTGACACTACGCACGGAAACCCACCAGGGGATAGCGTGTGATCTGCTGCTGGTGCAGGGCTTTGCCAGGAACCCGGATGCGCCGCCCGGCCCGGAATGGAACAAAATCTGGGAAGGCAACCGGCCCGGAGACAAATTGGAGCGCTATTGGCTGTTCCAGCGCAATCCGTCCTGAAACGCAGAGATTACTTGCGCATTTTCTTTCTGATCTGATCCAGGGTATTCCTGGCGGCGTCCTGCTCCGTACCGCCCAGGAGGACAGCCTGATTTGCCAGAGCCAGCGCTTCGGGATAACGCTTTTGCTCGGCTAGCGTTTGGGCAAGATTGTTGTAGGCAATGGCGGACTTCGGATGATCCAGCGTTGCCTGCAGGTAGGCTTTTTCGGCGCGCTTCCAGTCGCCTTGGGCGTAGGCCGCATTGCCCAGGCCGATGCGGGCGGAAAGATTGCGCGGCCAGCGCTTGAGCGCGGCTTCATAGGCGGCTTCAGCACTTTTCGGCGGGGCAGCCTTTTCCAGAGCCACTGCTGCGGCAACGTAAGCAGCTTCATTCGCGGTGCGGGGCATCCTGCCTGGCGGCAGCGCAAGCATGGCCCAGTAGCCGGCGCGCTCCCAGGTATGCTCGAAGGTCGTGAACGGCAGCACCTGCCGCCGCTCCAGGCCGGAGCGCAGGATGATTTCCTCGCGCTTGAGGTCGTACCCCACCACCACCGCGTAATGCCACACCGGATACCAGCTCAGTGCGAGGTTTTGCAGCACGACCACCGGCGAACCGGCAGCCACTTCCGCCAGCAAATCGTCCAGCTTTGGCGCCAGCTCATAGGCCAACAGGCCATTGCGCCGCGTGGCGGCCAGCATTTCGACTTGCAGGCTACCCGCGAGTCCCGGCAGGTACACTTGCGGGGTCAGGTCCTGCGGCGTCACTTTGGCGCCGCCTGCGTTAAGCGCCATGGCGAGTGACGCCGGGCCGCATTGGTGGGTCTCCTGGGGATAGAACGGCACCTTGCTGAGCTCGACCTGCTGCGGCAGTTGCCTGGAGTGCGTCTTGAGCAGCGCCTGCGTCTGCGGCGTTGTAGCGCAACCGCCCAGCCAGACCAAAAAGAAAACGCCCGCAGTCAAGCGGGCGCAGACTCGAAACATGGTTAGAATTTACTTGATCGAGCGCGTAAACGGAAACACCTTGGTAAAGCCCAGAATATCCGTCACCAGCAGGACAATGAAAATGGTGAACAGTATCCCGATAACGTCTCCACCGGCGGGCATCTGGTCCAGCTTGCCCGCAACCTTCTGCACCTCCTCGTCGGTCAGTGCGTCCACACGCGCTTTGGCGGTGTTGACATCGACTCCCTGAGTCTGCAATTCCTTGCGCACGTCTTCACGATCAAGGAAAGTGCGAATACGCTCACGCTCGGATTGGGACTGAGCGGATACGGCCACCTTGTCCGTCCCCACCAGCCCGGCATGGGTCGACTGGAGCGGCAGGCCAAGGCCAAAAACGCTGGCGATCAGCAAGCGGCTGGTGATGCGCATGAAACGTGAATTCATTGTTATTCCTCCTGTAGATTTGTAGATAGCTAAGCTGCACATGGTACACAAAACCATTTTTCACAATGGTTACCCTTTATTAATTTTCAGTATAGTCTACCTATTTCTCCAGTCAACAATCGACCGGCCCATTGCTGGTACTTATCCTGGTATGGTGGACCCCTGAGTCAAGACAATTCTTGACTCAGTTTAAGCTTTGCGTACCCTCGGAAATCTGGGGGTAGGTTTCCTGCGCAGCAGCGGCGTGGGCGCCGGCGGCCCTGCATCGTTCAGTCAGAGCGACCGCAAAGCCTTTGCCTGCCAACTGGACCGGACCGCTTTCTGGCCAGAAACCGGATGATTCTGCAGGAGCGGCCTTGGCCGCGATACGGTGCTTATCGCGGCCAAGGCCGCTCCTACAAAACCCTGTGCGCCA
>CAMTYG010000188.1:0-1395 GCA_947085875.1 uncultured Sulfuricella sp.
AAATACCCGTAGGTCGGGTTAGCGGCTTTATCGCGTAACCCGACGTAATCTGGCGCAAACGTCGGGTTACGGCGCAAAAAACCGCGCCTAACCCGACCTACAGATACTGCCATGTAATTATGCAATTAGACACTAGCATTCATTTCCTGTTAAAGACCCACTCCAGCAGCGCATCCTGGGCCGCCTGGCCTGCGGATGCATTGGGGTGGTTAATGATGAACACCACCGCCACACCACGCCCCTTGCGGTCGTGCACATAACCGGCAATCGCCTTCACCCCCCGCAACGAACCGGTTTTGATATGGGCATGCCCTGCCACGCCCTGATCGTGCAAACGTTTCTTCATGGTACCGTCCACTGCCGCGATCGGCAGGGAAGACACGAACTCCGCCATCAACGGGCCGCGCCCGGCAGCCAGTAGCAGCGTGCCCAGATGCGCCGGGGTGATGCGCTCGGTGCGCGAAAGGCCGGAACCGTTCTCAATCTCCAGCTCAGGGAACACCATATCCCGCTCCGCCAGCCAGTTATCGACGACCTGCACCGCGCCGCGCGTCGAACCTTCGCCGCCGATTTCCCGGCCGATAGTCAGCAGCAACTGGCGCGCCATCACGTTGTTGCTGAACTTGTTGATATCGCGTATCACCTCGGCCAGCGCCCTGGAATCGCGGCTTGCCAGCAACCTCGCGCTGGGTGCCGCGACTCCCTCGCGCACGCCGCCGACTAGCGTGCCGCCCAGTTCCTGCCACAACTGCCGGAAAACGGCTTCGACTTGTCCAGAGTTGTCGAAGGGGCTGAGGTGCAGCGATTTTTCGCCGCAGGAACGGGGATAAAAACCACTGATCGTCACGGTCACATCCGCGTTCCCGTTCTTGCCGACCTCGGTCGACACGCCTTCCTGCCACCCGTTGCAGGGACCGTCGAATGCTTCAAGCCGGCTCACCACATGCAGCCGGGAAGGCGCAGGGTCGGCGATGATGCGCACAGCTTTGCCTTCCGGTTCGGGCAGGAGACGGAAGCGCACCGCCTTGAAATTCACCAGCAGGCCATCGGGCAAGGCGTTGTAGGGACGATAGGGATCGTTGTCGAAGGCGCCGGGATCGCCGCCGGAAGTCTGGAAAAAACGGTTATCCAGCACCAGATCGCCGCGAATCTCCCGGATACCCAGACCGCGCACGTCGCGCAGCAGGTTCCAGAAGCTTTCCAGCGTCAGCGCCGGGTCGCCATAGCCCTTGACGATCAGGTCCCCGTTCAGCACCTCTCCAGTCACCGTCCCGCCTGTCAGCACCTCGGTTTTCCAGGTATAGGCCGGGCCGAGCAATTCCAGCCCGGCATAGGTGGTCACCAGCTTCATGGTCGAGGCCGGGCTCATCGGCTGATTGGCCTGGTGGGCGATCA
>CAMTYG010000189.1:0-35647 GCA_947085875.1 uncultured Sulfuricella sp.
GGACTCCGAAAGGTTTGACCGTTACGGCGGTCGTGTAGAAAGTTAAACACGTGCCAACATTCCCTCCCCCTGGCAGGGGGAGGGCTAGGGTGGGGGTTGAAAGTTTCGCGTGAGAATGTGCATCTTAACCCCCATCCCAACCTTCCCCCTGCGAGGGGGAAGGGGCAATGGTGAAAGGCACTTGTTTTGATCTGCCCCATCCCAACCTTCCCCCTGCGAGGGGGAATGAGCCGATTTCGTAGGGTGCGCCGTGCGCACCCATTTGATTTGATTGGAAACAGCGATGACAAAAATAACCAAGGCGGTTTTTCCGGTGGCGGGCATGGGCACGCGCTTCCTGCCGGCAACCAAGGCCAGCCCGAAGGAAATGCTGCCGATCGTGGACAAGCCCCTGATCCAGTATGCGGTCGAGGAGGCGGTGGCGGCCGGCATCACCGAGCTGATTTTCGTCACCGGGCGCAGCAAGCGCGCGATCGAGGACCATTTCGACAAGGCCTATGAAATGGAAGCCGAGCTGGAAGCGCGCGGCAAGACCAAAATGCTCGAAGTGCTGCGCGGCATCATTCTGCCCGGCGTGACCTGCGTCTACATCCGCCAGGCCGAGGCGCTGGGGCTCGGACATGCCGTGCTGTGCGCCAGGCAGGTGGTGGGGAATGACCCGTTCGCCGTGCTTCTGGCCGACGACCTGCTCGATGGCAAACCGCCGGTGCTGAAGCAGATGGTCGATCTTTACGCGCACTATCACAGCTCGGTGATCGGGGTGCAGGACGTGCCGCGCGAGGAAACTTCGCAATACGGCATTGTCGATGCCAGGGAATGGGAGAAGGGCATCTACAAGATGAACGGCATCGTGGAAAAACCGCAGCCTGACCAGGCGCCTTCGACCCTGGGCGTGGTGGGGCGCTACATCCTGACCCCACGCATCTTCAAACATCTGGAGAAGGTGCAGGCCGGTGCGGGCGGAGAAATCCAGCTCACCGACGGCATCGCCTCCCTGCTCAGGCAGGAGCAGGTGCTGGCCTACAAATACAGCGGCATCCGCTACGACTGCGGCAGCAAGATCGGCTACCTCAAGGCGACCGTCGAGTTCGCCCTGAAGCACCCGGAAGTGAGCGACGATTTCCGCGCCTATCTTTCTTCTCTCGAGTTATAAAATGATTTCAGCGCAACAAGCACTGGATATTCTTGATGGGGCGGAGCAAATCTGCCCCGCCGAGGAAGTCGCAGCCGCCGTCAAAAGGTTGGCCGGCGAAATAGGAGCGGCGCTGGGGCAATCCCATCCGCTGGTATTGAGCGTGATGGGAGGCGCCGTGGTGTTTAGCGGCCAGTTGCTGCCCCTGCTCAATTTCCCGCTGGATTTCGACTACATCCACGCCAGCCGCTACGGCAATGAAACGCAGGGCAATGCGCTGCAATGGAAAGTGATGCCCAAGGAGAATGTGGCAGGGCGGGTGGTGCTGGTGCTCGACGACATCCTGGATGAAGGCCATACCCTGGAGGCGATCCGCGACAAGGTGCTCGGTCTTGGGGCAAAATCGTTCCACTGCGCCGTTTTCGCCGACAAAGTGCTCGGTCGGGAGAAACCCATCAAGGCTGACTTTATCGGGATCAGCCTGCCCAACCGTTATGTGTTCGGCTTCGGCATGGATGTGCGCGGGGCATGGCGTAATTTGCCCGCAATATATGCGGTCAAGGAGTCCTGAGTTAAAAGCAGTCCTGAGTCCTGAGTCCTGAGTCCTGAGTCCTGAGTCCTGAGTCCTGAGTCCTGAGTCCTGAGTCCTGAGTCCTGAGTCCTGAGTGGGGTGTCATGGTAGTTCAAAAGTTCGAGGACTTGGTTGCGTGGCAAAAGGCTCGTTTACTGACGAAACGAATTTATTTACTTACAGCGAGCGAAGTATTTTCACGGGATTATGGTTTAAAGGGTCAAATTCAGCGGGCTGCTGTTTCCGTGATGTCCAATATCGCTGAAGGGTTCGAGCGTAGCGGTTTGCCAGAATTTCACCAATTTTTGGTGATCGCAAAGGGTTCATGCGCAGAAGTTCGATCTCAGCTTTATATAGCGCTGGATATCGGTTATATCAGTGAAGCCGAATTCGATGAAGCCAGTTTATTGGCTGAAGAAGTAGGTAAAATAATAGGTGGTTTAAGGTCTTCAATTAAGCGCCAAATTTAATCAGAACTCAGCACTGCTTTTAACTCAGCACTCAGGACTGCTTTCAACTCAGGACTATATTTATATGTTAGGAATTATCGGCGGCACCGGATTGACGCAACTCGCAAACCTCGAGATCACCCACCGGCAGGTGATCCGCACTCCTTACGGCGAGCCTTCGGGCGCGCTGACCTTCGGCAAGATCAAGGAGCGTGAGGTCGTGTTCATGGCGCGGCACGGCTACGGCCACTCCATCCCGCCGCACGAGGTCAACTACCAGGCCAATCTGTGGGCGCTGCAGGCTCAGGGGGTGAAGAACGTCGTGTCGATCGCCGCGGTCGGAGGAATCAACCCGGATTACCAGCCGGGCGCCATCGTCATCCCCGACCAGATCATCGACTACACCCACGGGCGCAAGGCCACTTTTTATGATGGGAATGGCAAGCCGGTCACTCACGTCGATTTCACCGAGCCCTACTGCGAGAAAATGCGCCAGCAATGCATGCAGGCTGCAAGGCTGGCCGGCGAGAAATTCATCGATGGCGGGGTCTATGCCGCAGTGCAGGGGCCGCGCCTGGAAACGGCGGCTGAAATCAACCGCCTCGACCGCGACGGCGCCACCATGGTGGGCATGACCGGCATGCCGGAAGCCGTGCTCGCCCGTGAACTGGGGCTCTGTTATGCCGCCATTGCCGTGGTCGCCAATCACGCCGCAGGACGAAATTCCAGCAAACACGCCATCAGCTTCGAGGAAATCGACATCGTGCTGAAGCAGGCTATGCAGCGTGTAAGAATCATCCTGGAGCATGTAGTGGGGCTGGATGGCGATTAGAACCGTATTGCGCATGGGCGACCCGCGCCTGCTGGAAATGGCTGCGCCGGTTGCCGAATTCGATACCCCGGAATTGCACGAGCTGCTGCGGGACATGCGCGACACCATGGCCGCTCTCAGCGGCGCAGGGTTGGCCGCGCCACAGGTCGGGGTCGGCTTGCAGGTGGTGATTTTCGGCGTGGCCTCCAGCCCGCGCTATCCGGATGCCGAACGGGTGCCGGACACGGTGCTGATCAATCCGGCGCTGACGCTGCTTGACGAAGAAATGGAAGAGGGCTGGGAAGGCTGTCTGAGCGTCCCCGGCCTGCGCGGCCTGGCGCCACGTTACAAACGGCTGCGCTATCAGGGTTTCGACCAGTTCGGAAAGTCAATCAACCGCACCGTGAGCGGTTTTCATGCGCGGGTAGTGCAGCATGAGTGCGACCATTTGCAGGGCATACTGTACCCGATGCGTATCAGGGATATGAGCCGGTTTGGGTTTGTCGAGGAATTGTTCCCCGACAATAATGCGCCTGTTGCCGAGTAAGTGATCGAGCAAAACAACTTGAACAGAATGTAGGTTGGGCTGAGGTACGAAGCCCAACAGACCTAAGCCGGCGAAGCCGGAACCAAACAGGTAGCCTGGATGGAGCGTAGCGGAATCCGGGGAAGCATCCCGCAGGCGCCCCGGATTCCGGCCTTTGGCCTGCATCCGGGCTCCAGAAGTAGGCGCCTCTAGGCGACAAATCTGTTCATGTTTTTCTGGTGGGCTTCGCGATAAAGCCGCTCAGCCCAACCTACATCCCAAGGGTAATCAGCGTTTACCTGGCTATTTCATAAACCAGTTTTCTACCCGCAACCCACTGAAATACTGAAAGTCCATGGTGTTGCGTGTAACCAGAGTCAGCTCGTTAACGGCGGCAATTGCGGCGATTTCGCCGTCGGTATGCGGCGGCGGTTTGCCGATTGCAGTCAGGTGGGCGCGTTCGCGGCCTAACCACAGGCCGCAATGATGGTCATAAGGGAGTTGGATAAAATCCTTCAAAATTTCATCCAGCCATAGCATCAACATAGCGCGCTTGGCTGAAGGCGCGAGTCGGTTGATGCCGAAGGATAGCTCCTCGATGGTGGGGGCGCCTACCGCACACTGGAATTGATGGTATTCAAGGCGCTGTTCCACCGTTGGGTCGGGTTCACGCTTTGCCAACTCCGAAAGTATGTTGGTGTCGAGCAGATAAGTGACGCTCAGTCCCATGAGATGTCTTGACGGGCGCTGTTGTCGCGCAGATTGTCCAACTCCTCCGTGGCTGGAAACTCGATGCCGCGCGCGATCATGTTCTTGCGCCATTCCTGAGCGAATTCGGTGAATCCTTGCCGCGGAGCGCTTAGTCGTGCGAATTCGCGATCAGAGAGCAGCACCGCGACAGGTTTGCCACGCCGGGTAATGTGTACGGTTTCGCCGGCCTCAGCCTGCTGGACGATGCGAGGGAGATGGTTTTTGGCTTCTGCAATGGAGACTTCTGACATGATCGTTCCTCTTGATGGCTATCTACATAGACATTTTAATCGAGCCGTGATGAGGATAGCAAGCCGAGTAGAGGGGCGAAAAAATTCTATGCGAACAGGACTGGCTTATTCCCCGTATGCACGTTGCAGGCGTTGTTCCTGCAGATTGCTTTGCATACTGAGTTGCAACTGACTCATCCAGGTTTGGGTGAGGTTGCGAATCTCGGCATCGTCGGCCATGATTTTGTTGATCAGTTGAATCTTGCGCTGGCGCGCGGCCTCATCCAGCCTTACCTCGGCATCCAGCGGTTTCATGGCGGCGACCAGCTCGCCGCGTTGCTGCTCGATGCGGACCAGTTGGTCCCATTCGCCTTGCGCGGCCGCTTCGCGCATCTGCCCGGTCAGGGCAGAGAGCGATTCGTAATTCGCAAGTGCCTGAGCGCTGCTCATGGCCTAGGCGCTGCTATAGGCGCGTTGCGCTTGCGCGCCGGCGGAAGGATTTGGCCCGGATTGCATGGCTTGGGGGCGGATGCTGTCCCAGGCGCCTTGCAGTTCAGCCAACAGGCGCGCCACTTCATCCAGAATGGTGGTGTCGTTTTTCAGATTGGCTTCAACCAGGCGCATGACCATATAGTCGTATAACGAAGATAAATCCAGCGCCAACTTACCCCCGACGCTCTTGTCCAGGCTGGCATTCAGCCCCTCGCCGATGATGGCGATGGCTTTGGAAATGGACTTGCCCTTGGCGGCCGTTTCCTTGCGAATTATTCCGTTTTTCGCGCTCGCAATTTCAAGCCGCGCGCCTTGATACAGCATGGTAATGAGCTTGTGCGGATCGGCGCCAAATACGCCAGATTCCACGCTGGCCTTGTTATAGGCGTTGATGGCGGTGGTTGCGTTCATGATGATGTTCCTCTGGAGAGCTGCTGGTTCAGGTAAGCGCTGGTGCTGTTCATGCTGCTCAGCAAGACGTTAAGATTGCTATAGGTAGTCGTATATTGTTTTTGAATAGCCGTCATCCGAACTTCCAATGTGCTGATCCGGTCGTTATAGCCTTTAATGGAAGTGTTAAGGCTATTCGTGCGCGCATCGATCAAGCCACCGGCTTGAACAACGGATTTGGACCATGCCTCCAGCCTGGTGGCGTAACCTGTTGCAGAAGAGAACAAATTAGTCACATCGCTGAAATTGTTGGTCATTGCGCTGTTAAGTTTGCTGCTATCCAGTTTCAGTGTGCCGCCTGCCTGGGTTGAAATGCCGACTTGAGAAAGCGAGGTCAGGGCGCCGCCACTCGCAGCCGTATTAAAAATGCCGCGCAATTGATCCAGCATCAGGCGTAGCGTTCCGTCACCCGCCAAAGCGGGCGCCGCCGAGGTGGCGCTGCCGTAGGCGGAGCGGCTCTTGAGCTGGCTGGCCAAGGCATTATAGGCATCGACAAAGCCGGATACCGCTGTGCTGATTGCGTTCGTGTCACGCGCTACCGTCAGGGTGGCCGGCGTGGTCGTGGGGCTTTTAAGCGTCAGCGTGACGCCCTCGATGGCGCCGGTGATGCTGTTCGAAGCGCTGGTAATCGCGATGCCGTTCACGGAGAGGCTGGCATCCCGCGCGGCAACAGCCTGTGTCAACGCGGTTTGGGGTGGTGCGGGTGCGGCGGGGGCGTTTTCGGTCGGGTTGTACGCCAACAGGGCGTTCAAGCTGTCGTCCCCGCCGGTCTTTATGGTGATGCTGTTGACCGCGTTGCTTACGCCGGTGTTGTTCGATGAGAGAGCAAGGCGATAGGGTGTGCCGCTGCCATCGTTGACGATGGTTGCCGCTACGCCCAGATTGGCGGAATTGATCGCGGCGCGTATGTCTTGCAGCGTAGCGCCTGCTGCTATCGTGACGTCTGTGGGGGTGCCTCCGACATCGAAAGTGACCGTTGACGCCAAAGTGGAGATGGCGGCGGTAGCGGATGTTTGTCCGGTTGCAACCAGAGTTTGCGCCTGCGCGAGGTGGGCTACATTCAAGCTGTAAGCGCCTGCCGCCGCCGTGCTGGTCGCAGAGGCGGAAAAAACGCCGGCATCCGACGGCGTGGCGCCAAATCCCTGCAAACTGTTATTCAAGCCCTGCAATGCGGTTTGAAAACTAGAGACCAACCCGCTGAGCGTGCCGAATGATGAAATCCTGGTCTGGTAACTGGCCACCTGAGTGTTGAGCTTGTCGATGGGCCGACGCTCGACCGCCATCAACTGTGAAACCAGGGAAGGGACATCGAGGGTGTTCGAGCTCGAAGTAATTGTTGCCATGATCGCGACTCCTGAACTAAGCCTGGTGTTTCAACAATAGACCCTGCCGCTGCTGGAATTGGTCTATCGAGCGCGAAATCGCCAGCATCTCATCCGAGGGGTATTGACGGATCAACTCGCCGGTTTCGGTGTCCACCAGCTTGACTACCGGCCTTTTGGTGTCGCTGTCCACGCTGAATTCCAGGCTATGGTTCGACTGCTGCAATACCCGGTTGATAACGTCTATCGCGTTATTCAACTGTTCAGGTGAAGGCTGCTGAGGGGGGGCAAGTGCAACGTCACGCGCGGGCTCGGTTTTCTGGGTTTTTGCGATGGCCTTGGGCGCATCCGCGCCGACCTGACCAACGGGCGGACCGCCCTGATTCGCGTTGCTGTTCTGGATAATCATCTTGGACCTCCTTCACTCTAAATGCCCAACCGGTTGTCCGGTCAGGCATTTATTATACTACCAAGATTACCGCAATAAACTCAGCACGGTGTTCGGAGTCTGGTTCGCTTGCGCCAGCACCGCCGTTCCCGCTTGTTGCAGGATGTTGTTGCGGGTCATGGCGGTGGTTTCTGCGGCATAGTCGGTATCCATGATGCGGCTGAACGAAGCGGACAGGTTCACCGAAGCGGTCTGCATCGTGGCAACAGCGGAGCCAAAGCGCACCATGTCAGCACCGTAGTTGGCGCGCGAGGTGGTGACTGCGGCGATATCGGTAGAGATGGCGGCAACAGTTACACCGGTTGGCGCCGTAATCACAGCGCTGACACCCGTAACCATGGTTCCCGCGCCATCTACCGTCACAGCAGAGGCGGCAGTCGTCAATGCGGCAATACGGGCATTTTCTGCGACAAGCGCGGTGGTTTCAGCGCCAGTGGCGGTGCCGCCTAGCTGTACCGCAATTTCATACATGCGTTGCAGGTTCTCGGTGATTTGAGCCCCATAGCCGTCATTGGTTTGCGCTTTGGAAATGGCGTCATTGGCGTTGCGGATGGCAATGTTGGTGCCGCGAATTTGTTTATCGTAATTCGTGGCGATGCCCAGGCCGGTTGAATCGTCCTTGGCGCTGTTGATGCGCAGGCCGGAGGACAGGCGCTCCTGAGCTGTTTGCAGGGCATTTGCCGATTTGTTCAGGGCGGCGCCGGCGAACAGGGAGCCAATGTTGGTGTTGATGACTTGTGCCATGGTAATTCTCCTTTAATTTCTGGTTAGGTAAAGATGGCATCGGTGCCATCAACTTCGGTTTGCCTTTGCTTCTGTGAGGCCTATTCACCGCTGTTGTAATCTTTAACGGTTGCTCGTCTGAAAACTTTAGGGTGAACATCAAGTTTCTGATCTTGCTTGCCGCCCGAGACCATGCTGCTTGCAATTCCTTTATCGTTCGCAATCGATAAAACTTTAGCCAAATATTTGTTTTGTAAAAAATATCATTACCTATCAGTGAATTAAGGATTGCCTTCCTTTTTATGGGGCTCCAAATTTTATCTTTTCCCTGGAATGCGGGTTGTTGGCAAAGCAACCATTATTATAGTTTTGGTTTTGGATATTTTAATTAAATCAGGTAATTAAGAATTTCTTATTGGGAGGTGAGCTCCGAAACTTTAGTTGATGGGCTGCGAGCTACCGTGATAACATGGCCATGTACAAAACCACATTCAAGGTCAAGTCATGATCTCGCTCAATATCAACGAGGCCAAAGCACACCTTTCCAAATGCCTGCATGCGGTGGAAGCGGGGGAAACCGTCGTGCTGTGCCGCCGCAACGTTCCTGTTGCGGAAATTCGCTTATTGCCATCCAAAGCTTCCACCGGCGCCAGGCCTGTCGGGTTGGCGCCGGATCGAGGAGAGCCGCTGCCTGAAAGCTTCTTCGATGAGTTGCCCAAGGAATTTCTGGCGGCGTTTGGTGGCGAGGAGAAGTAAAACATGGCGCAGAACATCCTGCTCGATACCTGCACATTCCTGTGGGTAATCAGGGATTCACCGGAGCTGTCCCCGGTCGCGAGGGACCTTTTCGTTGATCCGGAGAACACGGTCTATCTCAGTGCCGTGTCGGCGTGGGAGATCAGCGTCAAATACGGGCTGGGCAAGCTTCCTCTCGTCGTCGCCCCGCATATTTACGTGCCTGCCGAACGATTACGCCACAACATTCTGCCTCTTCCTCTGGAAGAGTGCGCGGCAAGTACCGTGTCGAGACTGCCACCGCTGCACAATGATCCGTTTGATCGCATGCTGATTTGCCAGGCGGTCACTCACGGGTTGACCTTGCTGACGCCGGATCGCTTGATCCATCAATATCACGTCAATGTGAAATGGTGATTCACTAAATGCCGGACGCGAATCGGCCATTCGGATTATTTCAAAATGAACTGCATTGGTCTGGGGCTTAACCACGGTAAATTTGTTCTGACGATAACCCTTCGAATTGTCGTGCGTGTCGAGCAAAGAGCGTAGGTCGGGTTAGCGCTAGCGTAACCCGACATTTTCAAGCGCCAGCGTCGGGTTACGCGATAAGGCCACTCTCAAGAAACACCCAGCAACCCATTGATTCCGTAGGGTGGATAAGCGCAGCGCATCCACCTTTGGCGGCGGTGATGGTGGATGCGCTGCGCTTATCCACCCTACAAAGTTTCTTCGGCGCGATTTGCGGTGGCGGGCCGATTACTTCGCTAACCCGACCTACATCGTTCTGCATGAGAACAAATTTACCCTGGGGGCTTAACGCGGCAACTTGATGTGAAACGTTTCTCCTATCGCCTCTACGATTTCCGGGCTATCCCATTCGCGAGCCCCGCGAACTTTTGCGAGCACGCGGCCGCGCGCATCAACCAGAATGGTCAACGGAATCGCATTGGCGCCCAGCATGTTTTCCAGGAACACCTTGCTATCAAGATAATTCTCGAACGTGATTTTTGACTGCTTGATGAACGCCGCCGCCGCGTTGCCATCGTCGTCGGTCGAAATCCCGATCACATTGAACTGCTTTCCGCCATACCGGCGCGCAAGCCGGTCCAGGGAACCCATCTCCGCGCGGCAGGGCCCGCACCAACTGGCCCAAACGTTGATGATCAGCGGCTTCCCCTTGAAATCGGAAAACTTTTTCGTATTCCCGGAAAATCCTTGCAACTTCGCCTCGCGCAGGTAGCCGCCAATCTCGACCTCGCCGGGCGTGCCTGCCAATGCGGTTGCAGATAGGGCTAATGACCAGAAAAATACCAGAAGAATTGCTTGCATGTAAAAACCACCCGTTCGTTGAAACACCAGTCCACGCATCATGGATGCCGCTAACAGCAACCTCAGGGTACCCGAATGTACGGCCGGCGGACAAGTCAGTAGGGTGGGCACGATTTTGTGCCCACGCGGATACCAAACCGCGCGGGCAGTCATGTAGGTTGGGTTGAGCGGTTCTTTGCGAAACCCACCAGAAGTAGGCGCCTCTAGGCGACAAACCCAAACTTCAAGAACAGGTTTTGTTGTTCAGGTTTGTTGGGTTTCGCGATAAAGCCGCTCAACCCAACCTACATGTTTGTTCTGCTTTCTCGTTAAAAGATGACTGCTCAGGTGCCTTTTTTCAGGATAAAACGTCCGCTGCATTCCATGGTGGTAAAATGACGGGCTATGTCTGATCCTTCCTTTATCCACCTCCGCCTGCACAGCGAGTATTCGATTGTCGATGGCATCGTGCGCATCGACGATGCCGTCGCCAGCGCCATCGCCGACCGGATGCCGGCGCTGGCGCTGACCGATCTTTCCAACCTGTTCGGCATGGTGAAGTTCTACCAGGCCGCGCGCGGCAAGGGCATCAAGCCGATCGTCGGCTGCGACGTGTGGATCAGCAACGAGTCCAACCGCGACCAGCCGCACCGTTTGCTCCTGCTGTGCCGCAACCGCCAGGGCTACTTGCGCCTGTGCGACCTGCTCACTCGCGCCTACCGCAGCAACCAGCACCGCGGGCGGGCGGAAGTCCGCCGTGAATGGTTTGCTGACGGCGGCAGCGATGGCCTGATCGCGCTGTCCGGCGCGCATTTCGGCGATGTCGGCCAGGCGCTGTTGCAGGCTAACCGCGCGCAGGCGCAGGAACTCGCGGCCGAGTGGCAGCGCCTGTTTCCCGGCGCGTTCTACCTCGAATTGCAGCGCACCGGGCTACCCCAGGCCGAGACCTACGTGCGGCTGGCGCTGGGCCTGGCTTCGGAATTGCGGCTGCCGGTGGTGGCGACCCATCCGATCGAGTTTCTGGCGCAAGACGACTACAAGGCCCACGAGGCGCGGGTGTGCATTTCCGAGGGCTATATGCTGGCGGACAAGCGCCGCCCGCGCGTCTTCACCGAGCAGCAGTACTTCAAGACCCAGGCGGAGATGGCGGAACTGTTCGCGGATATCCCCGAGGCGCTCGCCAACAGTGTCGAAATCGCCAAGCGCTGCAACCTCAGCGTCGAACTGGGCAAGAGCAAGCTGCCGCTGTTCCCGGTGCCGGCGGGGATGAGCCTGGACGACACCCTGTGCCAGCGGGCGGAGGAGGGCTTGGCCGAGCGCATGAAGGAGCTCTATCCCGACGAAATGATGCGGGCGGAGCAGTATCCCACCTATACCGATCGGCTCAAGATCGAGACCGGCACCATCATCCAGATGGGTTTTCCCGGCTACTTCCTGATCGTGGCCGACTTCATCAACTGGGCCAAGCACAACGGCGTGCCGGTCGGCCCGGGGCGGGGTTCCGGCGCGGGCTCGCTGGTCGCCTACAGCCTCGGCATCACCGATCTCGACCCGCTGCGCTATGCCCTGCTGTTCGAGCGCTTCCTCAACCCGGAGCGGGTGTCGATGCCCGACTTCGATATCGATTTCTGCCAGGAAACCCGTTACAAGGTGATCGAATACGTGCGCGAGAAATACGGCGCCGATGCGGTGTCGCAGATCGCCACTTTCGGCACCATGGCGGCCAAGGCGGTGGTGCGCGACGTGGGGCGGGTGCTGGACCTGCCTTACAACTTCTGCGACCAGCTTTCCAAGCTGATTCCCGCTGCGCCCGGCAAGCAGTATTCGCTGGACGAGGCGCTGGCGATGGAGCCCCAGCTCAAGGAGCGCTACGACAGCGAGGAAGAAGTGCGCGAGCTGTTCATTCTGGCACGCAAGCTCGAAGGGCTGACCCGCAACGTCGGCATGCACGCCGGCGGCGTGCTGATCGCGCCCGGCAAGCTCACCGATTTCTGCCCCCTGTACCAGGCGCCCAACGCCGACAACGTGGTCAGCCAGTTCGACAAGGACGACGTGGAGGCGGCCGGCCTGGTCAAGTTCGACTTCCTCGGCCTGCGCAACCTGACCATCATCGACCTCGCCCTCAAGTACATCAAAAAGCTCGACCCGAGCTTCGACCAGCCCCTGGACACCCAGCATTTCGATGATCCGGCGGCCTACGAGGTATTGAAAAAGGCCAACACCACGGCGGTGTTCCAGCTTGAATCGGAGGGCATGAAGAAGCTGCTGGCCAAGCTCCAGCCCGACCGCTTCGAGGACATCATCGCCGTGCTCGCGCTGTACCGACCGGGGCCATTGGGTTCGGGCATGGTGGACGACTTCATCCTGCGCAAGAAGGGCAAGCAGACCATCGACTATTTCCACCCCGACCTGCAGGCCAGCCTCGCCCCGACCTACGGCGTGATCGTCTACCAGGAACAGGTGATGCAGATATCCCAGATCATCGGCGGCTACACCCTGGGCGGGGCGGACTTGCTGCGGCGCGCGATGGGCAAGAAGAAGCAGGAGGAGATGGACAAGCACCGCAGCCTGTTCGTCGAGGGCGCGCTCAAGAAAGACTACCCGGAAAAGCTCGCCAACAGCCTGTTCGACCTGATGGCGAAGTTCGCCGAGTACGGCTTCAACAAGTCCCACACCGCCGCCTACGCGGTGATTTCCTACCAGACCGCCTGGCTGAAGGCGCACCACACCTCGGCCTTCATGGCGGCGACGCTGTCCTCGGAACTGGACAACACCGACCAGCTCAAGGTGTTCTACGAGGACACCCTGGCCAACAAGGTGAAGGTGCTGGCGCCGGACGTGAATGTTTCCGGCTACCGTTTCGAGCCGGTTTCCAGGACCGAGATCCGTTACGGTCTTGGCGCCGTCAAGGGCACCGGCGAGGCGGCGATCAACGTCATCGTCGCGGCGCGCGAAAAAGACGGGCCATTCACCAGCCTGTTCGACTTTTGCCGCCGGGTGGACAAGCGCACCGTCAACCGCCGCGTGATCGAATCCCTGGTGCGCGCCGGCGCATTCGATACCCTCAACGATAACCGGGCGAGCCTGCTGGCGAGCGTCGGTGTGGCGATGGAAGCGGCGGAACAGGAGAGCCGCGATATTCTCCAGAGCAGCCTGTTCGACGCCATGGATGACGGCGGCGCTGAAAGTCGGCCCGATGCCTTGGTGGATGCCGCGCCCTGGGGCCTTGCGGAACAGTTGATGCACGAGAAGAAGGCGCTGGGATTTTACTTCAGCGGCCACCCCTATGACGCCTGCCGCGCGGAACTCGCCGGCTTCATC
The DNA here is from genome assembly GCA_947085875.1 of uncultured Sulfuricella sp. Lineage (GTDB taxonomy): Bacteria > Pseudomonadota > Gammaproteobacteria > Burkholderiales > Sulfuricellaceae > Sulfuricella. The sequence continues at coordinate 13,272 of CAMTYG010000189.1, forward strand.
AAGACCCTGCTCTCCGACATTGCGCCGCAGCAACAGCCGGTGTGGCTGGCAGGGGTGATCTACGCCATTCGCACCCAGATGACGCGGCGCGGGAAAATGGCCTTCATTTCCCTGGAGGACGGCATTGCGCGCATCGAGGTTTCGGTGTTCAGCGAGTTGTTCGATGCGCACAAGGATATCCTCAGGGAGGATCATTTGCTGATCATCGAAGCCAAGATCAGCAAGGACGATTATTCCGGCGGATTTCGCGTGGTCGCGGAAAGTCTGCTCGACCTGGCCGGGGCGCGCACGCGCTTCGCCAAGCTGCTGCGGCTGTCGTGCCTGGCGCCCGCCGACACCGACAAATTACGCGAAATTCTGTCCGGCTATCGGGATGAAGCAGGATGCAGGGTGAGGATAGGCTACTCCAACACCACGGCGAGCTGCGAGCTGGAGCTGGGTGAAGCCTGGCGGGTGAAGCTCAAGGACAATCTGCTGGCGTCGCTGGCCGATTGCATCGGCAGCGAGAATTCCAACATTCAATATTAATTCAGATAATCCATTAGCCCCAAATCCGTTCGCCCTGAGCCTGTCGAAGGGCCGTTCATGGTTCGACAAGCTCACCACGAACGGGTTTTTGCGCACGATTTCGCCTAATGGATTATCTGGGATTAACCTGGATATTTTATAAATTAATGCGCGGATTACTCATCAACCGTGAATTATTCGACCGCGTTTCGGCGGAAGCGAAGGCTTCCCCTCGCCGGCGCAAGAATTTCAATTTCCATGCCGCCGAGACGGATGCGAGTCATCGTCTGCTCAATGCGATGGAGACTGATTCATATATCCCGCCGCACTGCCACCTGGATGCGAGCAAGGATGAGTCCATCATCGCGCTCTCGGGCCGGTTCGGGGTGGTTTTCTTCGACCATGCGGGAAATGTTACCGGGACGGCAAGCCTGGCTCCGGGGGGTGAAGCGGTGGGGGTGAATATTCCTCACGGCGTGTTTCATTCATTGGTGGCCCTGGAGTCGGGCAGCGTATCCTTCGAGGCCAAGGCCGGCCCCTATCAGGCGCTGGAACCGGCAGAAAAAGCATCCTGGGCGCCCGCCGAGGGTGAACCGGATGCGGCGGTTTACCTGAATTTTCTCAGGGCTATGTTCTAACCCGGTTGATTGAAACCTTCAAGCGGTATCCAGCCTTTCAAAATCGGTATGCTCGCCACTGCCCGCACTGATTTCAACGCCTTCCACCCGCGCCAGTTCCGGCCCTGTCCTGGCCCATTCGATCATGGCGCTGACCGCTTCCGGCGCTCCCTGGATCATGGCTTCCACGGTGCCGTCGCGGCGATTCCTGACCCAGCCGGTGATGCCTAGCTGCTGGGCCTTGCGGCACATGGACTCGCGGAAGAATACGCCCTGAACATGACCGTAAACTCGCAGATGGTGGCTGATATTCATTGATCCTTGTCAACAGGTGTAAGCAGGCCGGTTGTACAATTCATCCTCTTCCCTTAGAGTTGACGAGTTACGGAACCTGCATGCAGATAAAAAAGGGAATAAGGGCGTGAGTCCTCGCACGGCAGATTTAATCATAGCCCTTACAGAAAATGGAACCAATGATTGATGCGAAGGGGAGGGAGGTAATGGCCGATGGCGCTCTGAACGAGCCATCGGGCGGCCTTGCCCTGCGCCATGCAGGGTGGTCATTTTTCTTTCTGTCCGTGCTTTTCGTTGCGGTCTGGCTTGCTCCGCCAGCGCACCCTTTTGAGGGGCTTTCCAGGTTTCTTCCGCTGCATAGTTTCATGGAAACCTTTGCCATTGTGGTGGCGATGCTGGTGTTCGGCATCGGGTGGAATGCGTACAGTGTGGAGCGCCCGCTTGGCATCGTGCTGCTGTCGTGCGCTTTTCTGGCGGTGGGTTTGCTGGATTTCGCCCACATGCTGTCCTACGCCGGCATGCCGGATTTTGTCACCCCGTCCGGGGTGCAGAAGGGGATCGATTTCTGGCTGGCGGCCCGCTTTCTGGCTGCCGTGGCTTTGCTGGCCGTGGCTTTGATGCCATGGAAGCCTTTTCCCTTCAAGTGGGCGCGCTATGTGCTGCTGGCAGTCAGCCTGGGTTTTACCCTGCTGGTCTACTGGGCCATTCTCTTCCATGAAAGCGCTTTGCCGGCCACCTTTATCGCCGGAAAAGGATTAACCCCCTTCAAGATCGGCAGCGAATACTTCATCATATTTCTCCACCTGCTGACCGTGGGCGCTTTTCTTGCCGGGGCGCGCAAGCCCAGGCCCGATCATGTGGTGTACCTGTCGTTCGCCGTTGCCATCCTGGCGCTGAGCGAACTGTGCTTCACGCTCTATTCCAGTGTCACCGACATCTTTAACTTGCTGGGCCACGTCTACAAGGTTCTGGCGTATGTTTTCATTTACCGCGCGGTGTTCGTAAGCAGCGTACAGGAACCCTACAAACGGCTGCGCCAGTCCGAACGCCACGTATGGCAGGAGAAGGAGCGCGCCCAGGTCACCCTGAAATCGATTGGCGACGGGGTGATTACGACCGACGAAAAAGGCTCGATCGAATACCTCAACCCCGTGGCGGAAAAGCTGACTGGATGGGGCCGCGCCGAAGCACTGGGCATGCCGTTGAGCCGGGTTTTCAACGCGATCAACGAGCATAGCCGGGCGGTGGTGGAAAACCCTGTGGGGGAATGCCTGAGAAGCGGAGAGGTGGTCGCGATCGCTAACCATACGATCCTTATCCGGCGCGATGGGACTGAAATGTCCATCGAGGATACGGTCGCGCCTATCCGCGATCGGGATGGGGTGTGTATCGGTGCGGTTCTGGTTTTCCATGATGTTACCGAGAGGGCGAAAATTCGGAGCGAGAGGCGGCAGTTGTCCAGCATCCTCGAGGCCACGCCGGATTTCGTCAGTATTTCCACCCTGGATGGCCGGCGCGTTTACATGAATCAGGCAGGAAAGCGCATGCTCGGCCTCCCCGGCGAGGAAGACGTGACCGGGTTGCCCATGCTGCAAGCCTATCCCCAATGGATCTGGGGTTTCATGACCAATGAAGCGGTTTCCATTGCAATCGAGAAGGGGATGTGGGAGGGCGAATCCACCTTGTTAAGCCGGGACGGGACGGAAATCCCGGTTTCCCAGGTCATCATTGCCCACAAGGGGGCCGATGGCCAGGAAGGGTTCCTTTCCACCATTGCGCGTGATATCGGCGAGCGCAAGCGCTTCGAGGCGCAGCTTCTGCACCAGTCCAATCATGACGCGCTCAGCGGCCTGCCCAACCGCCTGCTGTTCCACGACCGGCTGGGGCAGGCGCTGGCCCAGGCTTGCTATACGGAACATCTGATAGCGGTGATGCTGCTCGACCTCAACCGATTCAAAATCATCAACGATACGCTCGGCCACGATCTCGGCGACTTGCTGCTGAAGGAGGCTGCGCTCCGCCTGGCGTCGTGCATGCGCGGGGGAGATACCATTGCCCGCTGGGGCGGAGACGAGTTTGCCTTCCTGCTGCCCAATTTAGAGCATCCCGAAGAGGCAGCGGAAGTGGCTGCGGGAATCCTGAAGGTGCTATCCCAGCCTTTCCTTATAGCCGACAAGGAGATTTTCGTTAGCGCCAGCGTCGGCATTACGCTTTACCCCACCGATGGCCAGACCAGGGAAGGCCTGCTCCAGAACGCCGAAGTGGCCATGTACCGCGCCAAGGAACACGGGGAAAGTGCGTACCAGTTCTTTACCGGAGATATGAATGTCCGGGCTTTCGAGCGATTGGCCCTGGAAAACAGCCTGCGCAAGGCGCTGGAGAGAAGTGAGCTGGTGCTTTATTACCAGCCTCAGGTGGACCTGGAAACGGGAAAAATCTCCGGCATGGAAGCGCTGTTGCGCTGGCAGCATCCGGAGTTGGGCCTGGTTTCTCCGGCGCAGTTTATTCCGCTGGCCGAGGAAACCGGTTTGATCGTACCGATCGGCGCATGGGTGCTGCGCGAGGCATGTCGGCAGAACAAGGCCTGGCAGGATGCCGGGATGGCCCGGATGCGGGTCTCCGTCAATCTTTCGGCGCGCCAGTTCCAGCAGCAGGATATCGTGGAAATGACGGCGTCGGCTTTGCGGGAAAGCGGCCTGACCGCCGATTGCCTGGAACTGGAACTGACGGAAAGCTACATCATGCAGAATCCGGAAGCGGCAATCCGGACATTGAGGCTACTGGAGAAAATGGGCGTATTCCTTTCGGTGGACGATTTCGGTACCGGTTATTCCTCTCTCAGCTACCTCCGGCGTTTCCCCATCGATTGCCTCAAGATCGACCGTTCCTTCGTGCAGGACATCCCCGGCAGTGCCGATGCCGCGGCCATCGTTTCGGCCATTGTCGCCATGGCCAGCAGTCTGAAGCTGGAGATCGTTGCCGAGGGCGTGGAGACCCAGGATCAATTGGACTACCTGAAGCAGCTCCGGTGCGACCGCATGCAGGGTTTCCTGTTCAGCCGACCGATTCCCGCCAATGAACTCGAGAAGCTGGTAAAGAATCAGTGAGGCTGGATTGCAATTAAGTCAGGCCGGCCTTATTTGACGCGCATCCCCGGCTCGGCGCCTGCGTCCGGGCCGAGGATGTAGAGTCCGGGTTCGTTGCCGGAGGCGGCCAGCACCATTCCTTCCGACAGGCCGAACTTCATCTTGCGCGGGGCGAGGTTGGCGACCATCACGGTGTGGCGGCCGATCAGCTTCTCCGGCGCATAGGCCGACTTGATGCCGGCGAACACGTTGCGCGTCTTTCCCTCGCCGATGTCCAGCGTCAGACGCAGCAGCTTGTCGGCCCCTTCCACATGCTCGGCATTGACGATTCTGGCGATGCGCAGGTCGATCTTGGAGAAATCGTCGATGCTGATGGTTTCGGCGATCGGCTGGATTTCGTGGGTCTGCTTCTCGGCATGGCGCGCGGGAGAGTGCCCCGCTGCCGGAGCCAGGGTGGCTTTGTTTTCTTCAGTCATGGCTTCCACTTGTTTCTGGTCGATACGGGTCATCAGGTGCTGGTAGGGGTTGATGGTGTGGCCGGCTGGCAGCAGCGTAGCTGCATCCGCCCATTGAAGCGGCGAAATGTTGAGGAAGGCTTCCACGTCTTCCGCCAGCTTGGGTAGCACCGGCTTGAGATAGAGGGTGAGCAGGCGGAACAGGTTGAGGCTGACCGTACAGGCTTCATGCAGCCTGGCTTCCATGTCTTCCTGCTTGGCCAGTTCCCATGGCTTTTGCTCATCCACATACTGATTGGCTATATCAGTCAGGCTCATGATTTCCCGAATGGCTTTGCCATATTCGCGTTCGTCATAGAGTCTGGCAATTTCGTTTGCGCTGCCTTGCAGTTTTTCCACCATCGAGTGACGCGTAAATCCGCATAGCTTGCCGCCGAAACGCTTGGTGATAAATCCGGCCGATCTCGATGCAATGTTGACGTACTTGCCGATCAGGTCGCTATTCACCCGCGCGGTGAAGTCCTCCAGGCTGAGGTCGATGTCCTCGATGCTGCTGCCCAGCTTGGCGGCGAAGTAGTAGCGCAGGTGCTCCGGGTTGAGGTGCTTGCGGTAGCTGGCGGCGGTGATGAAGGTGCCGCGCGACTTGGACATTTTCTGGCCATTGACGGTGAGGAAGCCGTGGGCGAACACGCCGGTAGGCGTGCGGTGGCCTGAGAACTTCAGCATCGCCGGCCAGAACAGGGCGTGGAAGTAAAGGATGTCCTTGCCGATGAAGTGGTAGAGCTCGGTGCCTTCCTGCGCGGCTTTTTCCGCGTTCCAGAAATCGTCGAAATTCGGCGTCGCAAAATCCCCCCCAGCCCCCCTTTGTGAAAGGGGGGTGCCTTCATTCCCCCCTTTGGAAAAGGGGGGTGAGGGGGGATTTGCCGCCAGGCGGGCGCACAGATTCTTGAAGCTGGCCATGTAGCCGACCGGGGCATCGAGCCAGACGTAGAAATACTTGCCCGGCGCATCCGGGATTTCGAAGCCGAAGTAGGGCGCGTCGCGGGAAATGTCCCAGTTCTGCAGGCCGCCGGCTATCCATTCCTGCATCTTGTTGGCGGCTTCCGGTTGCAGATGGCCGGCGTTGGTCCACTCATTCAGGAAATCAGCACAGGCGCCGAGCGTGAAGAAATAGTGCTCGGATTCCTTGCGCACCGGCGTGGCGCCGGATATCGCCGAAACCGGGTTGATCAGGTCGGTGGGCGAATAGGTGGCGCCGCAGGCCTCGCAGGAGTCGCCGTACTGGTCTAAAGCATGGCACTTGGGGCACTCGCCCTTGATGAAACGATCCGGCAGGAACATTTCCTTTTCCGGATCGTAGAACTGCTCGATGGTTTTGGTTGTGATCAGTTTCGCCTGATCGCGCAGCGTGCGGTAGATGTTCTGTGCCAGTTCCCGGTTCTCGTCGGAATTGGTCGAATAGTAGTTGTCGAATTCGACGTGGAAACCGTCGAAATCCGCCTTGTGTTCGTGCCAGACACGTTCGATCAGGGCCTCCGGGGTGATGCCCTCGGCTTGCGCGCGCAGCATGATGGGGGTGCCGTGGGTGTCGTCGGCGCACACGTAATGGCATTCGTGTCCTTGCATTTTCTGGAATCGGACCCAGATATCGGTCTGGATGTATTCAACCAGATGGCCAAGATGGATGCTGCCATTGGCGTAGGGCAGGGCGCTGGTAACCAGGATCTTGCGTTTCATTGCGGTTTGTCAGGAACTTGAAAGACGCCAATTGTAACAAACCGTGGTAGCAAGCCCAATTATTCGTTAAACTTTCGTATTCTGCCCTCATGCCCCCTGGGGTGCTTCGGCAAGAATGGTTCCACTAAGGAGTAAGCATGCCCGTGTCAGAACAACAGGTGCAAGACGCACTGAAGGAAGTTGCCGACCCCAACACCAGGAAGGATTTTGTCAGCGCCAAGTCGGTCAAGAACATCAAGGTCGACGGCGACAAGGTGTCGCTCGACATCGTCCTCGGCTACCCGGCTAAAAGCGTGATCGAAAGCATCCGCGCGCTGGTTGGCGACAAGATCAAAAGCATTGCCGGTGTCGGCAGCGTGACGGTCAATGTGTCCTCCAACATCGTTACCCATAGCGTGCAGCGCGGCGTCAAGCTGGTTCCGGGCATCAAGAACATCATCGCTGTGGCTTCCGGCAAGGGTGGCGTGGGCAAGTCCACCACTGCGGTGAACCTGGCCCTGGCGCTGGCTGCCGAAGGCGCGCGCGTGGGCATTCTCGATGCCGACATCTATGGCCCCTCCCAACCCATGATGCTGGGTATCAAGGACGGCCGCCCCGAATCTTCCGCGGACGGCAAAAAACTGGAGCCGCTGAATGCTCACGGCCTGCAGGCCATGTCCATCGGCTTCCTGATCGACCCGGACCAGCCCATGGTGTGGCGCGGCCCGATGGTGACCCAGGCGCTGGAGCAGCTCCTGAACGACACTCACTGGACGGACCTGGATTACCTGGTGGTGGATCTGCCTCCCGGTACCGGCGACATCCAGCTCACCCTGGCGCAACGCGTGCCGGTGACCGGCGCCGTGATCGTGACCACGCCGCAGGACGTGGCCCTGATCGACGCTCGGAAGGGTCTGAAGATGTTCGAAAAAGTGGGTATCCCCATCATCGGTATCGTGGAAAACATGAGCCTGCACCTCTGCACCCATTGCGGCCATGAAGAGCGTATTTTCGGCGCCGGCGGCGGTGAGAAGATGTGCCAGGACTTCAATGTCGAGTTTCTCGGCGCATTGCCGCTGGACATCAACATCCGCCAGCAGACTGACGAGGGCAGGCCGCCGGTGGTGGCCGATCCTGACGGGCGGGTTTCCCAGATCTACAAGGAAATCGCCCGCCGCGTGGCGGTTAAAGTGGCCGAGCAGGCGCAGGATTTCAGCGCGCGCTTCCCCAATATCGTGATACAAAATACGTGAGGCGTGAGGCGTGAGGCGTGAGGTGGATCGACAGCCAGCCGATCCGCCTTTGACTTTTCGCCTCACCCCTCTCGCCTCACCCCTCACGGAGAAGAGATGAGCATTAAATCGGACAAGTGGATACGCCGCATGGCGGAACAGCACGGCATGATCGAACCCTACGAGCCGGGGCAGGTGAGGAGCGTGGACGGCAAAAAAATCGTCTCCTACGGCACGTCCAGCTATGGGTACGATATCCGCTGCTCGGACGAATTCAAGCTGTTCACCAACATCAACTCCACGATTGTCGATCCCAAGAATTTCGACCCGAATTCCTTCGTCGACGTCAAAAGCGATGTCTGTATCATCCCGCCCAATTCGTTCGTCCTCGCGCGCACCCTGGAGTATTTCCGCATCCCGCGCAGCGTGCTGACGATCTGCCTGGGCAAGTCCACCTATGCGCGCTGCGGCATCATCGTCAACGTGACGCCGTTCGAGCCGGAATGGGAAGGTTTCGTGACCCTGGAATTCTCCAACACCACGCCGCTGCCCGCCAAGATCTACGCCAACGAGGGTGTGGCTCAGGTGCTGTTTTTCGAATCGGACGAGGTCTGCGAAACCTCCTACAAGGACCGTGGCGGCAAGTATCAGGGCCAGCACGGTGTGACCCTACCCAAAATTTAAAATGTAGGTTGGGTTAGCGGCTTCATCGCGTAACCCAACAAACCTAAACTTCAAGACCCACATTTTGAAGGAAGCTTGGGTTTGTTGGGTTACGGCGCAAAAAGCCGCGCCTAACCCAACCTACATAAATTGCCCAAGTTATTTTTGCTCGATCCCTCAGCACTCAGGACTATCTCTAATGCGATTTCGTTTCCCCGTAGTCATCATCGATGAAGACTTCCGCTCCGAAAACGCGAGCGGCATTGGCGTGCGCGTGCTGGTCAAGGCGATCGAGGAAGAGGGCCTGGAAGTGCTGGGCGCCACCAGTTACGGCGACCTGACTTCCTTTGCGCAGCAGCAGAGCCGTGCCTCGACGTTTATCCTGTCGATCGACGATGAAGAGTTTTCCACGCCCGAACTGGCGGAGCATGCGGTTGAGCAGATTCGCGCCTTCGTGGTGGAGATCCGCCGCCGCAATGCGGATATTCCCATTTTCCTGTACGGCGAGACCCGCACTTCGCGCCATATCCCCAACGACGTGCTGAAGGAGTTGCACGGCTTCATTCACATGTTCGAGGATACGCCGGAGTTCATCGCGCGCTATGTGGTGCGGGAAGCGAAGGACTATCTGGACTCCCTGGCGCCGCCTTTTTTCCGGGCGCTGACTCATTATGCCGCCGACGGTTCTTATTCCTGGCACTGCCCCGGCCATTCGGGCGGCGTTGCGTTTCTCAAGAGCCCGGTAGGGCAGATGTTCCACCAGTTCTTCGGCGAGAATCTGCTGCGCGCGGACGTGTGCAACGCGGTGGACGAACTCGGCCAGTTGCTTGACCATACCGGCCCGGTTGCGGCCAGCGAGCGTAACGCTGCGCGCATCTTCAATGCGGACCACCTGTTTTTCGTCACCAACGGCACCTCCACTTCCAACAAGATGGTATGGCATTCCACGGTCGCGCCGGGGGATGTGGTGGTGGTGGATCGCAACTGCCACAAATCGATCTTGCACGCGATTATCATGACCGGCGCGGTTCCGGTTTTCCTGACGCCGACCCGCAACCATTACGGCATCATCGGGCCGATTCCGCTGGAAGAATTCAAGCCGGAGAACATCCGCAAGAAGATCGAGGCCAATCCTTTCGCGCGCGGGGTAAAAACCAAGCCACGCGTGCTCACCCTCACCCAGAGCACCTACGACGGCATTCTCTACAACGTGGAAACCCTCAAGGAAATGCTGGACGGGGAGATCGATACCCTGCATTTCGACGAGGCCTGGCTGCCCCACGCCACCTTCCACGATTTCTACCAGGGCATGCACGCCATCGGCAAGGACCGCCCGCGCTGCAAGGACTCGATGATTTTTGCCACCCAGTCCACCCACAAGATGCTGGCGGGGCTGTCCCAGGCCTCGCAGATCCTGATTCAGGATTCCGAGGCGCGCAAGCTGGATCGCGACGTATTCAACGAAGCCTACCTGATGCATTCCTCCACCAGCCCGCAATACGCCATCATCGCCTCCTGCGATGTGGCGGCGGCGATGATGGAGCCGCCCGGCGGCACGGCGCTGGTGGAGGAGTCGATCCTCGAAGCCCTGGATTTTCGCCGCTCCATGCGCAAGGTGGATGAGGAGTTTGGCGATTCCTGGTGGTTCAAGGTATGGGGGCCGGAACATCTCGCCGAGGAGGGCATCGGCGAGCGCGACGACTGGATGCTGCGCCAGGGCGAACGCTGGCACGGCTTCGGCAACCTCGCACCGGGATTCAACATGCTGGACCCGATCAAGTCCACCGTCATCACGCCCGGACTGGATGTGGATGGGGATTTCGCCGACTCGGGAATCCCTGCGGCCATCGTCACCAAGTACCTGGCGGAGCACGGCGTGATCGTGGAAAAGACCAGCCTTTACTCCTTCTTCATCATGTTCACCATCGGCATTACCAAGGGCCGCTGGAACACCATGCTGACCGCGTTGCAGCAGTTCAAGGACGACTACGACCGCAACCAGCCCCTGTGGCGCGTGCTACCCGAATTCGTCGCCAAGAATCCGCGTTACGAGCGGATGGGCCTGAAGGAACTGAGCGATAGCATCCACGGCATCTACAAGGCCAACGACGTGGCGCGTTTGACCACCGAGATGTATTTGTCCGACATGGTGCCGGCGATGAAGCCGACCGATGCCTTTGCCCGCATGGCGCACCGGGAGATCGACCGGGTCGAGATCGACGACCTGGCCGGGCGCGTGACCAGCGTGTTGCTGACCCCCTATCCGCCGGGTATTCCATTGCTGATTCCCGGCGAACGCTTCAATGAGACCATCGTTCGCTATTTGAAATTCGCCCGCGAATTCAACGAGAAATTCCCTGGCTTCGAGACCGACATACACGGTCTGGTGAAGGACGAACTGAATGGGAAGTCACTTTATTATGTGGATTGCGTGAGGTCTCTCTAGCAGCCTGGTAGGGTGGGCACGTCTTTGTGCCCACGCGGAAACTTCGCTGACCGCGTGGGCTACGACTACTTTTTCTAGGTTAACGCGTTTTATCATAGACCACAAAATCGCATTCCAGCCCGCTTTCGGATTTGCATGGCTTGCGCCCGGTTTCCTGCCACAGGTTCGTGTCGAACTCGGGGAACCACGCATCACCCGCGAAATCCGCCTTGATTTCAGTGAGGTAGATCCGGTCGGCGGCATCCAGCGCCTGGCGGTAAAGCTCCGCGCCGCCGATGAAGAAAATCTCGTCGTCGCCGCTGCAAGCGGCAATCGCTTCCTCGATCGAATTGGCCACGATGCACCCCGGCGCCTGCAAATCCGGTGAACGGGTGATGACTACATGGGTACGTCCTGGCAGGATGCCGGGCAGCGATTCCCAGGTTTTTCGCCCCATCAGGATGTGGTGGCCGAGGGTGAGTGCCTTGAAATGTTTCAGGTCTTCGGGCAGGCGCCAGGGCAGGGTGTTGGCTATGCCGATGACCCGGTTTTTCGCCATGGCGGCGATGATGGAAATGCGCGGACGGCTCATGCTCACACCCTGAAGCGTTTCGCCATTTCCTGCGCTGCGGTAGCCAGGTGTTCCATGTGCTGGGCAGCGGTGGAGTTTTCCTGGATGGCAGCCATGTTTTCTTCGGTCATTTGTGCGATTTTCTCGATATGCCTGGCAATGTCGTGGCTGGCTGCCTTTTGTTCGTTCACTGACAGGGCAATATTGCTGATCCCCTCCGCGCTGTGAGTCACGGATTGCTTGGCAGTGCCCAGTACGATGGCGACGGTTTCAAGAAAATCCTGGCTGGTTTGCAAGGATTTTTTGCCGTCCTGGATCGCTTGCTCAACGGTGGCGGATTGGGCGCCGAGCGTCATGGTGACCTGATCAATCTGGCTCGCGGATTGCGCCGATTTTTCCGCCAGTTTGCGAACTTCATCGGCCACCACGGCAAAGCCGCGGCCCTGCTCGCCGGCGCGGGCCGCTTCGATGGCTGCGTTGAGCGCGAGCAGGTTGGTCTGGTCGGCTATCTCCTTGACCTGGCGCGTCATATTGGTGATGGCCTGGGTGCTGCGAACGAATTCCGATACCGATTCGGCGATGGCTTCCACGGAGGACTCCACGCTGGAAATTTCCCCAATCAATTCGGACAGCGACTCGTTGCCTTTTTCAGTCTGCTCCAGTCCTTGCCGGGAAATCTGGTTTACATTGCCGGCATTCTCCGCCACGGAGGCGACGCTGACCGCCATCTCTTCGACTGCGGCCGCCGTGGCCGAGGCCGCCTCGCTCTGCTCGTTCGAGCAAGAGGCGATCCGGCTGGCCGAGGAAGCCAGCTTGGCGGCGGCGCCGTGGCTTTCGTTCATGAGTTCGTTGATGCGGGTGATCATGCCGCCGAGACTGGTGCGGAGCTGCTCTGCGCTGGCTGCGATTTTTCCGATCTCGTCATCGGTAGAGTGCGAAATCATGGTCGTAAAATCGCCATCGGCCAGCTTCCCCAAGTCACGAACCAGTTGCCTGGCCGGAGCGATAATGTGCTTGTTCACCAGCGCCAGGAAGGCAATGAGCGTCATGAGCATGGCTGCCGCCATCAATCCGAGGCTGAGGAGAATGTCGTTTTGGGCGCTTTCCACGGCCTCCTTATGTCCGAGTGCTTGAATGTCACTCCAGGCCATCCACAGGCCGAATAGAGCCGCGGCGAGCAGCAAAGCCGTGCCGGTTCCCGATATCATCAGGAGTTTATTGCGAATGCTGTGCCTGATCCAGTCCATGATTTTCTCCATCTCTATGCGGATGAGCTATATCGAGCATTTATACCATATGCGGGACATGTCACGCCAATCATTAACGGAAAGCGCTTCCTGGCACTTCTTGGTATGATGGCACTATAATTCGCGCTGATTTTTTCGGTCAGACCAGAAAATTAATCAGGCTTACATAGGCACCGCTACAAGCAAATCACATAAATGGCCTTTCTGAACAAGACTTCCTCCCCGAATACGCGGGGTACAAACCGCAGGAATACGCCTGAGCCGCTCTCGCCGAAATTGTCCGGTCTGCTCCGTGAAGCGCGCTGGCTGGCGGTGGTGGCCGTGGCCTTGTATCTGGTTCTGGTATTGTTCAGTTATGACCATGCCGATCCAGGCTGGTCGCACAGCGGCAGCAGGCTTACCGTTCACAATACCGGCGGCGAGGTGGGGGCCTGGCTGGCGGATTTGCTGCTTTATGTATTCGGATTTTCAGCCTACTGGTGGGTGGTGTTTTCCCTGTATGTGGTCTGGTGGGGCTACCGGCGCATTGAAAACGCAGGCTTGTCCGACCGGCACTCACTGTTCGTTGCTGCCGCCGGTTTTGGCATTCTCCTGGTTGCCAGCAGCGGCCTGGAAGCGCTGCGTCTGTACAGCCTCAAAGCCGCTCTTCCGCTCGTGCCGGGAGGGATGATCGGATCGGTGGTCAGCGGCACCCTGGCCACCGGCATAGGCTTTACCGGCGCCACGTTGATATTGCTGCTGGGCATGGCGGTGGGCTTCAGCCTGTTTACCGGCGTGTCGTGGCTGAAATTCATGGAAGGACTCGGTGGCGCCTTGGAAAATAGCACTCTGTGGATCATCCGGACCTGGGATGCCTGGCAGGACCGTCGCGCCGGCTCGGTGGCGCTGAACCGGCGCGAGGAAGTCGTGGAAGAGAAAAAACGTTTCGATGACCACAAGCCGGTCCACATCGAGCAGCCACAGATGGCCGTCCCCCAGATTCCGCTCACCGAGCGTGAGGTGCAGGCGCCGCTGTTCGATGATCTGCCGGATTCGCCCTTGCCCCCGCTGAATCTGCTGGATGAGGCGGAAGCCGGTACCGAAACGCTCAGCCCGGATACTCTGGAATACACCTCGCGCCTGATCGAGCGCAAGCTGGCTGATTTCGGTGTTGTGGTCAATGTCATCGCCGCCTATCCCGGCCCGGTGATCACGCGCTACGAGATCGAGCCGGCGGTGGGCGTGAAGGGCAGCCAGATCACCAACCTGGTCAGGGACCTGGCGCGCGCCCTGTCGGTCGTCAGCATCCGCCTGGTGGAAACCATCCCCGGCAAAAACTGCATGGGGCTGGAAATTCCCAATCCCAAGAGGCAGGTGGTGCGCCTGCGCGAGATTCTCGGCTCAAAGGTTTACGCCGACATGGCCTCGCCGCTCACCATCGCCATGGGCAAGGACATCGCCGGCAAGGCGGTGGTGGCGGACCTGGGGAAAATGCCCCACGTGCTGGTGGCGGGCACCACCGGTTCGGGCAAATCGGTGGCGATCAACGCCATGATTCTGAGCCTGGTCTACAAGGCCGATCCCTCCAAGGTGCGGCTGATCCTGGTCGACCCGAAAATGCTCGAGCTTTCCGTCTACGAAGGCATCCCCCACCTGCTCGCACCGGTGGTGACGGACATGAAACATGCCGCCAACGCGCTCAACTGGTGCGTTGCGGAAATGGAGCGGCGCTATCGCCTGATGTCGGCGCTGGGCGTGCGCAACCTGGCGGGCTACAACCATAAGGTGCGCGAAGCGGAGAAATCCGGCGCGAAGTTGCCCAACCCCTTCAGCCTCACGCCGGACGCCCCCGAACCTCTGGAGGAATTGCCTTTCATCGTGGTGCTGATCGACGAACTGGCCGACATGATGATGATGGTGGGCAAGAAGGTCGAGGAATTGATCGCACGTCTGGCGCAGAAGGCGCGCGCCTCGGGCATCCACCTGGTGCTGGCGACGCAGCGCCCGTCGGTGGACGTGATCACCGGTTTGATCAAGGCCAACATCCCGACCCGCGTCGCTTTCCAGGTATCGAGCAAGATCGATTCGCGCACCATCCTCGACCAGATGGGCGCCGAAGCGCTGCTCGGACAGGGCGACATGCTCTACCTGCCGCCCGGCACCGGTTACCCGCAGCGGGTGCATGGCGCCTACGTCGCTGACCACGAAGTGCACAAAGTGGTCGAGTACCTGAAAGCGCTCGGTTCTCCGGATTACGTGGAAGGCATCCTCGACGCGCCGGAAGTGGCCGGCGAGAGTGAAGATGGCGAAGCAGGCGGCGACGCGGAGTCCGACCCGATGTACGACCAAGCCGTGGCGCTGGTGCTCAAGTCGCGCCGCGCCTCGATCTCGCTGGTGCAACGCCAGCTCAGGATCGGCTACAACCGCGCGGCGCGGCTGATCGAGCAGATGGAAAAAGCGGGGCTGGTTTCGGCGATGCAGAGCAACGGGAATCGGGAAGTGCTGGTGAAGGGGGCGGAGTGAGGGATTTCAGGCCGAGTAACGAAGTGGTGTAGGCTGGGGTGAGCCAGCGGACCCCAGCAACAACAATCGAACCTTCCAACATGAGAAGCTACATATGCGCCTTCATTCCGGGCGGGCGCGCAGAATGGCGAGCAGCGTTTCGGCGAGGGTGAGGTTCAATCTTTTGATTGGGCGCGGCTTTGCGCTGATGGCGATTCAGTGCTTTGCGCCACGACTGAGAAACAATTGCAGAATTTCAGCCTTGTTCTTTTCTTTCGCCAGGGATAGCGGCGAAGCCCCGTCCCGATGGGCGGCAGTACAGTCGGCGCCGGCATCCAGCAAGAGTTTGACGACGGCGAGATGTCCGTTGGCGGTGGCCTTGTGTAAAGGCGTCCAGCCTTCTTCGTCGCTCTGGTTGACCAGTGCGCCTTTATCGAGCAGCATCCGGACGATCCCGGAATGCCCGCGCGCTGCCGCCTGCATCAAGGGCGTCCAGCCATAGCGGTTGGTGGTGTTGGGGTTCGTGCCTCTTTTCAGCAGAATGGCGGTCACTTCGTTAAAGCCATTAAATGCAGCCCAGTGAATGGGGGCATAGCCGGCATTGTCCTGAAGGTGGATGTTGGCGCCTTTTTCGATCAACAGCTTGGCGATGTTTTCATTGCCATTGAATGTGGCGATCATGAGCGGAGTCCAGCCGTTTTTATCGACCTGGTTTATGTTGATGCCGCCCTTGATGAATAACTCGGCGTTAGCCTGGTCCCCCCGTTCCAGGGCGGTCATGAAGTATTGTGTCTGGAAGCTGATTCCCTTTTCGCTCAGCCTCTTTTTGGCCTGATCTCGCTCCCAGGGGTCGCTGCTTTCTGTTGCGGCTTGCGGTTTCAGCATTTCATGCGTCTTGTTCAGGATCAGAATCTCTCGTGCAACATCCTGCGGAAAACCCTGGCGATCACCACGTTTGTCCATCATCAGGTCCGCGAAATAATCATCAATCTCCGGCGTGTCCCATAGGTCGGCGATTTTGTTGAGAATGCGTTCGTATTTCTGCTCCAGCGCAAAAGGGTATCTATCCGGCATTTTCTGGAGGATTGCGGCCATTTTCGAATTTTTCTTTTCGCGGAATCTTGCCGTTGCCAAATCGCTCAGGCAACGCTGGTTGACCGTCAACTTGCTTACGGCCGCATGCGGCACGAAATAGCGCATGGCCCACCCTGGTTTTTTCGGTTGGTAAAGGAACCAGCCGGTTTCTGAACAGGCCTGACCGAGGGTCTTTCCGCTCATTGAATCGCCGGACTTGAATTCAAGAAGGAACGGCAAGCAGGCTTGCTCCCACTCGCTGTCGGCTATCTCTCCGCCATCCGGGCTAACGAGGTGTGCATCATCGAGCAGGCGAATCCATTTTATTAGCTCAATAGTAACCAGTTGCTGCTTCACGGTTGCGGAGGCGAATGTGATGAATTGTTTCTGTTTCGGATGGAATGCGGTGATGCTGCAGAGGGAGTTTCTGCCATCCATGTAAGCGATCATGCAAGCTATTGGACGTTCATCCAGGGGTGCATCCGCCAAGCGGTATGCTTTGGGTAATGGCCATTCAAAATTGTTTGTGGTCATAATGGGTGCGAGCTGTCGGTATGTTTTTTGGCGCTCAAATTTTCTGCCTATGATGCAGATATTAGCATTAGCAACGGGGTAGTCAAAATGGCGTTACTTCAAGTGATCAGCGCGGGATGAATCTAAACTGTCATGAGTTCGGCGATCCGTTCCGGCTTCTGGAACGGCAGGGCATGGTCAGCAGCCTGGATCAGGTGGCAGGCCCAGTCGTTTCTGCCTGCCGCAATCTCCTGGCACAGTTGGTAAACCGCAGGGTGGGAGCGGTCGCCGATGAAGCTGCTGACGTTGGCTTGGGCTGCAATCAATTGTGGCCGGTCGATGCGCTTGGCGGCGTGGGAGACGCACTCGATGGCGCAGGCCAGGCCAGCCGGGCGGTGGGACAATCGCTCGCGGGTGATTTCCTCGTTCTTTGAACCGCGGCTGCGGTTGGGGGCGACGGCATCGAGAAACAGCTCCAGTCCTTCTTCCACATTTTCCAGTTCGCGCAACCGCTTGGCGGAGTGCAGGATCAACTCGTGCGAACGGATGGATTCGTTGTCGTTCATCTTGCCGAGCAAGGCAGGTTCGAGCAGGTAGGTTTTTCCCACCGCTGCCGGGCGGGCGGTCTTGAGCAGCATAGCGATCAGCCCACCGTAGGAGTAGCCGCCCAGGTCGAATTTGTTCCAGGCCAGGTGATCGAGCAGGGCGGCGAGGTCGGCCACCACTTCCTCGGCTTCGAAGCCGTGATCGTGATGGTCGGGATAGCGGGTCTTGCCGGTGCCGCGCAGGTCGGGTACGAGGATTTCGTTCCAGTGTTTTAAATGGGGGAGAATGCCGCCCCAGGTGATCTTGCCCGCCACGCCGCCGCCGTGGAGCAGCAGCAGGCGGCGCGGGGGGGCATTGTCGAAACGGTAGAGGCGGTAGTAGACCTCTTGCGTCGGCAGAGTGAGTGTGGCTTGAAGAGCGAGTTCGATCATTAGAAAAAACCTTTTACCGCAGAGGCGCAGAGACGCAGAGTTTTTCATTATTTCGTTTTTCTCTGCGCCTCTGCGGTTAATCAAGTTTTTGCTACCGGAATCTTGCCGATTTTCATGCGCCATTCCGCCGGTCCGGTTTCGTGCACCGATACGCCGTTGGCGTCCACCGCCACGGTGACCGGCATGTCCTTGACCTCGAATTCGCAGATGGCTTCCATCCCCAGGTCGGCGAAGGCCAGCACCCTGGATGATTTGATCGCCTTGGACACCAGGTAGGCCGCACCGCCCACCGCCATCAGGTAAGCCGCCTTGTGTTTCCTGATGCTTTCGATGGCTGCCGGGCCGCGCTCGGCTTTGCCGATCATGCCGATCAGGCCGGTTTTATCCAGCATCATGTCGGTGAACTTGTCCATGCGTGTTGCCGTGGTGGGGCCTGCGGGGCCGACCACCTCGTCGCGCACCGGGTCGACCGGGCCGACGTAGTAGATGAAGCGGTTGCTGAAGTCCACACCCTCCGGCAGTTTTTCCCCTTGGGCGAACAGGTCGGCGATGCGCTTGTGGGCGGCGTCGCGGCCGGTGAGCAGCTTGCCCGACAGGAGCAGGGCCTCGCCCGGCTTCCAGGTGGCGAGCTCCTCGCGCGTGACGGTGTCGAGGTTGACGCGGCGGGCATCGGGAGCGGGCTGCCAGTCGACTTTCGGCCATTCGTCGAGGTTGGGCGGGGTCAGCACGGCCGGGCCGCTGCCGTCGAGGGTGAAGTGGATGTGGCGGGTGGCAGCGCAGTTGGGGATCATTCCGACTGGCAAACCGGCGGCGTGGGTCGGGTAGTCCCTGATCTTGATGTCCACCACGGTGGTGAGGCCACCCATGCCTTGCGCGCCGATGCCCAGCGCATTCACTTTTTCATATAGCTCCAGGCGCAATTCCTCCACCCGGTTTTTCGGCCTACGTGCTTGCAACTCATGAATATCCACCGGCTCCATCAGGGCTTCCTTGGCAAGCAGCATGGCTTTTTCAGCAGTACCGCCGATGCCGATGCCCAATATCCCCGGTGGGCACCAGCCTGCGCCCAGGGTGGGAACGGTCTTCAGCACCCAGTCGACTAGGTCGTCCGACGGGTTGAGGACGACGAACTTGGCTTTGTTCTCCGAGCCGCCGCCCTTGGCCGCGAGGGTAATCTCAACCTTGTCGCCCGGAACGATCTCGTAGTGGATCACCGCCGGAGTATTGTCGCGGGTGTTCCTGCGCGCTCCGGCGGGATCGGCCACCACCGAGGCGCGCAGCACGTTGTCGGGGTTCGAGTAGGCGCGGCGCACGCCTTCGTTGACCATGTCGGTGACGCTCATCTGGGCATCCCAGCGCACGTCCATGCCGACTTTGACGAAGGCCACCACGATGCCGGTATCCTGGCAGATCGGTCGGCGGCCTTGCGCGCTCATGCGCGAGTTGGTGAGTATCTGGGCGATGGCGTCCCTGGCGGCGGGGGATTCCTCCCGTTCGTAGGCTTTGCCCAGCGCCTTGATGTAGTCGAGCGGGTGATAGTAGGAAATGTATTGCAGCGCGTCGGCAACGCTGGCGATCAAGTCTTCTTGACGAATGGTAGTCATGGTTTTTTTAGTCTCCAGACTTGGAATTGTACCGTTATTTGGAAGAGTGACTAAGCATGGACGAAGGCAACAAGGCGGCTTTTGTCGACCCGGGACAAATTTTCCGGTTCCCGGCGCGCGGGATGTGGTGCGGCGGAAAAACCTGCGCCCTGAAAATATCGCTTGGAAGCCTGGATGGATAAGGCGCATAAAAACCAGCCTTCCTATCATTTTCGATAAATGTTCTATATTGAAGATGAGCGTTCCTATTTTGCCCGGTTTTTTTATCCCCAGACCTTAACTATTCGAGAGGAGCCGCCATGCCCATCGGTGAATTTTGCAATCGCGAGGTGGTTTTCGCCACGAGAAAAACCACCATTTCAGCTGCTGCGCAACTCATGCGCAAGAATCATGTGGGTGACCTGGTGGTTGTGGATGTCGCCGATGGCAGGCGGGTGCCTGTCGGCATTGTGACCGACCGCGACATTGTCGTTGAAATTATCGCGAAATCCCTGGATTTTAATGACTTTACCGTGGGTGACATCATGAGCCCGCAACTGATCAGTGTTCAGGAAAGCGAAGGTGTGTTCGAGACGATCGAGTTGATGCGCAACAAGGGGATACGACGTATCCCGGTTGTCGATCGGGAAGGTGGCTTGGAGGGTATTGTATCAGCGGACGATATCCTGGACCTTCTGGCTGAGGAAATGACTGAACTGGCCAAGGTTAGCCCACGTGAACGCTCCAGGGAAGCCAATGCCAGGCATTAAGTTTAAGGAGATATGACCATGCAACGCCCACTTCAAATCGTCATTCGCGACATGCCCCATTCCGAGGCAGTGGAAACACATATCAGAGAGAAGGTGGAGAAGCTGGAATCGTTCTATTCCCATATTATTGGCTGCAAAATTTCACTCGAATTTGCGGGAAAACACAAACACCAAGGCAAGCTTTTTAATGTGCGGCTCGATATCTCTGTTCCTGGCGCGGAGCTGGTAGTCAATCGCGACCTGCATGAAGACCTCTATGTGGCGTTGCGAGATACCTTCGATGCGGCAAAGCGTCGGCTGGAGGATTATGGGCGGCGTCAGCGTGGCGATACAAAAATTCATGAATCGCCGCACCATGGGCATATAGCCAGGCTATTTCCGGAAGAGGGTTTTGGTTTTATCGTTACGCCGGAGGGCGATGAGCTTTATTTCAGCCGGGATAACGTAAGCCATCCGGATTTTGACAAGCTTGAAGTCGGCAGTGAAGTTCAATTCCTGGAGGAATCTGCTGCCGAGGGTTTGCAGGCGAAGCGTGTGAGCGTCGGCAAGCATCATTATCCGGAATGAGACGCCAGCCGTTTTGCCGGAAAGGTATCAGGAATGCCTCATGAGGCATCGTGGATGCTGTCGGTATAATCACGATAAATTGGCTGTAGTAGCTGGCCTCTCCCACTAGGGGATTCCACTAGTAAGACATGGTATTCCCACCTATCGACTATTCAGGGTATTTCCCTCCACACAATTATTCTTCTCCCGATGGTTTTTTTCTCATCTGGCGTTAGACTTGAATCACTTATTCAAGGTAATGGGGATGCATGTGGGAAACGAGAATATGAATTTCATGATTGTTAGCGATGATGTATCAACATGCCTTTATTTAGAGATACTTGCCCATCAGGATGGCGTTAGCGCCAAGTATTTCACTGAGCCTTCAGTGGCGTTGCATGCCTATGAGAGCAATCCTGATCATTGGTCGCTGGTGATTGTCGATATGCTATCGCCGCTGATCACCGGATTTTCGCTGGTTGGCAAGATCAAGGCCGTCAAACCCGATACTCGGTTGGTGATTCTGGCTATACGTGTCCCGGAAGAGGCCAGAAAAGCATTCAAGCGTGAGTCCCTGTGCGGGTTGTGCCCCGATTGTAACGATATGAGTAACAGCCATTGTTTCTTCCTGCATAAGCCATTTTATCGTGATTTCGATCGAGTCATTGAGGCTGCACTGGGAAAAAGCATGGTCGGATAGGCTGCTTGATCCGCCGCTCAGTTCGTGCGCGCAATTCAGAAAAAAGGGGGCATTGCCCCCTTTTCTGTTTTGGCGTGCTTGCTGGATTACAGCTCGCCGGCGTGCTTGGCCAGGTATTCGGCGACGCCTTTGGTATCGGCCTTCATGCCGGCCTTGCCTTTGCTCCAGCCTGCAGGGCAGACTTCGCCGTGCTGTTCGGTGAATTGTAGTGCATCGACCATGCGCAGCATTTCGTCAATGTCGCGGCCCAGCGGCAGATCATTCACGACCTGGTGACGCACGATACCGGCCTTGTCGATCAGGAAGGAGCCACGGTAGGCCACGCCGCCTTCGGCTTCGACGTCATAGGCTTTGCAGATTTCATGCTTGATGTCGGCCACCAGAGGGTATTGAACCTGGCCGATGCCACCGTTGTTGACGGCGGTATTCTTCCATGCCAGGTGGGTGAAATGGGAGTCGATGGACACGCCGATCACTTCCACGTTGCGGCCCTTGAATTCTTTCAGACGATGGTCAAACGCGATCAGTTCGGACGGGCAGACAAAAGTGAAGTCCAGCGGGTAGAAGAAGATCACTGCGTACTTGCCCTTGATGTGGGCCTTCAGGTTGAAGTTTTCGTCGATGCTGTTGTTACCCAGTACGGTGGCGGCGGTGAAGTCGGGTGCGGCTTTGCCTACGAGAACTGCCATGATTACTCTCCTTGTTGGTGGAATTAAATTTAGAATATGTCTAAATACTGCACTGGTTTTTATTCATTGTCAAATGAATTGATACAATAGGGTGCGATTCAAACTGATGTGGAATGCAGCCATGTAGGTTGGGTTGAGCGGTTTTTTGCGAAACCCAACAAACCCAAACTTCAAGAACAGGTTTTGTTGTTTAGGTTTGTTGGGTTTCGCGATGAGGCCGCTCAACCCAA
>CAMTYG010000190.1:0-20145 GCA_947085875.1 uncultured Sulfuricella sp.
AAGGCCGATTTCGACTGGCTGAAACCCGACAAGCGCCGCGAGTTTCTGCGCGCCCGGCTGCACACTGCGGAAAATGGCGAAGTTGGAGTCCAGCTCTACCCGAACCAGGGTTCCGGCGTCCTGACCTCCACCGTCTGGGCCGATGGCTTGGTGGAAGTTCAGGAAGGGACACCGATTCATCGCGGTGAGACCGTCAAATTCCTTCCATTCTCCGGATTGCTCAACTAACATGAGGAAGCCCACATGATCACCCTGCTTTATTTCGCCCGGCTACGCGAAGCCTTCGGCCTTTCCTCGGAGCAGACAAACCTGCCTGCCGATGTCGCAAACGTCAGATCACTGACTGAATGGCTGCGCCAGCGCGGCGGCGCCTGGCAAGAAGAGCTCGCCCAGGACAGACCGGTGCGCGTGGCCGTCAACCAGGACATGGCCGACCCTGACACAACCGTGCATGATGGCGACGAAGTCGCTTTCTTCCCGCCCGTGACGGGAGGCTGAAATGCCGGTGCGCATTCAAACCGAAGATTTCGACCTCGGTGCGGAAATTCTTAATCTGCGCCGGGGCAATACCGGAATCGGCGCAGTCGCCAGCTTTGTCGGTCTGGTGCGCGACCTGAATCACAGCGCCACGGTGACTGAAATGACCCTGGAACACTACCCCGGCATGACGGAAAAAGCATTGGCCGAAATCGTGGAGGAAGCGAAGCGGCGCTGGAATATCATCGATGCGCTGGTGATCCACCGCATTGGCCCACTCAAACCCACGGATCAAATCGTGCTGGCAGCGGTCAGCAGCGCGCATCGTGGCGACGCCTTCGCCGCCTGCGAATTCATCATGGATTATCTGAAAACCCGGGCGCCGTTCTGGAAGAAAGAGCAGACTGAAACAGGCGCACATTGGGTGGATGCTCGTGAAAGTGACGAAGCGGCACTACAACGCTGGACTGCGCCATCAGCCTGATCTGCGGGTCAACTTGAAAAAACAGGCATTCTCCACTACAGTTTTACCAATTCATGCCGTTATCCTCATCATAAATCGGATAACCACTAATAGATCGCGAGGCGTCAATGACGTTATCGATAAACGATCTGCAACCTGAAGGAATTTACCTTGAAGATCGATGCCTCCGTAAAACCGCCGACCAGTAGCGGCGTCAAAGAAACAGCGCAACGAGCCGCGAAGGCGGGCGCGCCGACTGACGCACCGCAAGGGAAATCAGGCTCGCAGGACAACGTCAGGATCACCTCGCTTTCATCGCAGCTTCAAGCCATGGAAAACAGCATGGGCAACCAGCCGGTGGTGGATAGTGCACGCGTGGAAGCAATCAAACTGGCCATAAGCGAAGGGCGCTTCAAAATCAACCCGGAAGTCATTGCAGACAGTCTGCTGGCAACAGTTAAAGACCTGATGCAGAGCCAGAAGGGCTGACATTGACAGTCGACCCGGCAAGCGCCTCTACCTCCGGCTTGGTCAAGAACCTGGAAGCAGAATTACGAGTATTCCAGGACTTCATCCAGGTATTGCAAACCGAGCAGGATGCTCTGGTTCAGGGGAATGTTGACCCCCTGCTCGAGCTGGCCCGGATCAAATCCGAAAAAGTGGTGTTATTGTCGCAGCTTGCCGAAAACCGCGCCCGTTTCCTCGGCGCGCAGGGTTACTCCCAGGAACATGGCAGCATGACAAAGTGGCTGCAGCAGCGCGCTGGAGTAAATCCACAAATTGCCGAACTCTGGCAGCAACTGCTGACACTTGCGGAAAACGCCCAGCAACTCAACCAGATCAACGGCAGCATGATCGACACCCGTCTCAGGAACAACCAGCAAGCACTTGCCGTCCTTCAGGCCGCTGCCAATCAGAGCGCGCTGTATGGACCGGACGGCCAGACCCAGGCTCTTGGCCTGGGGAGACCGATCGGCAAGGTTTAGCCCGGGTTATGAGGGCTGCTCAGGGAGCCTTGGGAGTGCGCATTTCCTCCGGCACAGCCTTGGATACCTGGCTGGCGAGCGGAATATCTGTAATCTTCTCCTGTTGCTCCGACAGTATCATGATGGTCACACGGCGGTTCCGTGCGCGCCCTTCCGGCGTGCTATTGGTGTCAACCGGACGAAACTCCCCATAACCCACGGCAACCAGACGCCCGGCCGACGCCCCGCTCTCTGCAAGCAGGCGTACCACGCTGCTTGCACGTGCGGATGACAGTTCCCAGTTGGACGGGAAAGCGAGGGTGTTTATCGGCGTGTTATCGGTAAACCCTTCCACCTGAACGTCATTGGGCACCTGCGCCAGAACACGCCCCACTGCACGCAGCGCCTTGACCGACCCCGGCTCCAGGGACGCTTGGCCTGGAGCAAACAGCACACTGGCGTTGATCTCGATCGCGATGCCATGAACGCTTTGGCTGACCCTGACCTGCCCCTCTTTCACCAGGGGCTCCATCGCCTTGAGAATATCCGTGGCGATACCTTTCATTTTCTCCGTTTGCTGTTTCTGACGGGCTTCAAAGGCGGGATCAGGTTTACGCACGAAAATCGTCTGTTTCAGGGCCAGAGCCTGAGCGGTGCTCGACGCCCCCTTGGTCGATGCATCGATCCGCAGTGCGGGTGTAATCGGCGTGGTAACGGTCGGTACATTCTTGAAAGCGTTGACCAGGGAATCGCTCAGCACCCGGTATTTTCCCTCATTAACCTGGGAAATCGAATACATCACGACAAAAAAGGCGAACAACAGGGTAATGAAGTCGGCATAGGACACCAACCAGCGATCCAGGTTTTCATGCTCTTCGTGCTTCTGTCTGCGCGCCATCGTGCACCGCCGCCGGAAGTGGCTCTTAAAGGCTAAATGATGTAACCCTGCAATTTTGATTCAATTACGCGGGGATTCTCACCATTGGCAATGGATACCAGGCCTTCAATCAGCATCTCGCGCATCACCACTTCCTGCTCGATAAGGTATTTGAGCTTGCCGGACATCGGCAGAAAAAACAGGTTGGCCGATCCCACGCCATAAATGGTAGCGACGAAAGCCACGGCGATACCCCCTCCCAATTTGGATGGATCACTCAGATTCTCCATCACGTGTATCAGGCCGAGCACCGCCCCCAGAATGCCAATGGTAGGGGCATAGCCGCCCGCAGCCTGCCAGACTCTCGAAGCATCCAGATGATGTTTCTCATAAGTGGAAATCTCCACCTCGAGCGCCTCGCGTATCTTCTCCGGCTCGGCGCCGTCCACCAGCATTTGCAATCCTTTTTTGGTGAAGGCGTCCTGCAACGCATCCAGCTGCGGCTCCAGCGCCAGCAATCCTCCCTTGCGCGCAAGGTTGCTCCAGCTCAGCACCTGCTCGATCAATAGCTGCGGGACCGCCTTGGGTGGCCAGATTATCCATTTGGCCAGTCTCATGCCCTGAAAAAAAATCTTGGGCGAGCTCTGCAGCATGATGGCGCCCATCGTGCCGCCAAGGACAATGATGAATGCCGTCAATTGCAGCAGGGAGCCAATATGCCCCCCCTCCAGAACCTGGCCGCCGATAATCGCGGTTAAAGCCAGCAAAATACCGAATATGCTGACTAGATCCATGTGCCTGCTGCGCAGTTAATATTCCACCCCATGCACCAATGACCTTCCATTTTCACAGCCATTCCTTCAACTTGTTGCGCAAGCGTGCCATGGCCTGGCTATGCAGCTGGCACACGCGCGATTCGCTAACGCCCAGCACCTCGCCGATTTCACGCAGATTCAACTCTTCCTCGTAGTACATCGCCATCATCAGCTTCTCGCGCTCTGGCAATAGGCTGATTGCCTCGATCAGCTTCGCCCGGAATCTTCCATCCTGCAGTTTAGCGAATGGTTCGGCAGAGTCGTCGGCACAGTGGCGCTCGAAAAAGTCCTCATCCTCGCCGCCCTGCAAGTCCTCGTAATGCAGCAACTGGCAACCCCGCGCGTCCAGCAGCATCTGCTGGTAGTCATCCAGACTCACGTGCAACTCGTCGGCCACTTCGCGCTCGGTCGGAGTTCGACACACGCGCTGCTCCAGGGCATTCATCGCCACTTCAATCTGACGCAGCGTTTTCCGCGCCGAGCGCGGCAACCAGTCGCATTGCCGCAATTCATCCAGCATTGCGCCACGGATGCGCTGAACTGCATAGGTCTCGAACTGCGCGCCCTGCGTGTCGTCGTAATTGCTTGCCGCATCGAGCAGGCCGATCATGCCCACCTGAATCAGGTCATCGACCTGAACGCTGGCAGGCAGCCTCGCCATCAGGTGATAGGCAATGCGCTTGACCAGCGGAGCATATTGGACGACGTATTGATTTTTCTCCGGCCCGGTTTTAGCGTACATAGCGCAATTCTATAGACGAAAGCCCGCCGCCGCCATACGGCTGCTCTGAATCAGGCGCTGCATGAATGCTTCCAGGCGCCCGTCCTCGCCCGAGAGTTGCGGCCATTGCTCCATGGTTTCCGCCAAGTTCCTGAGCGCTTTGGCCGATTCGGCGGCGGGAAATGCTTCCACGACCGGTCGGAAAATCCGGGCGGCCTGCCTGAGCTTCTCGTCAAACGGCACATAGCCCATGAAATCCAGGGATACATCGAGGAAGCGCACCGCCACCTCAGCCATGTTGTCGTACAGCGCTCGCGCCTCCTGCTCGTTCTTGACCTTGCTGGCCAGGATATGGAAACGGTGAATGGCGAAATTCTGGTTGAGCACCTTGATCAGCGCATAGGCGTCTTTGATCGATGAAGGATGCGGGGACACCACGATCACGATTTCCTGTGACGCCAGGGAAAGCGGCAAGACATTGCTCGCAACCCCGGCAATGGCATCCACCAGCACCACGTCCACCGTTTTCGACAGCTGACGGAACGACTGCACCAGACTATCCTGGTCTTCCTGCCCCAATTCTCCCAGCACTCGCAGTCCATTGCCGGCGGAAACGATGTCCACCCCCTCCGGGCCGCGCAGCATCACCTCATCCAGCGTCTTTTCGCGCCGGATCACATGCATCAAGTCGTAGCGTGCGGTAAGACCTAGCAACGTTTCCATGCTGCCTTTGCCCTGTTGCTCGTCCAGCAACAATACATGTCGGCCACGCTTGGCCAGTGCCGCGGCAAGGTTGACGATAATATTGGTTTTTCCGACCCCGGTTCTGCCGCTGGTCAGCGTCACGACCCGCACCGAGTCCCGTGCCAGCAAGCGGCGCAGCCCCTCGGCCTGATCCTGCAGGACATCAGCCACGCAGAGCTCCCGCGTCGCGCTTTGCTTCCGTGTAGCCAGTCGGCTCCGCACCGGCCAACCCGCCGGCCGCCGCCATCACCAATGGATATTCTGATTCCAGCGGAGTAAACGGCGAATCTCCCTGGACGGGTTTCAAGACCCGATCCACCAGATAAACCGGATTGGGGAGGTGCAAGTCCTCCGGCACACGCTGTCCATTGGCGACATAATGGAGCATCAATTTGTGGCGGATCACCACGTCCAGCGCAGGGCCGATACTGATCGCCTCATCGATTTTTGTCAGGATGCAGCCATCCATATCACCCTTCTTGTAGGAACGGACAACGTCATCAAGTGTGCTGCCCTGCCCGTTGGCGGAAAGCAGCAATAAGCGCTTGATGCTGCGTCCGGCGCCGGACAGAAGCGCCACCTGCTCGGAAAGGCGGCGATCGCGCTGGCTCATGCCGACCGTGTCGATCAGGATCAGGTGCTTGTTCCGCAGATCGGACAGGGTGAGCTGCAAATCGGCCTCATCCTTAATCACGTAAACCGGCACGCCGAGTATCTTGCCGTAAATGCGCAACTGCTCGTGAGCACCGATCCGGTACGTATCGGTAGTGATCAGGGCCAGACTGGCCGGGCCATGCTTCAAGGTGCAGCGCGCCGCCAGCTTCGCCACGGTGGTGGTCTTGCCGACCCCGGTGGGTCCGGTCAACGCATAGACGCCCCCGCGCTCGACAATGTCGTCGCCCGCCTTCACGACATGCAGGTTGTGCATCAGCGCCGCCTTCAGCCAGCGCAGGCTTTTTTCCAGGTCATAGCCGGTCGGTATTTTATCCAGCAGTTGGCGCGATAACAACGGGCTGAATCCCACGCTCAACAGGTGGCGCAATACTTCGACCTTGGCGGGACCCTCCCGTTGCAGCTCGCCCCAGGCAAAGCCTGACAGCTGGCCTTCCAGCATTCCCCGCAGCAACTTGATTTCGCGGACGATTTCCTGACTCATCAGGTCCGGCGGAGCATCCTTGCTCCCCGTTTCCACCACAGCCGGCTTGCTCTTTTCCTGCAACTCGGCGATTTGTGATCGTGAAATCGGAGAAGTTACGGCAGCGGGTGGTGGGAGTGGCGGGGGCTCGGCGCGGGTGAAAAATTCCGCGGGAGCCGGTCGCGCCCTGGCTGGGGACGGGCTCACCGGGCTGCCGGCAAGGGATGACATATCCATATCCGCCACCGCCATGATCTCGATGCCGCCAGCCACTTGGCGGTTGGACAGGATGATGGCGTCGGCGCCCAGTGCGTCCCTCACCTGGCGCAGGGCCTCGCGCGTGGTGCTGGCATGAAATTTCCGGACGTTCATCCCCTGCCCCCCAATACGGCGGTCACTCTAATGGTTTTTGAATCCGGCACCTCGGCATGAGAAATGACCTTGAGTTGAGGCACAGCGCGCCGCAGGAAGCGCGACATCAGACCGCGCAACGGCGCCTGAACCAGCAGCACGGGCGGCAGACCGATCTGCTCCTGGTTCTGCGCCACGGCCTGCGCCTGCGCCAGCAGGCTTTCCGCCAGACCGGGCTCCAGTCCGGCGCCTTCAGCGCCCGACGTCTGCGTCGCCTGCATCAGAAGCCCCTCCAGGCCAGGGTCCAGCGTAATAACTTGCAGTTCATTCATGCCCGGATAAATCTGCTGGATGATAGCACGTCCCAGCGCGACCCGAACCAGGGACGCCAGCTCATCGACGTTTTGCGTGCGGGGCGCATGCTCGGCAAGGGTTTCGATAACAGTACGCATGTCGCGGATATGCACCCCCTCTTCCAACAGGCTTTGCAAGACGCGGTGCAACGTGGAAAGGGACAATAGCTTCGGCACCAGTTCCTCGACCAGTTTGGGCGATTCCTTCGCCAGATGATCCAGCAACTGCTGCACTTCCTCGCGGCCCAACAGTTCAGCGCTGTGCGATTGGATGATGTTGGACAGGTGGGTTGCAATCACCGTGCTGGCATCCACCACGGTGTAACCGAGAGTCTGCGCCCGCTCACGCAGTTCGGCCTCGATCCAGACAGCGGGGAGACCAAAGGCAGGGTCGCGAGTGGGCGTGCCGGCCAGGTTGCCAAGCACCCGACCGGGGTTGATCGCCAGAAACATGCCGACATAAGCCTCGCCCCGCCCCATCTCGACACCCTTCAAGGCAAGGCGGTAGCCATTTGGCTTGAGTTCCAGATTGTCGCGGATATGCACGGCCGGGACCACGAACCCCATTTCATGAGCAAATTTCTTGCGAATGCCGCGAATACGCCGTAACAGCTCTCCATCCTGATTCCGGTCCACCAGGGGAATGAGGCGATAGCCGACCTCCAGCCCCAGGATATCCACCGGCATCACATCGTTCCAGCTCACCTCGACCGGCTCGATCGGCGCCTGCACCGGTGCAGCAATCTCAAGCGCCTGCGGTTGTCGCGCACGCTGTTCGATGTAGTAGGCTGAGCCGGCCAGCGTGGCCGCCAGCATCAGGAAGGAAAAATTCGGCATGCCGGGAATCAGGCCCATTACGCCGATAATCGTGGCGGTAATGTAGAGCACCAGTGGCTGGCTGAACAACTGGCCGAGGAGTTGGGTGCTCAAATCCTCGTCGGTGGAGACGCGGCTCACCACGATACCTGCCGCGGTCGAAATCACCAGAGCAGGAATCTGCGCCACCAGACCATCGCCGATGGCAAGCAAAGTGTAAGTATTGGCAGCCGTGGCGAAATCCAGGTTGTGCTGCAACATGCCTATCGCCAATCCGCCGATGATGGTGATCAGCATGATCAGAATGCCGGCGATGGCATCGCCGCGCACGAATTTGCTGGCGCCGTCCATCGAGCCGAAGAAATCCGCTTCCTGGGAAATGATGGCGCGGCGTGTTCTGGCTTCATCCTCGCCGATCAGGCCGGCGTTGAGATCAGCATCGATCGCCATCTGCTTGCCGGGCATGGCGTCCAGAGTGAAGCGCGCGCTGACCTCGGCGATCCGTCCGGCGCCCTTGGTGATCACCACGAAATTGATGATCACCAGGATGATGAACACGGTGATCCCCACCGCATAGTTGCCGCCCACCAGAAAATGGCCGAAGGCCTCGATCACCTTGCCCGCAGCGTCGGGACCGGTGTGCCCTTCGAGCAATATCACCCGGGTGGACGCCACGTTGAGCGACAGCCGCAGCAGCGTGGTCACCAGCAACACGGTGGGAAATACGGCGAATTCGAGCGGCTTGGTGGTATACAGGCTGACCAGCAGCACGATCATCGCCAGAGCGATGTTGAAAGTGAACAGCAGGTCAAGCAGGATAGGCGGCAGCGGCAGGATCATCATGCCCAGAATCATGATGATCAGGATCGGGCCGGCCAGTTTTTTCAGGCTCAGGCCGCCCGGCAAGTTCATTCCATCAACCCTGGCGTTCATGCGATTTCACTTTCCGGGTCAAGGCCCGGCGGCACCGGCAGGCTCCGTGGCGGTTGCGGCGGCACGCCCCCGCCTGTTTCATAGCTGCGCAGCTGGTAGACATAGGCCAGCACTTCGGCTACCGCCGTATAAAGCGCGGCCGGGATTTCCTCGCCCAGCTCGCCATGGCGGAACAGGGCTCGGGCCAGAGGCGGCGCCTCCAGGATCGGGATGTGATGCTCCTCGCCCAACTCCCTGATGCGGGCCGCCAACAACTCAGAGCCCATGGCAACGATGACCGGCGCACCCATCAGCTTGTCCTGATAGCGCAACGCCACGGCGTAATGGGTCGGGTTGGTGACGATCACGTCGGCCTTGGGCACCTCCGCCATCATGCGACGACGCGCCATCTCGCGCTGCATCCGACGGATTTGCGCCTTGACTTCGGGCGAGCCTTCCGACTCCTTGTTCTCCCGGCGCACTTCCTCTTTGGTCATCTTCAGTTTGTTGGAGTGCTCCCACAACTGGAAGGGCACATCAATCGCCACGATCAAAATCATCGAACTGACGATAGTCAGAAAGGTCACACCAAGCAGGCCGCCCAAATGAGCAATACTTTGATTGACCGATTCGCCCGCCAGAGAAAACATCGCTTCCTTATGGTGCATGATTACCCAGTAGGCGACGCCTCCAATCAGGGCCGACTTGGCCAGGGTCTTGGCCAGCTCGACCAGGCTGTTCCAGGAAAACAGACGGCCGATGCCTTTCAGCGGATCGATGCGGCTGAAGTCGGGTTGCAATGCCTGGAAGGAAAACAGCCAGCCGCTCAGCACCATCGGCGCAAAAATTGCGGCAACGACCATCAACAGGATGAAAGGAAGAAAGGTAACGAGGGCGCTCAATGCCAGTTGATGAAGACGGGCCAGCATCATCAGGGGGTCGAATGCCGCCGCCCGGTCCAGCATCAGGCCGCCACGCATCACCCCGGCCAGACCATCCATCAGTTGCGGACCCATCATCATCAAGCCGGCGCCGGCAGCCATCAACACGGTGAAGGTCGATAGTTCGCGGGAACGGGCGACCTGCCCCTTCTCGCGGGCCTGCTCTATGCGTCGCGGTGACGCAGGTTCTGTTTTTTCTAAATCGCTGTCTTCCGCCATTTATCCCCCTCGGCCATAGGGCAGCGCAGGTAGCACATCTGGTGTGAAGTTTACATCATTTCCACAAGATATAGTAGGGGAGCAGGTGTTTTATCGGCTGGCGAAAACCCGCCTGTCAGGCGAAAGCCTGGCGATGGAAGGGAATCATTCGGTCTCGCCGATCCAGGCCATCTGGATCGCTTCAAGAATTTTCTCGCTGGATTTGATCGGGTCGTCATCAAAGCCCGCCAACCCGGTAACCCAGCGGTGCAAATCGGTAAAGCGGACATAGCGGGGATCCACTTCGGGAAATTTTTCGTAAAGTTCGATGGCGATCTCCAGCGTATCGGTCCACTTCATGATGCCCTCCTTCAGTGCTTCTCGCTGGCCAGATTGATGGTGTATTTCGGAATTTCAATCACCAGATCGCTATCCTTGACGATCGCCTGGCAGGAAAGGCGCGAGGCCGGCTCCAGCCCCCAGGCCTTGTCCAGCATGTCCTCCTCCTGCTCTTCGGCGGGATCCAGCGATTCGTAGCCTTCGCGCACCACCACATGGCAGGTGGTGCAGGCGCACGCCTTCTCGCAGGCATGCTCGATTTCGATGCCGTGCTCAAGCAGGGTATCGCAGATGGATACGCCGGGCTTCGCCTCGATCAATGCGCCATCGGGGCAGAGGTGCTCGTTAGGTAACACTATCAATTGAGGCATGATTTAAGTCTCAAAGTTCTTCCAGTTTAAGGCCGGTCAGTGCCTTTTGTACGCTCTGGTCCATGCGTCGTGCGGCAAACATCTCGGAAATATGGTTCAGGTTTTCGATCTGCTCTTTGATTAGCTGATGGTTGGCGCCTTCCAGGGTCCGGCGCAGCGCCGCCATTCCTTCGTCGATCTCGGCGCGCTCCGTTGCACCGAGTAGAGTGTCGCCATTTTCGGTGAGCGCCGCCTCGATCGCCTCAATCAGGCGCCCGGCCTCGACCTGCTGCTCGCGCAATGCGCGCGAAGCCATGTCAACCTTGGCATTTTCCTGTGAAGTGAGCAGCATCCGGGCAATTTCATCATCGCTGAGACCATAGGACGGCTTCACCACCACCGAAGCCTCCACACCGCTGCTTTTTTCGCGCGCGGACACACTGAGCAGGCCATCGGCATCCACCTGAAAGGTGACACGGATACGCGCCCCACCCGCCACCATCGGCGGAATGCCGCGCAGTTCGAATTTGGCCAGGGAGCGGCAATCGCTCACCAGTTCGCGCTCGCCCTGCACCACATGGATGCTCATCGCGGTCTGGCCGTCCTTGTAAGTGGTAAATTCCTGGGTGCGCGCCACGGGGATGGTGGAGTTACGCGGGATGACCTTCTCCGCCAGTCCGCCCATGGTTTCCAGACCCAGCGAAAGCGGAATCACATCGAGCAACAGCCAGTCATCGTCGGAACGGTTTCCGGCCAGCACATTGGCCTGGATCGCCGCGCCCAGTGCGACCACCTTGTCCGGGTCGAGATTGTTGAGCGGCTCCTGGCGGAAAAGCTGCCCAACCGCGCGCTGGATCTGAGGCATGCGCGTCGCCCCGCCCACCATCACCACCCCCTTCACGTCTTCAGGCTCCAGCCCGGCATCGCGCAGCGCTTTTCGGGTGGGCGCCAGCGTCTTGTTGACCAGGCTGCGGGTGATCTCGATAAAAGTCTCGGAGGCGAGCGTGAGATCCACTGTTTCACCGGCACCCAGTACCGCATTGATGCGCACCTCGGGGCGGAAAGTCAGGTCTTCCTTGGCTTCGCGCGCGCGGGTCAGGAGCAGGCGTGCATCCTGCGGCTTCATGCCGGACAGCTTGGCCTGCTCAAGTATCCAGCAATAGATGCGGTGGTCGAAATCGTCGCCGCCGAGTGCGGAGTCGCCGTTAGTCGCCAGCACTTCGAACACGCCTTTGGACAAACGCAGAATGGAAATATCGAAAGTGCCACCGCCCAGGTCGTAAACGGCGTAAACACCTTCCGCCGCATTATCCAGCCCGTAGGCGACCGCCGCCGCGGTAGGTTCGTTCAGCAGGCGCAGCACGTTGAGTCCGGCCAGCCGGGCCGCATCCTTGGTGGCCTGGCGCTGGGCGTCGTCAAAATAGGCCGGCACTGTGATCACCGCCCCCACCAGATCGCCGCCCAGCGCCTTCTCGGCACGATCGCGCAGCACTTTGAGGATCTCGGCCGACACCTCGACCGGGCTTTTCACACCGGCCACGGTCTTGATCTGCACCATGCCGGGCGCATCGACAAACTGATAAGGCATGCTGCCGGCATCGGGCAGATCGCGCAGCCCCCGGCCCATGAAGCGCTTCACCGAAACGATGGTGTTGTGGGGATCCCGGCTTTGCATCGCCTGTGCGGGATAGCCGACGTCGGTACTGCCGTCCGCATGGTAGCGCACCACCGAAGGCAACAATCCACGGCCATTCTCGTCATGCAGCACAACGCTCATCCCGCTCCTGACCGTTGCCACCAGGGAATTGGTCGTGCCCAGGTCTATCCCTACCGCCAGCCGATGCTGGTGCGGCGCAGTGCTCATGCCGGGTTCTGCGATTTGAAGTAATGCCATTATTAAACCTATTGGGTAACCATTCAGCCATGTAGGTTGGGTTGAGCGGTTCTTTGCGATACCCAACAAACCCAACCTACATTTCCAGGATTATGCGTCCAGAGCCTCCAGCGCGTAGTTGATTTCCTCGCGCAATTTTTCCATGAATTTTAGCTCGCGGACCATTTCCGCAGCCTTCGGATAATTCTTGTCCTTATCCAGCAAATCAGACAACTGGTGCTGTTGCGCCTGAATTTCGGCGCGCAACTGACCTCTCAAATGCTCCAATGCGGGCGCATCCTTGGCCGCCCTGGCTTCGCCGATCGCCTCGCGCCACTCCATCTGCTGCATCAGGAAGGCGGGCGACATCGCCGTATTGATTTCCTCATGGATCTCGACGCCATTCAAATGCAGCAAATAACGCGCCCTGCCCAGAGGCTGCCTGAGTGTCTGGTAAGCCTCGTTGGCCTGCGTCGACCACTGCATCGACAGCCTGCGCTCCGCATCGGAAAGGTGCGTGAATTTGTCAGGATGGATCTGACTCTGGATGTCGCGATAGGCCTGCTCCAACTGGATCAGGTCGATCTGGTAGAGCGGTGGAATACCGAACAGCTCGAAATGGTTCTTGCTGAAATCAAAGTTCATCGTGTGCCGTTCATGCTAAATCCCCCTCAATCCCCCTTTTACAAAGGGGGAAGCGGTCTATCTGAGTGGCATCCATACGATTCAACTTGACTGCCCCTAAAAACCGACGCTCTCGCCGCAACCGCACGAGTTCTTGACGTTAGGGTTGTTGAACTTGAAGCCCTCGGTCAGTCCTTCGCGCACGAAATCCAGCTCGGTGCCTTCAAGATAAACCAGGCTCTTCGGATCAACGAGAACCTTCACTCCAAAGCTTTCGAACTGGCTGTCGGTGTCGTTGAATTCATCGGCAAATTCCAGCGTGTAGGCCATGCCGGAACAACCGCTGGTGCGCACGCCCAGCCGCAAACCCACGCCCTTGCCACGCTTGGCGATAAAATTCTTGACGTGGGTGGCGGCCTTCTCAGTCAGGGTAACTGCCATGTTGTATCTCCTTTAAACAGTACAATCCGAGCCTTTACAGGCCGCAGTTTCAACCATCGCGCCGTGCTTGGCCTTGTAATCGGCCACCGCCGCCTTGATGGCGTCTTCCGCCAGCACCGAGCAGTGAATCTTCACCGGCGGCAACGCCAGCTCTTCCGCAATCTGGGTGTTTTTGATGGTGAGTGCCTCGTCCAGGGTCTTGCCCTTGACCCACTCGGTCACCAGCGAGCTCGATGCGATCGCCGAGCCGCAGCCGTAAGTTTTGAACTTCGCATCCTCGATCACGCCGTCCTTGTTCACCTTGATCTGCAGCTTCATTACGTCGCCGCAGGCGGGCGCCCCGACCATGCCGGTGGCAACGCCTTCATCGTCCTTGCCGAAAGTCCCGACATTACGGGGATTTTCGTAGTGATCCAATACTTTTGTGCTGTAAGACATTTTAGCCTCCTGTAATTAGTGTGCTGCCCACTGTACGGTACTTAAATCGACGCCTTCCTTGAACATGTCCCACAACGGAGACATTTCGCGCAAGCGGCCGATCTTCGCCTTCACCAGATCAATCGCAAAGTCGATCTCTTCTTCGGTGGTAAAGCGGCCTATCGTGAAACGGATCGAACTGTGCGCCAGTTCGTCGCTGCGACCCAGGGCGCGCAGCACATAGGAAGGCTCCAGGCTCGCGGAAGTGCAGGCGGAGCCGCTGGAAACCGCGAGTTCGCGGATCGCCATGATCAGCGATTCACCCTCGACAAAGCTGAAGCTGATATTCAGGTTGTGCGGCACCCGTTGTTCCATGTCGCCATTGACGTGCGCTTCCTCGATCTGCGACAGCCCTTGGTAGAGCCGGTCGCGCAGATAGCGGATGCGCTCGTTCTCGGTGGCCATTTCCTCGCGCGCAATGCGGAACGCCTCGCCCATGCCGACGATCTGGTGCGTCGCCAGAGTGCCGGAGCGCAACCCGCGTTCGTGGCCGCCGCCGTGCATTTGCGCTTCCAGCCGCACGCGCGGCTTCCTCTGCACGTACAGCGCACCGATGCCTTTCGGGCCATAGGTCTTGTGGGCAGAGAAGGACATCAGATCGACTTTTAGTTGGGCCAGATCAATCGTCACCTTGCCGGTGGCCTGGGCGGCATCGACGTGAAAAAGCACGCCCCTGGCGCGGCAAATCTCGCCTAAGCTGGCGATATCCTGAATCACCCCGATCTCGTTGTTGACCAGCATGACGGAGGCGAGAATGGTGTCAGGGCGCAAGGCAGCCTTGAATTTCTCCCTATCCACCAGGCCGCTTGATTCCGGCATGAGATAGGTGACTTCATAGCCTTCGCTCTCGAGGTGGCGCATGGTATCGATCACCGCCTTGTGCTCGGTCATCACCGTGACCAGATGCTTGCCCTTGCCTTTGTAGAAGTGCGCGGCGCCCTTGATGGCGAGGTTGTTCGATTCGGTTGCGCCCGAAGTCCAGATGATTTCCCTGGGATCGGCATTGACCAGCGCGGCAACCTGCTCGCGCGCCTCTTCAACCGCTTTTTCCGCATCCCAGCCAAATTCATGGGAGCGGCTCGCCGGGTTGCCGAATTTTTCGGTCAGATAAGGAATCATTTTTTCCGCCACGCGCGGATCAACCGGCGTAGTTGCAGAATAATCCAGATAAATTGGCCGCTTAATCATTTTTTACTTCTCCGCCTTATTCTAAAAACCGCCGTCGTAGGGCGTCAATAAGCGAAGCGCATTGCGCCGTATGTTGCGCGACATGGTGCAATGCGCTTCGCTTATTGCACCCTACATAAGATCAAACCGCCACCAGCCTTTTCAGCCCGAGAATTTCGCCCTGCAGTGCCAACAAAAACCGCTCGATCTGACTCATTTCATTATCCCTGCCCAGGCTGACGCGCACCGCACACCGCGCCAGCTCACGCTCAACCCCCATGGCCAGCAATACCGGGCTCGGGTCAGTGCCACCGCTGGAGCAGGCCGACCCGCTCGCCACCGCAAACCCGGCACGGTCCAGCGCCATTACCAGTGTTTCGCCGTCAACGCCGGGAATGGCGAAATAGCTGGTATTGGCCAAACGCTCGGCGCCATCGCCGAACAGTACCGCACCCATTGTCCGCAAACCCTGGTCCATCCGCTCCCGCATTTGCGGGAGCTTAAGCGGAAGCTCGGCCGCCAGCGCACAAGCCGCGCCGAAACCAACGATCGCCGGCACGTTCTCGGTGCCCGCGCGCAACCCCTTCTCATGCTCGCCGCCAGTGATTTGCGGCTGGATATCGAGGCGCTTGTCCAGAATCAGTGCACCGATACCTTTCGGCCCGTATACCTTGTGTGCGGAAATCGTCATTGCATGTACGTTCAACGCGGCAAAACTGACCGGCATCTTGCCCAGCGCCTGCACCGCATCGGTATGCGCCATTGCGCCCACGCCGCGCGCCAGCTCCGCCACCGCCGCCACATCCTGCACCACACCCGTTTCATTGTTGGCCAGCATCACCGACACCAGCCCGGTGGCTGACTCACGCAGTGCAGTTTTCACATCCTCCATTTCGAGCCGGCCAGCGCTGTCCACCGCCAGCCTCCTCACCTTCCAGCCCTGCTCGCGCAATTCCTGCGCCGGCCTGGTCACGCTCGGATGCTCCACCGCGCTCAGCGCGATCTGTGAAGGCCGGAGCCGCGCCGCCGCGCCTTTAATCAGCAGGTTGTTGGCTTCGGTGCCACCGCTAACAAAAACCACCTGCGAAGGATGCGCGCCGACCCTGTCCGCCACCTGCTCACGCGCATCGTCCACCGCCTTGCGCGCTACCCGCCCGTACTCGTGACGACTGGAGGCGTTACCGTAACGCTCCCGAAAAAACGGCAGCATCGCCTGCAACACACGCTCGTCAAGCGGCGTGGTGGCATTGTGGTCAAAGTACGCTGGCAACATCCCGATCAGAGCAAGCGCCCTTCACCATTGCCCCTTCTCCCTTTGGGAGAGGGCTGGGGTGAGGGCAGCCCCTCTGGGAGAGAGGCAGCAGAAAGGGGGCGGCGTCTTGACCCAGGCTGGGAATTGTCTTGTATCTCCGCCACGCCGACCCCGCGTTGCTGCGCCACCAGATGCGCCAGCGTAACCGACGCCAGATATTCGTGAATTTTTCTGCTCAGACTGGTCCACAATTCATGGGTCATGCACTCGTGCTCGTCATGGCAGTTGCCCAGCCCGCCGCACTGAGTGGCATCAATCGGCTCATCCACCGCCTTGATGATGTCCGAGACCGCGATATCATCAAGGCTCTTGGCCAGATAATAGCCGCCACCCGGACCACGCACGCTCTCCACCAGCCCATGGCGACGCAGCTTGCCAAACAGCTGCTCGAGGTAAGACAGGGAAATTTTCTGGCGCTCGCTGATCCCGGCCAGCGTCACCGGCCCACCGCCCCGGCGCAAGGCCAGATCGAGCATTGCGGTCACCGCGAAACGTCCCTTGGTTGTCAGTCGCATATTAATTCCTTCTCATGAAAGTCATGCTGCAACTCTATAATACCTTATTATTTTAGTCAACTATTTTGTTCAAATAGTTCGCATCGAATTGATCCTGGGGCTGAGCCAGCGGCGCCACCTCGACCCCCATCTTCTTCAACTGCGCCAGGATCAGCTCGACGCGCTGGTCCAGCACCACGGTGTGGTCAAGCAGGCCGTGGATCGCCTTGACGACCGGATCGTTCATGTCGGCACTAATGGCATAGGCAGAAAACCCCATTTTCTGAGCCTTGCTTTCGCGCACCTCCGCCTGGGTCGGGTCGATAATTCGCGCCGGAATACCCACCGCCGTGGCGCCCGCAGGAACATCCTTCACCACCACCGCGTTGGAGCCCACCCTGGCGCCATCACCGATGAAAATCGGGCCCAGGATCTTGGCGCCGGCGCCGACCACCACCCCCTTGCCCAGAGTAGGATGACGTTTGCCCTTGCTCCATGAAGTGCCGCCCAGCGTAACGCCGTGATAAAGCGTCGAATCGTCGCCGATCTCGGCCGTTTCGCCGATGACCACGCCCATACCGTGGTCGATGAAGACGCGCCGCCCGATTAGCGCGGCCGGATGAATCTCGATGCCGGTCAGCCAGCGGCCCAGATAGGCGACAAAGCGCGCCGGCCACTTCAGGTTCCATTGCCACAGACGCCGCGACAAGCGGTGCACCAGCAGCGCATGCAGGCCAGG
This sequence comes from uncultured Sulfuricella sp., assembly GCA_947085875.1. Classification (GTDB taxonomy): domain Bacteria; phylum Pseudomonadota; class Gammaproteobacteria; order Burkholderiales; family Sulfuricellaceae; genus Sulfuricella. The sequence goes on from CAMTYG010000190.1 coordinate 17,585, forward strand.
ATAGGTGGTCAGCACCTCCCAGGCGGAACGCGCGGCCGGGTCCCGCTCGAACACCACCGATATATCTTCCCGCAAATGATCGAACATCAGGGTACCTCTAAAAATCCAGATTTCATCCCAACTACTGCGTTGCGGAAAAAAATTTCTTGCTTACATATCAATCATATGCGGCGCGGCGAAATTTTTTCCGCGCCTTGCATTTGGGCGAACTCTGAATTTTTAGAGGCACCCAGATCTCGATTCCGAAATATAAGGAAAATATTATATTCCAGACTCCTTTAGTCAACTATAGGGTTTTTCATTTATTTGTGAATTTTTCCACCGAAGTCAAAATCCCGCGCAGGATGCTGACCTCTTCCTTTTCCGGGCGCGCCCGTGCAAACAACCTTCTCAACCGCTGCATCAAGCGCCCTGGGCAAGCCGGATCGAGAAAACCGGTGTCGATCATGGTCCGCTCCAGGTGTTGATAGAACCGCTCCACATCTTCGAAACTGGCGGCCTCCTGGGCTTTTGCAGCAGGTACCTCACCCTCGCCCAGAGGAGCCAGATTCAGCAAGGCCATGCGCAGATCGTAAGCCAGGATTTGCACCGCGGAGGCCAGGTTCAGCGAGCTGAACTCCGGATTGGCGGGTATGGTGGCGAGCAGTTGGCACTTGTCCAGTTCGGCGTTGGACAGCCCCGACATTTCGGTGCCGAACAGCAGCGCCACATCACCCTGGGCGGCAAGATCGAGCATGCGGGACGCTGCTTGATGCGCGGACAGCATTTCGTGGGAGAGATCGCGTCGCCGGGCGGTTACCGCCACGGCGAGCACCGTGCCGGCCAACGCCTCGTCCAAAGTAGTGCAAACCTGCGCCTTCTCCAGTACGTCCAACGCCCCGACAGCGCGCGCATCCGCGACTGGATCAGGAAAGGCCTTGGGGTTGACCAGATAAAGGCGCTCCAATCCCATCGTCTTCATCGCCCGCGCAGCCGCGCCGATATTGCCGGGGTGGCTGGTGTGACTGAGCACGATGCGAATGTTATTCAGAACATTGGGTTTCTTCATCCGTGGTTTCCCTTTAAAATAGCGGTGTTACGCTTAGCGTTTTGTTCCTTAACTTTCCCAGGATAACCCATGCATCCCATGCTCAACACCGCGGTCAAGGCCGCGCGCCGCGCCGGCCAGATCATCAACCGCGCCTCCCAAAACCTGGATTCGCTCACGATCAAGCACAAGAGCTTCAATGATTTTGTCAGCGAAGTGGATCAAAAAGCGGAAGATGCCATCAAGGAAGTCCTGCTGGAAGCCTACCCGAAACACGCAATTTTAGCAGAAGAAAGCGGCGCACAGGGCGACTCGGAATTCCAGTGGATCATCGACCCACTCGACGGCACCACCAACTTCCTCCACGGTTTCCCGCAATACGCCGTTTCAATCGCCATGCAGCACAAGGGCGTGCTGACCCACGCCGTCATCTACGACCCCAGCCGCAATGACCTGTTCACCGCCACGCGCGGCGGCGGCGCCTTCCTCAACGACCGCCGGCTCCGTGTCAGCCGCTGCGAATACTTGAAGGATGCCCTGATCGGCACCGGCTTCCCGTTCCGCGACTTCACCCATCTCGACGCCTATCTGGGCATTTTCCGCGAACTGATGCAGAAAACCGCCGGCCTGCGCCGGCCCGGTTCAGCCGCGCTGGACCTGGCCTACACCGCCGCCGGCCGCTTCGACGGCTTCTGGGAATTCGACCTGAAAGCCTGGGATATCGCCGCCGGTGCGCTCATGGTGCAGGAAGCGGGTGGACTGGTGGGCGATTTCCAGGGCGAGTCGAACTACCTGCAAAGCGGCAACATCGTTGCCGGCAATCCTAAAATGTTCGTACAGCTACTCCAGACCATCGCGCCGCATCTGGCGGCAAAGGCAAAATAAAGTCTCAGGGGTTGACGGCTGGGCTAGCCGTGGGGGTGTGCGAAGAACGATGACGCAAGGATACGCGATGGCAGCTAATGGATCGAATAATTATGGCATCCGTGACAACCACTCATGTGGCAAAGTTGCCGATTTCCTCGTTGAGAAAGTTGCCGACAGTAGCCAGCTATCCATCGTCTCGGCGTACTTCACCATTTACGCTTACGAGGCGATGGCAGACAGGCTTGACCACATCGAAACTCTGCGCTTCTTGTTTGGCGAACCGCGCTTTGTTGCAACGCTTGACCCCGAAAAAACCGACAAGAAATCCTTCAAGATTGAGGACGAAGGGCTGGAACTGGCCAACCGCCTGCAACAGAAGGAAATCGCCCGGCGTTGTGCGGAATGGATAAAAAACAAGGTCGAAATTCGCTCGATCCGCCAAGCTAATCTGCTACACGGCAAGCTCTACCACATCCATGACGGCCACCGCGAACACGCCATTCTGGGCAGCTCCAACTTCACTCGGCGTGGGCTTGGATTTTCTGCCACACCCAACATTGAGCTCAACCTGATCGTCGATAGCGACCGCGACCGGGCCGACCTCAAGGCATGGTTTGACGACATCTGGGCCGACGACAAGCTGGTGGCGGACGTCAAGGAAGAGGTG
>CAMTYG010000191.1:0-12229 GCA_947085875.1 uncultured Sulfuricella sp.
CGCGAGCGCGGCTACGGGCCGGGGCGCTTCTCCTTCAACGTCAAGGGTGGGCGCTGCGAGGCCTGCGAAGGCGATGGCGTGATCAAGGTGGAAATGCACTTCCTGCCCGATATCTACGTGCCCTGCGACGTCTGCCACGGCAAGCGCTACAACCGCGAGACCCTGGAAATCCAGTACAAGGGCAAGAACATCCACGAAATCCTGGCGATGACGGTGGAACAGGCGCACGAGTTCTTCAGCCCGGTCCCGGTGGTGGCAAGAAAGCTCGCCACGCTGCTCGATGTCGGACTGGGCTATATCACCCTGGGACAGAGCGCGACCACCCTGTCCGGCGGCGAGGCGCAGCGGGTGAAGCTTTCTCTGGAGCTAAGCAAGCGCGACACGGGACGCACTCTGTATATCCTGGACGAGCCCACCACCGGCCTGCATTACCACGATATCGAGCTGCTTTTGAAGGTGCTGCATCGACTGCGCGACAGCGGCAACACCGTGGTGGTGATCGAGCATAATCTGGACGTGATCAAGACGGCCGACTGGGTCGTCGATCTCGGTCCGGAGGGCGGCGGGGGCGGCGGGCAGATCATCGCCGCGGGAACCCCGGAGCAGGTCGCTGAGGCTCCGGAAAGCTTTACCGGACGCTACCTGGCAGGACTGCTCGCATAGGGAGGACGGAAACAAAAAAGCCAGGTGGCTACCTGGCTTTTTTGTTTGACGCAGAGAACGCGGTTATGCGCTTTCAGCTTCAGCAGCAGGACGATCCATCAGTTCAACGATCGCCATCGGTGCATTGTCGCCCTGACGGAAGCCGCACTTGAGGATGCGCAGATAGCCGCCGTTGCGGTTCTGGTAGCGTGGGCCGAGTGTATCGAACAGTTTGACGACCATTTCACGGTCGCGCAGACGGTCAAACGCCATGCGGCGGTTGGCCAGCGACGGCTTCTTGCCCAGCGTGATCATCGGCTCGGCTACACGGCGCAGTTCCTTCGCCTTGGGCAGCGTGGTGGTGATGGCTTCGTGACGCAACAGCGAGTTGGTCATGTTGCGCAACATCGCCAGACGGTGGCTGCTGGTGCGGTTGAGTTTTCTAAGTCCTAAACGGTGACGCATGATCTATCCTTCCCTTGCATACAATCTTTCATGGCTTTCCCTACACTCCCCTGCGGGTCGCATAGGACAAGAGCACATGAAAAGTTGGAGTACCCTTGTGGTGTTTCTTTCGTCTTCCAAGAACTAACTTATGCCACGCTCACCCAGACCGACTGGCGGCCAGTTTTCCAGCTTCATGCCCAGCGTCAGGCCCTTGGAGGCGAGTATATCCTTGATTTCGTTCAGCGACTTGCGTCCCAGATTAGGGGTCTTCAGCAACTCGTTTTCGGTGCGCTGGATCAGATCACCGATATAATAAATATTTTCCGCCTTCAGACAATTGGCAGAACGCACGGTGAGTTCAAGATCGTCCACCGGACGCAGCAGAATTGGGTCAACCTGCGGTGCACGGGGCGCCTCGATCTCGGCTGGCGTGCTTTTCAGCTCGGCAAACACGGACAACTGATCGACCAGAATATGCGCGGCATAGCGAATCGCCTCTTCTGGATCGACCACACCATTGGTTTCAATATCGACAACCAGCTTGTCCAGGTCGGTACGCTGCTCAACGCGGGCGCTTTCGACTGCATAACTGACGCGGCGAACCGGGCTGAAAGAAGCATCCAGCAGGATCGTGCCGATACTGCGCACATCTTCGGCGACACGTCGTGCAGTAACGGGCTGATAGCCTCGGCCCTGCTCGATCTTGATTTCCATGTCGAGCTTGCCACCCTTGGTAATGTGAGCAATCACATGATCAGGGTTGACGATCTCTGCATCATGACCGGTTTCGATGTCACCCGCCGTCACCACGCCCTCACCCTTTTTCGACAGCATCAGGGTGGCTTCGGAGCGGTTGTGCAGCTTCAGTGCAATGCCTTTAAGGTTGAGCAGGATGTCGACCACGTCTTCCTGCACACCATCGATAGTCGAATACTCATGCACCACACCCTCGATCTTGACCTGGGTGATGGCATAGCCTGGCATCGAGGACAGCAAAATGCGGCGCAGGGCGTTGCCCAGCGTATGGCCGTAGCCCCGCTCGAACGGCTCCATGGAAATACGGGCGCGAACGGGCGACGCCGCTTCAACATCTACAACACGTGGCTTCAGAAGTTCGGTAGCACTGCTTTGCATGCTGGATCCTCTATTTAAAAGTGGTTCAGTGATTACTTCGAGTACAATTCAACCACGAGATGCTCGTTGATGGTTGAGGGCAACTCGGTACGCTGTGGCTTGGCTTTATACACGCCCTTCAGCGCCTTCACATCCACTTCGATCCATTCCGGGAAACCACGCTGTTCGGCGGCCGCGACCGCAGCCTTGATACGCAGCTGAGCCTTCGACTTATCGGCAACTTCAACAACGTCGCCAGCCTTGACCTGATAAGACGGGATATTCACGCGGCGGCCGTTTACCAGAATGCCATTGTGGCGCACGATCTGGCGCGACTCGCGGCGGGACACGCCGAAGCCCATACGATGAACAACGTTGTCCAGACGGCATTCCAGAAGCTGCAGCAGGCTCTCGCCGGTCACGCCCTTGCTGCGGTCAGCAATCGTATAGTAACCGCGGAACTGACGTTCCAGGACGCCATAAATACGACGTACTTTCTGCTTCTCGCGCAATTGCACGCCGTAGTCCGACAGGCGCACCTGTTTCTGACCATGCTGGCCTGGCGCGTAGCTGCGGCGTTCAATGCCACACTTATCAGTAAAGCACTTCTCGCCTTTCAGAAACAGCTTTTCGCCTTCGCGGCGGCACTGGCGGCATTTGGGATCAAGATTGACAGCCAAGGTTTCTCTCCTGCTAAATATTAACGGCGCTATCTATATTAAAGCGCTACGGGGTTAGATGCGGCGCTTCTTGGACGGACGGCAACCGTTATGAGGAACGGGGGTTACATCGGCAATGGAGGTAATCTTGAAGCCGACCGCATTCAGTGCGCGCACAGCAGACTCGCGCCCTGGCCCCGGCCCTTTAATTCTGACTTCAAGGTTCTTTACCCCGTATTCCTGAGCCGCCTTACCCGCAGCCTCAGCCGCAACCTGCGCAGCAAACGGCGTGCTCTTGCGCGAGCCGCGGAAACCGGCGCCTCCCGATGTTGCCCAGCTCAAGGCATTGCCCTGACGATCGGTAATGGTGATGATAGTGTTATTGAAGGACGCGTGAACGTGGGCAATTCCTTCAGCCACATTCTTTTTAACTTTTTTGCGTACCCTGACGTTTGTCTTAGCCATGATTTATTCCTCGTGTGGCAACCCTATTATTTGGTTGCACGAACAGCTTTGCGTGGACCTTTGCGAGTGCGAGCATTGGTGCGAGTGCGCTGACCGCGAACCGGCAAACCGCGACGATGCCGCACGCCCCGATAGCAACCAAGATCCATCAACCGCTTGATGTTCATGGAAACCTCACGGCGCAAGTCACCTTCAACCGTAACCTTACCCACCTCGTCGCGCAGCTTCTCCATCTCGCTGTCGCTAAGATCCTTGATCTTGGTCGAGGTTTTGATGCCTGCCGTCGCACAAATTTTCTGTGCGCGGGTGCGGCCAATGCCGTAAATCGCAGTTAATGCAATAACGGTGTGTTGATGGTTCGGGATATTTACCCCAGCGATGCGGGCCATGCACTTACTCCCAGCAGATGACTGATTTAGAAAAAGTCGGAAATTTTAACATTTCCGCGCGCCACAATCAACCTTGACGTTGCTTATGGCGAGGATCTGTACAAATGACGCGCAGCACGCCATGGCGTTTAACCATTTTGCAGTGGCGGCACAGCCGTTTAATTGAGGCTCGGACTCTCATCGTTTTCTCCTGATAAAGCTTTTGCTACTTGGCGCGGAAAGTGATCCGCGCACGGGATAAATCATAAGGGGTGAGCTCTACAGTCACCTTATCGCCAGGCAAAATGCGAATATAGTGCATACGCATTTTTCCGGAGATATGACCAAGTACCACGTGGCCGTTTTCCAATTTCACTCGGAAGGTTGCATTGGGGAGGGTTTCAAGAATCTCCCCCTGCATTTCAATCGTTTCTTCCTTCGACATTTCTATCCTGTTATCAACATGCTTAGCGGCCGGCCATCCCGCCCTTGAAGTTCGCTTTTTTAAGCAAGCTCTCGTATTGATGCGACATCATATAGGACTGTACCTGAGCCATAAAATCCATCGTCACCACCACGATAATCAACAACGAGGTGCCACCGAAGTAAAACGGTACATTCCACTTCACAATCAAAAACTCGGGCAGCAAACATACCGCAGTAATGTACACTGCGCCCGACAGAGTCAGCCGACCCATTATCTTGTCGATATAGCGTGCTGTCTGCTCGCCCGGACGGATGCCAGGCACAAATGCGCCGCTTTTCTTCAGGTTGTCCGCAGTCTCCTTCGGGTTGAACACCAACGCCGTATAGAAGAAGCAGAAAAACACAATCGCAAGCGCATACACCATCACATACAACGGCTGGCCGGGCGACAGGGTTGAACCGATATCCTTGAGCCAGGTCATTCCCTCACCGCTGCCAAACCAGCCCGCCAGCGTTGCTGGAAACAAGATGATGCTGGAGGCAAAAATCGGCGGGATAACGCCCGACATATTCAGCTTCAACGGCAGATGCGAGCTCTGGCCGCCGTAAATTTTGTTACCCACCTGGCGCTTGGCGTAATTCACCAATATCTTGCGCTGACCGCGTTCGACGAATACCACAAAGGCCGTCACTCCAATCGAGCCGACAAACAGCAGCAGCACCAGCGGTATAGAGAACGTTCCGGTCCGGGTCAACTCCAGGGTGCCGCCAATTGCACTCGGCAAGCCGGCTGCGATACCTGCAAAAATAATCAGCGAAATACCGTTGCCAATACCGCGTTCGGTGATCTGCTCACCCAGCCACATCAGGAACATCGTTCCGGACACCAGTGTTGCCACCGCTGTGAGCCGAAACAGCAGGCCGGGGTCAATCACCAGCCCAGGCTGGGATTCCAGCGCGATGGAAATTCCCAAACCCTGAAACAGCGCCAGAAACACCGTACCATAGCGGGTGTACTGGGTAATTTTCTTGCGCCCGCTTTCACCTTCCTTCTTCAGTTGCTCCATCTGAGGCGACACGACCGTCATCAGTTGCATGATAATCGAGGCCGAAATGTACGGCATGATACCCAGCGCGAAAACACTGAAGCGCGACAGCGCGCCGCCAGAGAACATGTTGAACATGCCGAGGATGCCGCCCGACTGGGACTTGAAGAGCGATTCCAGCGCCATCGGATCAATTCCGGGCACGGGAATAAAGGTACCGATCCGAAAAACGACCAGGGCAGCCAGGACGAAAAGCAAGCGCTTCTTCAGATCACCAAACTTGCCTGCCGTATTAAGCGTCGGGTTGCCAAGAGCCAAAATCGTATTCCTTATTCCGCAATCTTGCCGCCAGCGGCTTCAATCGCTGCACGTGCACCCTTGGTGACGAGCAGACCCTGCAGCGTTACGGCACGCGTAACTTCACCGGACAGAAACACCTTAACGCTCAGCGCGGAACCCGGAATAATGTTGGCTTGCTTCAGCACCAACAGATCAATCGTGTCTACCGGCAAATTGTTGATTTCCGACAGTCTTACCTCGGCGGTTTCGCCGCGAACCTTGGCCAGGGAGACGAAGCCACGTTTAGGCAGGCGACGCTGCAAAGGCATTTGACCGCCTTCAAAACCCACCTTGTGGAAGCCGCCAGAACGCGATTTCTGACCCTTATGTCCGCGACCGCAGGTTTTCCCAGTGCCAGAGCCGATGCCACGACCCACTCGCTTCGCTGCCTTTTTGCTGCCCTCGGCAGGCTTGATAGTATTCAGTTGCATTTAGCCCTCGCACTTCACCAGATAGTAAACGGTGTTGATCATGCCACGAACCGATGGCGTATCTTCAACTTCAACCGTATGACCGATGCGTTTCAAACCCAAACCGCGCACGCAGGCACGATGAGACTCAATGGTGCCGATCACGCTCTTGATCTGAGTAACCTTCACCTTGGTAGATTTTTTTGCATTTACCATCACTTACCCCATGATCTCTTCGACAGTCTTGCCGCGCTTGGCCGCAATCTCGGACGGCGTATTCATCTGCTTCAAGCCGTCGAGGGTGGCGCGCACAATATTGTACGGGTTGGTCGAGCCGATGCACTTGGCAAGAACGTTATGCACGCCCATCACCTCGAAAATCGCACGCATTGGACCACCGGCAATAATTCCGGTACCTTCGGAAGCGGGCTGCATGTAAACTTTGGCAGCGCCATGACGTCCGATTACGGCGTGATGCAAAGTCCCCTTCTTCAGATTGACTTTGATCATGTTGCGCCGCGCATCTTCCATTGCTTTTGTCACGGCAACCGGCACCTCACGCGACTTGCCCTTGCCCATGCCAACACTACCGCTGCCATCACCAACGACGGTCAAAGCTGCAAAAGCCATGATCCGTCCGCCCTTCACCACTTTGGTCACACGATTGACGCCAATCATTTTTTCCTGCAGGCCGTCACCGCGATCTTCTTGACTTTTCTCAAATTTAGCCATCATCAACCCCGCTTAGAATTTCAGACCGTTTTCGCGCGCAGCTTCAGCCAGCGCTTTAACACGGCCATGGTAGTGGAAGCCTGAGCGGTCAAACGCTACGGTTTCTACGCCAGCGACTTTTGCTTTTTCGGCGATTCGTTTGCCAACCAGAGCGGCCGCATCCTTATTGCCGCCTTTCGGCAGATCCTTGCGCACCTCAGGCTCGACGGTAGAAGCACTGGCCAAAACAACGCCGCCACTCGCATCAATGATCTGGGCATAAATATGGCAATTGGTTCTATGCACCAACAAACGCACCACCTTCAGTTCTGCGATTTTGGCACGGGTTTTGCGTGACCGACGCAGGCGTGACTGTTTCTTATCCATGACTATTGCCCCTATTTCTTCTTGGTCTCTTTCAGGATCACCACCTCATCGGAATAACGCACGCCCTTGCCCTTGTAGGGCTCCGGACTGCGATACGCACGAATTTCAGCGGCAACCTGACCAACGCGCTGCTTGTCAGCGCCCTTCAAAACGATTTCAGTCTGGGTCGGCGTTGTAACCACGACGCCTTCAGGCATTTTGTGTTCAACCGGATGAGAGAATCCCAACGAAAGGCCCAGCACATCGCCCTTGGCAGTCGCGCGGTAACCCACGCCAACCAGGGTCAGCTTCCGCTCGAAACCTTTCGACACGCCAGCAACCATATTTGCCAGAAGCGCACGCATGGTACCCGACATTGCATTTGACTGCATCGAGTCGTTAGCCGCCTTGCACTGCAAGCGGCCATCTTCTCTTAGCACCGTAACATCGCCGCTCTGACGCTGCTTCAGTGTGCCAAGCGGCCCCTTGACTGTAATTTCATCGGCACTTAGTGTCACTTCTACGCCGGCCGGTACGATTACCGGATTCTTAGCTATTCTGGACATTGTTTACCTCGCTCAGACTATTCCATTAGGCCACTACGCACAGCACTTCGCCGCCGATACCGGCTGCACGCGCACTGCGGTCTGTCATCACACCCTTGGAGGTGGAAACAATCGCCACACCCAAACCGTTCATGACTTTTGGAATTTCGCCGTTGCCTTTATAAATACGCAGCCCAGGGCGGCTTACGCGATCGATTTTTTCGATCACCGGACGGCCTGCGTAGTATTTCAGGCGCACTTCCAGCGAAGGCTTGCCGGACTCGTCGCGAACTGCGAAATCATCAATATAACCCTCATCCTTCAGCACTTTGGCAATTGCCATTTTGAGCTTGGAGGAAGGCATGCTGACGCTCACCTTTTCAGCACTTTGACCATTGCGGATACGCGTCAGCATATCGGCGATCGGATCACTCATACTCATACTATTCTCCCGCTACCAACTGGCTTTAACTACGCCGGGAATTTCACCGCGCATTGCATACTCACGCACCTTGGTACGCGCCATGCCGAATTTTCTGAACACACCCCGTGGCCGCCCGGTCAGAGCGCAACGGTTACGCAAGCGCACCGGACTGGAGTCGCGTGGCAACTGCTGAAACTTGAGGCGGGCCGCATAGCGATCTTCGTCGCTAAGCTTAACATTGCTGATTGCCGCTTTAAGTTCCGCACGTTTCGCGGCGTATTTCTTCACTGTCTCGCGTCGCTTTTTGTCACGATTAATCAAGGATAACTTAGCCATGCCAACCTCAGTTCTTGAAGGGGAATTTAAACGCGGCGAGGAGGGCACGCGCCTCTTCGTCGGTCTTGGCGGTCGTCGTGATCGAGATATTCATGCCACGCAACGCGTCAATTTTGTCGTAATCAATTTCCGGGAAAATAATCTGCTCTTTGATGCCCATGTTGTAATTGCCACGGCCATCAAATGCCTTGCCGGAAATACCGCGGAAGTCACGAATACGCGGAATCGCAACTGAAACCAGACGATCCAGGAACTCATACATATGAGTGCGGCGCAAAGTCACCATGCAGCCAACCGGGTAATTGTCGCGAATCTTGAAGCCAGCGATCGACTTGCGCGACATCGTCACCACCGGCTTTTGTCCGGCGATTTTCTTCATGTCGCCAACGGCGTGCTCCATCACCTTCTTGTCCGCCACCGCTTCGCCCACACCCATATTGAGCGTGATCTTTTCGATATGCGGCACTTCCATCACCGACTTGTAGCCAAACTGATCCATCATCTGCTTGACGACGGTATCTTTGTAGTACTGCTGTAAACGAGCCATGTTCATTCCTTACGCGTCCAGCACTTCGCCGTTGGATTTGAAATAACGGACCTTACGTCCATCCTCCAGCACCTTGATGCCAACCCGGTCAGCTTTTTGCGTAGCGGGGTTGAACAGCGCGATATTGGAGATATCAAGCGGCATCTCCTTTTCGACGATGCCACCGGCCACGCCCTTGACCGGGTTCGGCTTCATGTGCTTCTTGACCTTGTTGACTCCCTCAACGAGAAGGTGACCATCGTCCAGCATGCGCAGGACTAAACCACGCCTGCCCTTGTCCTTGCCGGTGATCACGACGACATCGTCGCCTTTGCGAATTTTGCGCATCTCGATTCTCCTTACAGAACTTCCGGAGCCAGCGACACGATCTTCATGAAGCGCTCGGTACGAAGTTCGCGTGTCACCGGTCCGAAGATACGGGTGCCGATGGGTTCCAGTTTGTTATTCAGCAGAACGGCGGCATTGCCGTCGAATTTGATGAGGGATCCATCGGGACGGCGCACACCTTTGGCAGTGCGGACTACAACGGCATTGTAGACATCGCCCTTCTTGACGCGGCCGCGCGGAGCGGCATCCTTGATGCTGACCTTGATGACATCGCCGATGGCGGCATAACGACGCTTGGAGCCGCCCAGAACCTTGATGCACATCACGCGGCGTGCACCAGTGTTATCTGCGACATCCAGCACAGATTGCATTTGTATCATTTTATTTCTCCAACTTAATCCGTCCTGGAGCCGCCTGCAAGGCAGCGAACATCAACGGTCAGTTTTGGCTTCGGCCCGATTATTCGGACCGCTCGCCCAAAAAGAGCGAGATATTAGCGCTTCCCGGAGGGAAACGCAAGCACTTTATACCAAACGGCTCTTCTCAACCAAGGCGGACACACGAAATGCCTTGGTTTTTGCGATTGGACGACATTCCTCGATGGTCACCAAATCACCCTCATGGTACTCATTGTTCTCGTCATGGGCGTGGTACTTCTTGGAACGGCTAATCACCTTGCCATACAAGGGGTGTTTGACCTTGCGCTCAACCTGAACGGTCACGGTCTTGTCCATCTTGTCGCTGACCACACGCCCGGTCAGCGTGCGCGTAACTTTATCTTCGCTCATGCTTGTCTCGCCTTTTCACCGATCAGCGTGCGTACGCGCGCAATATCCCTGCGTACCTTGCTCAACTGATCCACTTTGGTACTCTGCTGTGTGGAAATCTGCATGCGCAAGCCAAACTGGGCGCGCAGAAGTTCCACCATCTCCTTGTTCAACTCTTCAGTTGACTTGGCTCTTAATTCGCTGGCTTTCATGATTAACCACCTAACTGTCTGGTTACGAAAGTGGTCTGGATCGGCAGCTTGGCAGCAGCCAGGCGAAACGCCTCGCGCGCCAGTGTTTCCTCCACACCATCCATTTCATAGAGCACTTTGCCTGGCTGAATTTCGGCCACATAGTACTCCGGGTTGCCCTTACCATTCCCCATCCGAACCTCAGCCGGTTTTTGGGAAATAGGCTTGTCCGGGAATATCCTGATCCAGATCCTGCCGCCACGTTTGATATGACGTGTCATGGCGCGACGGGCCGCCTCGATCTGGCGCGCCGTCAGGCGACCGCGGCCAATTGCCTTCAGGCCGAATTCGCCGAAGCTGACCTTGTTACCGCGAGTCGCAATGCCGGTATTGCGGCCTTTATGCTCCTTGCGGAATTTCCTTCTAGCTGGCTGTAGCATGTTTTGCTCCCGACTTTCTTGGTTTGCGTTCCGGCTCGACCGCTGCAACTACAGGGGTCTCGCCCTTGGCCGGCGTCTCGCCTTTGTAGACCCAGACTTTGATCCCGATAATACCGTAGGTCGTTTTCGCTTCGGCAGTACCGTAGTCGATATCGGCGCGCAGGGTGTGCAGCGGCACACGGCCTTCGCGATACCATTCGGTGCGCGCGATCTCGGCGCCATTCAGGCGGCCGGCACTCTCGATTTTGATGCCCTGAGCACCCAGACGCATGGCATTCTGCATCGCACGTTTCATTGCACGGCGAAACATGATGCGTTTCTCAAGCTGCTGCGCGATATTTTCGGCGATCAATTGTGAGTCGATCTCGGGTTTACGGATTTCCTCGATATTGAGGTGCACCGGCACGCCCATCAACTTCTGCAGCTGGGATTTCAATGCTTCGATATCCTCGCCCTTCTTGCCGATCACCACACCCGGGCGGGCACTGAAGATCGAGATTCTGGCGTTACGAGCCGGCCGTTCAATAATGATCTTGCCCACCGAGGCATGCGCCAGTTTCTTCTTCAGAAAGTCGCGTACCTTGATATCATCAGCCAGCATGCCTGCAAAATTCTTGCTGTTGGCATACCATTTAGATGTCCAGTTCTTGAGCACACTCAGCCGAAAACCGATTGGATTAATCTTCTGTCCCATATTCTTTCCTCTTAGTTTCCGACAGTGACTGTGATATGGCAGGTAGGCTTGAGAATTCTCGCGCCTCGACCTTTCGCACGTGCACGGAAACGCTTCATCGTCGAACCCTCGTCAACCAGAATGGTCGCCACCTTGAGCTCGTCAATGTCAGCGCCCTCATTATGCTCGGCGTTGGCAATCGCAGACTCCAGCACTTTCTTGATAATCACTGCCCCCTTCTTCGGGCTGAAGGTCAGGATGTTCAACGCGCGGTCAACGGGCAATCCGCGGATCTGATCGGCAACCAGTCGGCCTTTTTGCGCCGACAGCCTGGTACCGCGTAATACAGCACTAACTCTCATCATAGCCTCTCTTATCTCTTGGCTTTCTTATCCGCCGCATGTCCTTTGAAGGTACGCGTCAGCGAAAATTCACCCAGCTTGTGGCCGACCATGTTCTCCGAAATGTACACGGGGATATGCAGCTTGCCGTTGTGTACAGCAATCGTCAAACCGACGAAGTCCGGCATCACCGTGGAGCGACGCGACCAAGTCTTGATCGGGCGCTTGTCATGGGTTGCGCGTGCCGCATCCACCTTGGTGATCAGGTGCGCATCAACAAATGGACCTTTTTTAATAGAACGTGCCATATCTGTTACCTCTTATTCGACGGACGGCGATTCACAATCATGCCGGTTGTACGCTTGTTGCTCCGCGTACGATAGCCCTTGGTCGGCGTACCCCACGGGCTGACCGGATGACGACCTGCAGCAGTTTTGCCTTCGCCGCCACCGTGCGGGTGGTCAACCGGGTTCATCGCAACACCGCGCACTGTCGGGCGGACACCGCGCCAGCGCATCGCACCGGCCTTGCCGATGGAACGCAGGTTATGCTCGGAATTACCGACTTCACCAATGGTCGCTTTGCAATCTACATGCACCTTGCGCACCTCTCCGGAGCGCAAACGCACCTGGGCGTAAGCTCCCTC
>CAMTYG010000192.1:0-8579 GCA_947085875.1 uncultured Sulfuricella sp.
AGAATATCAACAAGAGGCGACATTAGCCTTTGTAGGGCGGATTAGCGTAGCGTAATCCGCCGAATGTGTTCCACCATGCGGCGCAATGCGCTTCGCTTATTGCGCCCTACAGGGGGTTTGGCAATCAACCGGATAGGCAAGGTCTGAAGGAGCAAGCGTAGCCTGGATGGAATGAAATGCAATCCGGGGGCATCCCGCCGTGGGCGGGATGATTGCTCCACTTATGCGCCCTGGCGGGCGCTCCCGGATTGCGCTGCACTGCTTCCGGGCTACCGACTGGCCGGGATCACCCGATTTCCAGCACGATCTTGCCGGCGGTATGCCCCTCCTCGATCAGGCGGTGCGCTTCGGCCGCCTGTTCCAGCGGGAAGGTCTTGCTGACTTCGACCTTCAGCTTGCCCGACTCGATCAACCGCGCGCCGGCTTCGAGGATGCGGGTCTGGGCGATGCGGGCCTGGTGTAGGCCGAGGTAGGCCGGGGTGAGCATCAGCTCGTAATGGATGCTCTGGTTTCTCAGGCGCGCCAGCTTGACCTGTCCGGCGCTGCAGTCGGTTTGCAATAGCGTGACGATTTTGCCGTAGACCCTGGCGGCGGCGAACGAGCGGCAGAAGGTTTCCCCGCCCACGGTGTCGAACACCGCATCGACACCGTGGCCGCCGGTCCAGTCGAGGGCGGCCTGGACGAAGTCTTCACGGGTGTATTGAATGATCCGCTCCGCGCCGAGCTTTCTCGCCCACGCCGCTTTTTCCTCGCTGCTGACGGTGGCGGCGATGCGGGCGCCCAGTTCTCTTGCGAGTTGCACCGCGACATGGCCGACGCCGCCCGCGGCGGCATGGATCAGCACGGTCTGGCCAGCCTTGAGCTGGGCACGGTCGTGCAGCACTTCCCAGGCGGTGATCAGCACCAGCGGGACGGCGGCGGCCTCAACCATGGACAGGTTCTGCGGCTTGGCAGCGGCGCAGTCTTCGTGGATAACGGTGTATTCGGCGTAATTGCCCTGCTCGCCGCCGATGCCACCATTGAAGAAATACACTTCGTCGCCGGGTTTGAAGCGGGTCACGGCAAGGCCCGCGCTTTCCACCACGCCGGCGCCATCGCAGCCCAGCACCGTGGGCAGCCGGTCGGGAAAGTAGGTGCCGTTCCTGCGCAGCTTGGTGTCGATCGGGTTCACGTCGGCAGCCTTGAGGCGCACCCGCAGGTGCGACGGGCTGGGAAGCTCGGGCAGGGGAATCTCCCCGGCTTGCAGCACTTCGGGCCCACCGGGCGCGTTCATCAGGATGGCTTTCATTTTGTCTCCGTCAGTCAACAAGAAACGATGGTGCGTAGGAGCGACCTCCAGGTCGCGAACCACCGAATTCGCGACCTGGAGGTCGCTCCTACATCCCGCAAGTTCAGCATGCAGGCTCCTAGCCTTGACGTTTATCCCAGACAAAGCGGTTGAAGCGTTGCCAGCGGTTCTGTTTGTCCGCCAGCTTGTTGGCGGGGTTCTGGACCTGTTTGCGGCGCAGGGTTTCCTGCTTTTCCGCCAGCAGTTTTTTCAATTGTTCGTTGGCTTTCATGCTGCAAGTATATATTTTCTCGCTATCCATTTCCGTACTTCCTCCAGCGCCAGCATGGCGAAGGCGAAGGGGATGACGAACAGCCAGACATTCAATCCGATCGGGGCGGTGCCGAATATCAGATTGCCCCAGGGCGTGTAGTCGATGACCAGGATCAGGATGATTTCGGTGGCGACACCCAGCAGGATCAGCCGATTGCCGAGCGGCCCCAGGCTGAAAATCGATTCCGTGCCGCTGCGGCACAGGAATACATTCATCACCTGCATCACGATGATGGCAGTCAAGGTGGCGGTGGTGGCCTGGAGGTAGAGCGGGTCGAGATGGGAAATTTCCTCGCCGTAGCGCCATCCGGCACCATGCAGGACGAAGAAGAACGCCGCCATTGCCGCTGCCGCTTCCATTACCCCGAGAAACAGGTAGGCGCGCGCCACCAGCGGCCAGTTGAGCAGGCGGTCATGGCGGGCGCGCGGCGGCTGCCGCATCACGCCGGGGTGCGGCTTTTCCGTCCCCAGCCCCAACGCCGGCAGCATGTCGGTGCCAAGGTCTACCGCCAGAATCTGGATGATGGTCAGCGGCAGAGGGATCTTGAGCAGGGCGAAAGCGAGATAGGGCACGATTTCCGGGATGTTGGAGGTGAGGATATAGGTGAGGAACTTGCGGATGTTCTCGAACACTGCGCGGCCTTCCTCGATGGCGGCGACGATGCTGGCGAAGTTGTCGTCGAGCAGCACCATGTCGGCGGCTTCGCGCGCCACGTCGGTGCCGGACAGCCCCATGGCGATGCCGATGTCGGCCTTTTTCAGCGCCGGGGCGTCGTTGACGCCATCGCCGGTGACCGCGACGATTTCCCCTTTTTTTTGCAGCGCGCCGACGATGCGCAGCTTCTGGTCGGCGCCGACCCGGGCGAAGATGATTTCCGGCGCATCCAGCGCGAGCTGCAACTGGATGTCGGACAGCCGCCGCAGTTCATCGCCGCAGATGACAACCGGAGCATCGCTTCGGATCAGGCCGATTTCGCGGGCGATGGCACGGGCGGTGTGGGGGTGGTCGCCGGTGACCATGACGACGCGGATACCGGCCTCATGGCATTTGCGGATGGCATCCGGCACTTCCGGGCGCGGCGGGTCTTCCAGCCCCACCAGGCCGAGCAAGGTCAGGCCGTGTTCCGGGTCCCCCTTGGGCTCATCTTCCGCCACCGTGCGGCAGGCGAAGGCGAGCACGCGCAGCCCTTTTCCCGCCAGAGATTCCTGCGCGGCGGCAAATTTTTCGCGCAGTTCCGGGGTGAGGGGCAGGGATTTCGCGCCAATTTGCACCCGCGTGCACAAGGGCAGCACCATTTCCAGTGCGCCCTTGGTGTAGAGCGATAGTCCTGTCGGCGTGCGGCATAGGGTGGAAAGCCGTTTGCGGTCGGTGTCGAAGGGTACTTCGCCCACCTTGGCGTAGCCTGTGGCCTCCGGCAATACGCCCTGTGCCATGCGCACCAGCGCGATTTCCATCGGATCGCCGAGCAGTTCGAGCACGCCGTTTCTTTCGGTGGTCTGGAGGTTGTGGCACAGCAGCGCAGTCTCGAAAAAACAGCGGTAGTCTTGCGCCAGTGCGGGGTCATGGGTCAAGTCGGCGGCGGCGCGGAATTCGCCGGCGATAAAGACCTCCTTTGCCACCATCCGGTTCTGGGTGAGGGTGCCGGTCTTGTCGGTGCAGATCACGGTGGCGGAGCCCAGCGTTTCCACCGCAGGCAGGTGGCGCACCAGGGCGTTGCGTTTGGCCATGCGCTGGGTGGCCATGGCCAGCGCCAGGGTAACGGTTGGCAGCAGTCCCTCGGGCACGTTGGCGACGATGATGCCGATGGCAAAAATCAGGCTTTCCCAGAAGGTCAGCCCGATGAACTGGCCAGCCACGAAGAAAACCATCCCGAGCAGCGTTGCCAGGGCCGCAACCAGCCGGCTCAGGCGCGCGATTTCACGCTGCAACGGCGATAGCGCCTCCCCCGTTGTCTGGGTGAGGCGGGCGATCTTGCCGAATTCGGTGTGCGCTCCGGTGGCGAACACCACCGCCCTGGCCTCGCCGGAAACCAGCGAGGTGCCGGCGAGCAGGATGTTGCGCGCGCGGAGAATGTCATCCTCCGCGCATGGCGCGGTGTTTCGCGCCTTGGGCAGGGATTCGCCGGTGACCGTGGCGTTGTTGACCCTGACGCCGAATGCCTCGATCAGGCGGCAATCGGCGGGGATGTCGTCGCCTTCCCGCAGGATCAGGATGTCTCCCGGCACCAGTTCGGCAGACGGGATCTGCTCGAACTTGCCGCCGCGCAGCACCTTGACCTGGTGCGGCAGCAGCTTTTCCAGCGCGGCCAGGGCCTTCTCGGCGCGGTATTCCTGCCAGAAGGAAAACAGGCCGTTAACCAGGATCACGCCGAGGATGGCCCAGCCCAGCGTCGCCATGCCCTGGCCGGGGGCGCTGAATTCGGCGATGAAGGCGAGCGCGGCGGCCAGCCACAGGATCAGGGCGAAGAAGTGGGTGAATTCCTTGAGGAAGCGCAGTACGAGCGGTTCCTTCCTGACCCGCTCGACCCGGTTCGGGCCAAACTCCTGGTGTCGGCGCGCGGTTTCTGACGCTGTCAGGCCATTAGGGTGGCTGTTGAGGCTGCGGATCGCTTCGTCGACGGTGAGGTGGTGGATTTTCATGGGGACTTAAGAGGCGTGTGTATTGCTTAACTGTAGCCCGGATGGAATGAAATGGAATCCGGGGCATCCCGCCATGAGCGGGATAATTGCCGGGGTGGGTGATTGTATCCACCCTTGCGCCCTGGCGGGCGCTCCCGGATTGCGCTGCGCTGCATCCGGGCTACGGATGACGATGATTGGTACATACGGGGTCTGTTCTAAACATTCCAATATCTTTGTTTCACTTCGCCGATGACGCAGTAACTCCAGCCCCGCTTTCTTGCGAGAAGAGGGCTGTGCCTTTTGGGGAGACCCCAATTCGAGTATGTTGCTTGACGCCATAAATGGTGTATGTCACGATACGCCATATGAAGGCAAAGCGAGCATTCTATGACCGAGGAGAATACCCGGACGGTGCTGTCGTCGAAATGACGATCTGGTGCGTCCCGGAACCCGTTTCCGGCAGCGCGCACTCCTTCAAGTACAGCCTGTTCTATGGCTATCCCGGCAAACGTGTCGTTGGGTACGACAACGAGCGTGGAAAGGGCGATCACCGGCATATCGAGGGGCGTGAAGAACCGTATTTGTTTTCGACAGTCGAAATCCTGGTTGCCGATTTCTTGTCCGATGTGCGACATACGCGAGGTGAATCATGAGCGAAACAGTTAATCTTCATGTGGGCTCCATTGAGGAAATGGGGAAGCGTTTCACCGACGCTTGGCACCGGCTGGAACGTGGCGAAGAGGTCAAAGAGACCCATCTGACCTTTTTTAGCCTGGAAACAATGATGGCCACGCTTTCACCTAAACGCTTGGCGCTATTGCGGCATGTCCATCGACAGCCTGCTCGTTCGATAGCCGGGTTGGCAAAAACCCTCGGGCGGGACTACAAGCGGGTGCATGAGGATGTCTCGGCGCTGGCTCATGCCGGACTGATCGTGCGGGACGAAAACGGTATTCGCGCGCCTTACGATAGCGTCCGGGCTACCGTGTCGCTCGACGCCTGATCAAGCGTAGCCCGGATGCAGCGCAGCGCAATCCGGGCTACGCTGGGTGGTGGGGAATCGGCGGTGGAGGGCGTTTCTACCTGTGATAAACTTTCGCTGTTCCCTTAATCCAAGCGGGTTTTCTTATGTCCGGCAATTCCATCGGTAAACTTTTCTGTGTGACTTCCTTCGGCGAAAGCCACGGCCCGGCCATCGGCTGCGTGGTGGATGGCTGCCCGCCTGGCTTGGCCTTGAGCGCGGAGGATATTCAATGCGAACTCGACCGGCGCAAGCCCGGCACTTCGCGCCACGTCACCCAGCGGCGCGAATCGGACACGGTGGAAATCCTTTCCGGCGTGTTCGAGGGCAGGACCACCGGTACGCCCATCGCCCTGCTGATCCGCAACGAGGACCAGCGCAGCAAGGACTACGGCAACATCGCCGAGACCTTCCGTCCCGGCCATGCCGACTACACTTACTGGCACAAGTATGGCATCCGCGACCATCGCGGCGGCGGGCGCTCCAGCGCGCGCGAAACTGCGGTGCGGGTGGCGGCGGGCGCGGTGGCGAAGAAGTGGCTGAAGGAGCGCTATGGCGTGGAGATTCGCGGCTATCTGTCCCAGCTCGGCCCGATCGAGGTGCCGTTCAAGTCCTGGGCGGACGTGGGCGAGAATCCCTTTTTCGTCGCCGATGCCGGCTATGTGCCGCAACTGGAGGAATACATGGACGCTCTGCGCACGGCGGGCGACTCGGTCGGCGCGAAAATCACTGTGGTGGCGCAGGGCGCGCCGGTGGGCTGGGGCGAGCCGGTGTACGACCGGCTCGACGCCGAGATCGCCTACGCCATGATGAGCATCAACGCGGTCAAGGGCGTGGAAATCGGCGCCGGTTTCGCCTCGGTGGCGCAGAAGGGCAGCGAGCATGGCGACGAGTTGACGCCGCAGGGCTTCCTCTCCAACCACGCCGGCGGCATCCTCGGCGGCATTTCCACCGGCCAGGATATCGTTGCCAACCTGGCGATCAAGCCCACCTCCAGCATCCGCATTCCGCGCCGCTCGATCGACAAGGCGGGCGAGCCGGTGAGGGTGGAGACCCACGGCCGCCACGACCCCTGCGTCGGCATCCGCGCCACGCCCATCGCCGAAGCGATGCTGGCGCTGGTGCTGATCGACCATGCTTTGCGGCAGCGCGCGCAGAACGCGGATGTGGTTTGTGATACGCCGCAGATTCCGGGGAAGGTCAAAAGCGATTAACCGCAGAGGCGCAGAGTCGCGGAGAGATGCCCGTTTCGAATTTCTCTGCGCCTCCGTGTTGAATAAACTTCAAACGCATAATCATGTAGGTTGGGTTAGCGGCTTTATCGCGTAACCCAACAAACCTCACTCCGTTTTTGAAGGGAAATGGCATGACGCAATGCATGCAGGGCATGATGGGATGGACGCGCATTGCGGGTGTTGCCTGCCGCGCCTGGGCGTTGCCGGTGTTTTTTGCCCTGTGTCTTCAGTTTGTTATACCGGCGCCCGTGGCTCACGCGGCGGATTTTCTGCCGCCACCGGTGATGCTGGCGAATGTCTATCGCAGCGACACGCCGCTGGCCGACTACCTGGTCAGCGAGAAGTATGACGGGGTACGCGGCTACTGGGACGGCGAAAAGCTGCTCACGCGTGGCGGGGAGCGTATCGTGGCGCCGGACTGGTTCACTGCGGGTTGGCCTGATTCCCCTCTCGACGGAGAGTTGTGGGTCGGACGCGGAAAGTTTGCCAGTGCCGTCTCCATCGTGCGGCAGCAGGCACCGGATGACGCCGCCTGGCGCACCCTGAATTTCATGGTGTTCGATCTGCCGGGCCATCCGGGACCCTTCGCCGAACGCAACGCTGCGCTGAAGTCCTTGCTTGACGGGCTTGCTCTGCCTTGGGTGCGCCCGGTCGAGCAGTTCAAGGTGGCCGACCGCGCCGGTTTGCGTGTCGCGTTCGACCGGGTGGTCAAGAATGGGGGCGAGGGGCTGATGCTCCATCGCGCCGCGTCCCTTTATCAAGCCGGGCGCAGCGACGATTTGCTCAAACTGAAACCCTACCAGGATGCTGAAGCCAGGGTCATTGCGCATCTGCCGGGCAAGGGCAAAAACCAGGGCGTGCTCGGCGCCTTGCTGGTGGAAACGGCGGAGGGGCTGCGATTCCGCATCGGAACGGGGTTTTCCGATGCGCAACGGCGAAACCCGCCAGCGCTGGGGAGCTGGGTGACGTATCGCCATATCGGACTGAACGAAAGCAGCGGCATTCCCCGCTTCGCCAGTTTCATGCGGGTGCGGGAGGATATGCCTGGCGGGGAGAAGTGAAAGTCGTAGGTCGGTTCACTAACTTGTTGGGCTGCCTGGCGCCATAAGCTGAAGCTAACGAATGACCGTTGAACTAAACCGCTATCGCGGTGGCCCCCATTTCCACCGTCCGCTCTTCATCTCCCCCTTTGCTGCAATTGACGTAGAAATCTCCGATCCTTAGACCACGGGGGATGTCCCCGTTCGACCAAGGAGACGAAGATGACTGAATTACGTCAACGCATGGATGACGCCATGGTGCTGCGCGGATTTGCGCTGCGCACGCGCGAGAGCTATCTGGCCGCAGTCGCCGCGCTGGCCAAGCACTATTGGCGCTCGCCCGACTTGCTGACTTCGGAAGAAGTGCAGGCCTGGCTCCTGCACCTGATCGTCCGGCGCAAGCTGGCTTATGCCAGCGTGAACCAGATGCACTGCGCCTGCCGGTTCCTGTTCGAGAAGGTGTTGAAGCGACCGGAAGTCCGGTTCGACATCCCGATGGCCAAGGTACCCAAATCCCTGCCGCGCATCTTGTCGCGGGACGAGGTTCGCCGCCTGTTTGCGCACGCGGCCAACCTTCGCGCGCGAGCCCTGCTGATGGCCACCTATGCCGCAGGACTGCGCGTCTCCGAAGTGTGCGCGCTGCAACTGACCGACATCGAGAGCGCTCCCGACCGGATGTGCATCAAGGTCCGCCAGGGCAAGGGCGGCCAGGACCGCTACACGATGCTCTCCCCCGCCTTGCTGGAAACCTTGCGCGATTACTGCCGCTTCTACCACCCGGTCACCTGGCTGTTCCCCAACCCCTCCGGCACCGGACCCATCGATCCCGCGACCGCGCAGCGCATGTATTGCGCAGCACGGGATCGGGCGGGTTTGGGGAAGAACGGGGGCATCCACACGCTGCGCCACTGTTTCGCCACTCACCTGCTGGAATCCGGTGTCGATATCCATACCATCCAGCGGCTGCTCGGTCATAGCCACGTGTCCACGACCCTGCGCTATTTCCATCTGGCGCGTCACACGCTGACCGGCACCCCTTCTCCGCTGGAGATGCTCGACAC
>CAMTYG010000193.1:0-12078 GCA_947085875.1 uncultured Sulfuricella sp.
CGGCTGGGCGAGGACAGATTTTGCTGGTTTTGCAGGTCAATAGTCGTTCTATTGACCAAAAAAGCGGCGAAATATGGACCGGCCAGGCGGATTTGCAGCCGATTTCCTTTAAGTCCGACAGGCTGCTAGAGGCGCCTACTTCTGGTGGGTTTCGCGATAAGGCCGCTCAACCCAACCTACATGTTTGTTCTGCGCCACATCAGTTTGAATCGCACCCGCGCGCAACCGTCGTGTCGCCACCAAGTTTGGTGTTGTGCTATGATATGTACAATGCAACACAAAAATGGAGTAAACCATGGATGCTCTAACTTACAGCTATACGCGCCAACATTTTGCTGATGTGATGCGCCAAGTCAATGACGACCGCGCACCGGTGGTCGTCACCAGTCAGCGCGGCAAACCGGTCGTCATCATGTCTTTGGACGATTACCATGCCTTGGAGGAAACGGCATACCTGCTGCGTAATCCGAAAGGGGCAAAGCGCCTGATAGAGGCGGTTGAAGAACTTCGTAATGGCGGTGGCGAGCCCAGAGAACTGGCACGCGATGATTAAGTTTGCGGCTAAGGGATGGGAGGATTATCTGTACTGGCAAACGACTGACCGAGCTATTCTCAAACGCATCAATCAGCTTTTCCGCGATATTGCGCGTGACCCTTTTGCCGGCATCGGCAAACCGGAGCCGCTTAAGCATCAGTTATCAGGCTTCTGGTCGCGCCGTATTGATGATTGTCATCGCTTGGTGTACGCGGTCGAGCATGATGCGATATTGATTGCGCAATGCCGTGACCACTATTAACCCGGATGGGTAGCGCGTAACCCGCCAGACTCCGAAGCCCCTCCTCGCGAGAGGCTTTTCATTCGTACCGCAACGCCTCCACCGGCTTGAGCATTGCCGCGCGCCACGCCGGGTAATAACCGAAAAATATGCCGATCGCGGCAGAAAAGACAAACGACAGCAGGATCGACCACACCGTGACCACCACGGCCATTTCCGCCATCGAACTGACCAGCCAGGCGCCGCCTACGCCAAGGAGCACGCCAACCAGCCCGCCGACGATGCAGATAATCAGCGCTTCCAGCAGAAATTGCAGCAGGATGTCGCGGCGGCGCGCGCCGATCGCCATGCGGATGCCGATTTCCCGGGTGCGCTCGGTGACCGACACCAGCATGATGTTCATGATGCCGATTCCGCCCACCAGCAGGGAAACCGAGGCAATCGCGCCGAGCATCAGGGACATGGCCTGCGCCGATCCGGCGGCGGACTGCGCCGCCGAGGTCAGGTTGCGGATCATGAAGTCATTCTCCGCTCCCTCAGCCAGCCGGTGGCGCTGGCGCAGCAACTGACCCATCTCCCGTTCCGCCTCATCCATCACTTCGGCGGATTTCGCCTGCACCGAGATGTAGCGCACCGTACCGGGGAACTGGTTGCCGAACAGCTTGCGCTGGGCGGTGGTGACCGGCACTACGGCGGTATCGTCCTGGTCGCGCCCGTCCAGGCTCTGCCCCTTGGCCGAGAGCAGGCCAACGACGAGAAATGGCATGTTCTTGATGCGGATGCTCTTGCCGGCGGGGTCTTCCTCGCCGAACAGGTTTTTTGCCACCGTCTGGCCAAGCAGAACGACCCGGGTCGCGCCGCGCACATCGCTTTCTTCGAAAGAACGGCCTGATTCAAGCGGCCAACTGCGCACTGTCAGGAAGTCCGGCGTGGAGCCGGACACGACAGTACTCCAGTTGTTCGAACCATAGGCCAACTGCGCGCTGCCCGGATAGACCGGAGCAACCGCCTTGACCGACGGAATCTGAGCGAGCGCCTGCGCATCGGCGACGGTCAGGGTAGGCACGCTGCCCGCGCCGAAGCGCAGCCCGCCTGAAGTGCTGGCACCGGACATGACGATGAACAGGTTGCTGCCCATCGAGGCGATGGACTGGTTGACGGTGTATTGCGCACCCTGGCCGACGGCGAGCATCAGCACCACTGCCGCCACGCCGATCACCATGCCGAGCATGGTCAGCGCGGTGCGCATGCCGTTCATCGCCATAGCGCGCCAGGCTTCGGCGAATATCGCGAGAATTTTCATGACAGAAAGATTAACCACGAATGACACAAATGTTCACGAATATGCACGAATGCATCAAAACAGGAAATCATAGAACCACCCGTTGATATTCCATCCGAGGGTTGGTAAAGTTAAGAACTATAGCCAAATTCAGGCCGGTCGCCTTGAGATAATTAAGTGCCTGGGCCTTATGGGAATCAGATATTTCACTTACCGTTTTGAGTTCCAGAATAATCTTATTCTCGACCAGAATATCCGCGTAATAAGTTCCGACGGATTCGCCGTCAAACAATATAGTAATCGGAGCCTGCTGCACCGCATTGATTCCTGCTTTGCGAAGTAGCACCATCAGTGCATTCTCATACACTTTTTCCAAGAACCCATTTCCCAGCCTGGTATGAGTCTGCATGGCCAACCCCACGATTTGGTAAGCCAGTTCCTGATGAAGTATTTTCGTCAGATTCGTGTTCATTCGTGCCTATTCGTGTCATTCGTGGTAAATGAACTGACTTTTCCATCATGCGCCACCCGCCCGTCCACAAAACGCACCAGCCGGCTGGCATAGCGCGCAATATCCGGCTCGTGGGTCACCAGGATGACGGTCATGCCCTGTTCGCGGTTGAGGCGGGTGAATATTTCCATGATCTCCTGGCCGGTGTGGGTGTCGAGATTGCCGGTGGGCTCGT
The DNA here is from genome assembly GCA_947085875.1 of uncultured Sulfuricella sp. Taxonomy (GTDB): domain Bacteria; phylum Pseudomonadota; class Gammaproteobacteria; order Burkholderiales; family Sulfuricellaceae; genus Sulfuricella. Next base: position 2,745 of record CAMTYG010000193.1, read on the forward strand.
CCGCCAGGATCAGCGGCGGACGGTTGATCAGCGCACGGGCGATGGCGACGCGCTGCTGCTGGCCGCCAGAGAGCTGATTGGGCAGCGACAAGGCAAACTTTTCCAGGCCGGTCTGGCGCAGCACTTCGAGTGCGCGTTCACGGCGCTGAGTCTTGTCCAGGCCGGCATAAAGCAGCGGCAGCGCGACGTTGTCCAGCGCGGTAACGCGCTTGAGCAGGTTGAAGCCCTGGAACACGAAGCCGATCAGGCCATTGCGCAGATGAGCGAGTTCGTCGGGATTCAGCTTTGCGACATCCCGGCCGTTGAGGAAATAATGCCCGCTGGTGGGCGTGTCGAGGCAACCGAGGATGTTCATGAAGGTGGACTTGCCCGAGCCGGACGGCCCCATGATGGCGACGAATTCGCCGGGGGCGATGCTCAGGTTGACATCGTACAGCACCGGGACGACGCGCCCGCCGGCAACTTCGTACTGCTTGTGCAGGCCTTCGACGCGAATCAGGGGATCGGCCATTTGGGCGCCCATTACATCATCCTGAGGCTGAAGCCGGTCCCTTTGTCTTTCCTGGCGCCCACCTCTCTGACGACCAGCAACTCCCCAGGTTTGAGTTCATCGCCCAGCACTTCGGTGTAGGCGCCATCAGAGGTGCCTGCCTTGATCTTCACTGGCTTCGGCTCCCCATGATCGAGCCGGTAAACGGTAGCGCCGCCGCGCCCTTTTTCCTTCCTGTTGTTCTTGCCGACGGCCTCACCGCCTTCTTCCTTGATTGGCTTGAAGCGCAGCGCCGCATTCGGCACGCGCAGCACGTTTTCGTGGCGGCTCACGATGACCTGGACGTGAGCGGTCATGCCCGGCAACAGCGCTTCATCCGGGTTATCCACCGCCACCACCACATTGTAGGTGACTACGTTCTGCTGCACGGAAGGGTTAAGCCTGACCTGCTTGACGCGGCCTTCGAACGGTCGCTCGAAAAAGGCGTCGACGGCAAATCGCACCGGCAGGCCGATCTTGAGATTGCCGATATCCGCCTCGGCCACGCTGGTTTCGATCTGCATCTGCTTGAGGTCGCCGGCGATCTGGAACAACGTCGGCGTCTGGAAGCTGGCCGCGACCGTCTGGCCCACATCGATGTTGCGCGCCACCACCACGCCGGATATCGGCGAACGGATCACGCTATAGTTCAGGTTGGTGCGGGAACGCGCCAACTGGGCCTGCGCCAGCTTGAGTAGTGCCTGGGCAGAGTCCAGTTGCTGCCGGGCCTGATCGACGGCATCCTGGGAAATAAAACCCTTCTGCTGCAATGAGCGCGCCCGCACTTCCTTGGCGCGCATCAGCACAAGGTTGGCCTCCGCATTGGCGACATTGGCCTGGTCCTGCCTGAGCTGGGCATCGAACAGGGCGGGGTCGAGCTCCGCCAGGATCTGCCCTTCTTTCACCCGGCTGTTGAAATCCGCGTTGAGCTTCTTCACCGTGCCGGACACCTGGGTGCCCACGTTCACCAGCACCACCGGGCTCAGGGTGCCATTGGCCGAGATGATCTGGACAATATCGCCGCGGTCAACTGCCTGGGTTTTGTACTTTTCCTGGGATGGGCTGGCGCTCTGGTTCTGCCAATAATAGGCTCCACCGGCAGCGGCGATGAGCGCGAGAATAACCAACGGGATTCGGATGGAACGGATTGAGGGCATAGGCATCTTCTGCAAAGAAAAAATTATAGCAGTTGCCCGCCTATCTTACCCTATTCAAGCGATGCCGGCATTTCCCTCCACCCCGATCAACCCGGGCAGATTGAGCTTGCGCGGCGCGATCACTTTCTTGTCGCGCAAGTAGCTCGCCACCACATCCCACACCAGAGCATCTTTATCCTAGAAACCTCAGTTGACGGGTTCGTAGGTGCGAATTTATTCGCACATAATCGGTTGTTCGTGCGAATAAATTCGCACCTGCGGAAGCAGCACAATGCCCTGAATAAACAGGCTAATTATCACCAACTGAGGAATCTGGGTTTATCTTAAAAAAGTGAGCCTCCGCCTCATCATCATGCCTTTCGCGGGAATCGTTATGGTTTTTTGTGCAGATCAGGCAACAACCGCTTCGCCGCTCATTTTTTCGCCATGGTTGTCCGCCGTATTAATCACGATTTTGTCGCCGGCCTTGGCACCCTTGACCTTGAATTGAATATATGGATTCCTGGCAATTGCCGCACCCCACTGCGCTTCCAGTACGGTCTTGCCGTTCAGGGTGGCGACGACGTGATTGATGAAGTGGGCGGGAACCAATTTCCCGGTGTTGGCGTCCTTGCGCAAACCGGTCTCCATGATGTGAGTGATTATCGCTTTTACATCGGCGACATCGCCTTGCAGCGTTGCGCGAATTTTCATTCCTTCAGCCATGTTCGTATCCCTTTCAAATAGAGTGAATATTCAAGCCCATTCAATGCCGATCAGCCGCAACCGCCTATCGTCACCTTGACTTCCTTGCTGGCGGTGTAAGCCTTGCCGCCGGCCCTCACCACTACTCTGACGAGGGAGGTCGAAGCCATCTTGATGCGAGTAACAATGAATCCTTCAGCACCATTGGAAAGCTCGAAATCAGCGATCAGGGGATTCTGGTTCTTGTCTGCAAGGATCATGATGGAAGTGGTGCCGGGGATTTTGCTGGTCACTTCCACCTGAACCATTGCGCCATTCTCGGCGATATCCGGCGCCTTGATCAGGATGTCCTTGCTCTCGGCGGCGCCCGCAACATTCAAGCCCTTCATCGCTTCCGCCGCGGTCGTGGCTTCAAATGCCGCCTTGTTCCATTCCGCCGCCAACACCTGGCCAGGCCTGAGCAGGCCCGCCGCAATCGCGACCGCCACCGTCCCGGCAGCGCCGGTGCTCTTCAAAAAAGTTCTGCGCAGTTGATTCATCATTCGATCTCCGAAGAAAAAAGTTAAAGGCTATGTATATATTCAACAACTTGGTCAATTTCCTGATCAGTCAGCATCTGATGCTTTCCGAAAGGCGGCATCGAAGTTTTGGGGTTGGCTACCATGGAATCCCAAATCTGGGCACGCAGCTTGTTCCGGCCGGAAAAACGCTCCTTCATCATGATGAAGGATGGCCCAATGTTGCCGGGCGACTCGGCCTTCGGATCATCCCAGACAATCCGTTCGCCCTGAGCCTGTCGAAGGGCCATTTATAATTAGACAAGCTCACCACGAACGAGTTTTTGCGCACGATTTCGCCTAATAATTATCTGGGATCATTGGGGATCGCATGGCAGGCGAGGTAATTGCCCTTCGCCTTATTAAACACGACCGTCCGTCCAGCGGGTTCCTTAGTATCCTCGGCTGCCATGGACAAACTCGCAATTCCCAAACCGGTGATGAGCGCAAACAAAAGGGGCGATTTTTTCCGCATCACGCCTCCTTCTCCGTTTTTTCTAACATTCTCCGAAGGCATCCGTTTTCCCTGGAAAGTTTTGCTGTTTATGCAAAACAAGCATACTGAATTTATCTTGTGAAAAGCAAGCTTTTGCTGAATTTTTTTGTTTTATTTCCGATAGTTAATACTAATGTACCCGGTGCATTAGAATATGACGGATTACCATTACACCGGAGAAATTATTTTTATCACATGCAAAACCGTCCTGTGCTATATTTGAACCTTGAATTTTATTCAATGGGGGAACTGCCATGGATATCTCCAGCGCATCGTCTGTCAGTGCACTATCAGGCCAATCGGTAGGCAACTCTGTAGAGAATGGAGTTTTGAGAAAGGCCCAGGAAATTCCGGCGCAAAACACTACCGCACTCATCAATTCCGTACCGCAACCGACAAAATCCTCCTCCGCAAACATGCCGCCCCACTTGGGGCAGAACGTCAACACGACGGCCTGACCTTGGTTTTTTCTGCTACGCACGAAGGTTGAGGCTATCCTGCCTCGCTCAGCAGCTTTTCGATCATCCCTTCTGCTTGCCCAAGATAGCCTTCACCAAACATATTCAGATGGTTAAGTATATGGTACAGGTTGTATAAAGCCTTTCGCATGGAGTAGCCGGAATCGAGAGGGAACGCCTCGCGGTAGGCCGCATGGAATGCCGCAGGAAAGCCGCCGAACAGCTCAGTCATCGCCAGATCCGTTTCCCTGTCGCCATAGTAGACCGCCGGATCGAAAATAACCGGCTCACCGGTAGCGGAGAAAGCATAATTGCCGCCCCACAGATCCCCATGCAGCAACGACGGCAACGGTGCATAGCCGGTAAAAAAGCCATCCAGCCTCGCCAGCAAATGTTCCCCCTTGCGTTGCAGTGCACCACCAAAGCCGTTGCTAGCCGCCAGCGCAAGCTGGCGCCCGATCCGCCGGTCGCGCCAGAATTCCGGCCAGTGGTCGGCAGGCGTGTTGATCTGGTGAGTGGAGCCGATCGTATTGTCACGCCGCCAGCCATATTGTGAGGCGCTTACCCGGTGCATGTCGGCCAGCTGACGCCCCAGATCCTCTGCCCGCCTCTTCCTGCCGGAACTGAAATCCATGTACTCGAGCACCAAGAAAGCTGAGTCCGCAGCGGTTCCAACACACACCGGATTGGGGGCGCGAATAACGCCGGTTGCCGAGATTTCACGCAGCCCGTCGGCTTCAGCCTCAAACATGGCCAGGCCAGACACGCGGTTAACCTTGACGAAGAAGCGGCGCGCACCGTCTTCGACCAAATAGGTCGAATTGATGCATCCACCCTTGATGGCGCGGCATTTCCGGACGACAAAATCCTCCCCCGTTGTGTGGGGGGGGGTGATCATTCTGTCACTGATTCAGGGAGAACAAGAATAAGCCAGGAAGGCCGCGAATAATGGGATGCAGGACAACACGGAACCAAAAAAACAGTTTGGCACCGAATGTTCGATTATGGTGGATTTCTGCTGTGTTTTGCGCTTATTCTTGTATGAGAATAAGGCTGCCACGCGGGGTTTTGCCTTCTGAGTGTTCATTCCGCCTACGGCAATCACGAATCGCCATGATGTGTTGTGGCGTGTATCGACCATCGCCTTAAAAAAACAAATCGTCTTACTTAGAAACTGGAGATAGTCCAGCCATCACCACTACCTTCCCCCATATCCTCGGCTCTAGTATCGAATATCCAAAGGGCTAGAGTAGCCGCCGCCGCAAACTCTTCCTTCCCCAATCTAGAAAAAGCTTCCCAATCTAAGGGCTCCGGTAGCACCAGCTCAGTCAATTGACGATAGACGTCAATAGCCATCATTAAGCGCTGTTCAGTCGTGTACGGCTTTAGATTCCGTCCAGTGAGCAACAGCACCTTGGCCGACAGGCTGGCCGGAAGTTCGATCACGTTCTGGCCGCGTTTGGCCTTCGATGGCGCGGGCACGGCGCGTTTGTCCTCAAAGTAGAAATCGAGGGCAGATTCCAGCGCATCCTTCGCAGCGGCCAAGGCCTCGCCCTCGGTGTCTCCCTGGGTGATGGCTTCGGGAATATCATCGAAGGTGACAACGAAACCGCCGTCAGTGTTGTCAGAGGTGAGGGTAACAGGGTACATAAACATAATGCGCTCCTATTTCAATCCGAGCCCCAAATTTTAGCCGCTAAAATCGGCGCGCCTGGTGCGCCAAGCCGGCGACGTGGATTACAGGTGGCGTGGAGCATCCATGCGGTCATGCAGGATACGAACGACTGCAATGCCATAGGCTGTAATGCGAAAGTAAATCATGTGCCGCTCAATACTTCGGCGACGATAGCCAGGCCGGATGTGGTCACAGGCCGGGGCTGTCTTGGGCGACTGCGCCAACTCGGCAAAGGCCGCCGTCAAGATGTCGGTGTAGCGATTGGCCTGCCCTACGCCCCACTGCTGGACGGTATGAGTCCAGATCGTTTCAAGGTCGTGCTCGGCGGCGGGGGTAAGGCGATATTCAGCCATGCGCGGCCAGCATTTTCTGCTTGAACGCACCGACATCGAAGGGCCTTGGCTCACCGCTGGCCTCGCCTTCGATCAGCGCAGCACGGATGGCCTCAATTTCGGCGCTACGTTCCTGTTCACGCCGGATGAGGTCGCGGATGTATTCGCTGTCGTTGGTGTAGTGCCCAGCGTCAATCTGCGCTTTAATCCAGCCGTCTTGCTTGTCAGTCAAAGTGATGGTCTTGCGCACGGTTCCCATGGTGTAACCTCCCAATCCAGAATCAATAGTATGATAAATTCACACTATTGGTGTATTGTCGCGCAAAATTGTGCGCGTTGCCAGTTTAATTTTGCTTCGCCTAGTGTCTGGCTGCGAAGCGGTTTATCATCGTGCAGGCAGTGCGGTAAGAAGAATAATATTCTTATTCTTCTTACCTTACCGGGACGGCTGTTTCTGAGCGCATGGATGCTTGTTCGCTTACTTCAAGGAGCTGTGACCATGAAATGCCCATGCTGTGGAGCGGCTGAACTGATTCACGACACCCGCGATATGCCCTATACCTACAAGGGCGAAACCACCACCATTCCAGCGGTGACGGGCGATTTTTGCCCGGCCTGCTGCGAGGCCATCTTGAACCGCGAGCACGGCGACCGCGTCATGCGCGAAATGCGCGCCTTCTCGGATCAAGTTAATGCGGCCATCGTTGACACCGCTCTCAAGCCATTGTTTCACGAATAACAAGGGAGCGTCACTGACGCGCCTTGGTGCGCACTCCAGGGATAGGGGCGTCAAGCTCTGCGTCTGGTAGACGCCATCACTCGGGCGGCCTGCTGTTTGATGGCTTCAATGTCGTGATGCTGCGGCTGCGGCCCACCGCTCACTTGGCAGTTCAACATGATGCAAGCATTCGTCATGGCATCGAGAAGATCCACAACCACCTGGCGCGGACGGCGTACTCGGCCTTGGGTGTGGGCTTCGGCGACGGCCAGCAGGTCATTCAAGACGTGAGCGTAACGCTCGATGCGGTCAGGGGTGATTGCGGTATTCATATTCCGTTCCTCCTGGCGTTAATCAAAAGCAGACCTGGTGCTGGCCGTGGTGGTGCCAGACTGCTTGCCGGATGTGCCCGACGCTGTGCTGGTGCCAATCTCCCCGCCGCCGCCATTCGTTCGGTTCGCGAAGGCGGCAACCTCATCGTTTGCATTGCTGCCGCCATTCCCTGCGCCAAGGCTGTCTCCACTGAATGCGGGTTCCTGGTTGCTGCTGGCCTTGATGGCCGCCGCGATCTTCCCGCCTGTTGTCTCGCCGATGCGATCCAGCGCGGCGTCTTTCATCTCGCCGGTCTTGGCTTTTGCAACGTCCCATGATCCTTGCGCCAGGTTCGCGGCCGTACCGGACGACCCAGCCGCCGTCGAAGCGCTGCTTCCGATTGTCATCAGCGAATCGGTGATTGTGTGCGCGAAGCTCGGCCCGTTTTGAAGCAGCCAGTAGAAGAAACCGAAAAACAGGGTGAAGCGGATGAGCTCCGTGAAAAAGTCCCCGATGTCAGCTTTTTTCAAGGCCAGCATTCCCATAGTCCAGGTGAAGCTGATCGTGCCCAGCGTCCAGAATAGCCAGGATGCCGCGCTCATCACGGCTGCCTGCCACGCAGCCGCTCGGGTGCCGAATGCAGTAACAACCTGGTCAAGAATGCCCTGGTTCGTTACCGGATCGACGTAAGACAACTGAGCCGCCGCACCTGCGGAGTACAGCAACAGCATCGCGGCCAGCATCGCGGCCAGCATCGCCGCCGATATATTCGTTTTCATTTCTTTGATCCTTCCTTGACTCCATCAAGTACCCACTGCATAGGGTTAGCGGGCGGGGTGGCCGGGTACACGCTTTGGCGCGAACACCGGCTCGCGAAGTCCTGCTGTGCGGTCTTGTCCTTGATCTTGGCGATGACTTCTGGCCTACAGTTTTCGTCATTCACGGCGGGCGATTCCGGCTCGCCGCACCCGGCCAAAGCGGCTGCCGCAATTACTGTCAGCACAAGGGTTGTTGTGTTTTTCATGGCCGCCTCCCAAGTCCCCACTGCATAGGGTTGGTGGGCGGGGTGGCCGGGTATACGGACTTGGTTGATGCCTCGTGCGCCGCCGCTTCCTGTGCTTCACGATCCGTCAACGCCAGATTTCGGGTTGCGATAGCGTTTTGCTGCGCGACCAGGAGGCCGCGAATTTGCAGGAGCTGGTGCGATTGATGGCTGGCAAGCTGGCTGGCATAACCGAGCGCCTGCAACTGGCGTGCGTCGGCTTCCATCGCGTCCTGCTGGTCTTTCAGGCCCTTGAAAAGCCCATCGTTCGCTTTCTTTTGCGCTTCCGAGCCGAAGCGCTGGGAGTCTTTCAGTGCCGCCCATTGTGCGGGCGTGCAGCCGTTGGCCGAGTAACAGGGCGAATTGCGATAGAAAGCCGTGTCCTGGAACTTGCCCAGGTACGCATCAACGCTGCCGAGTTGATTCTCGTAGTAGCGCAGGGTGTCGATGGAATTGCGCAAGCCGCTCATGGTGGATTGCGCCTGATCCCAGATATACGAGGCCGGGGCCAGCGTGTTCGTCAGCATGTTTTGGTACTGCTGAATCTGCGTTTGGTACTGCTGAATCTGCTTGATTGTCTGCGCCACGTTCTCCATGGCGGACACGACGGTTTGCCCGAGGTTCGCGCCGTCGATGACAGGGATGCCTGCGTGCGCGGGCATCGACAACGCACCGGCAACCAAGGCGGCGGCGACGGTTTTTTTAGCGGCTAAAATTTTCTGCTTCATGGGATTTTTCCTTTCGGTTTATCGGTGGACACCACGGGGACGGTTCGCCGACTGCCGGTCGGCGCGGTTGGCGGCCAGCAAGGCCCGCCGCCGTTTTTCAATTTCAGGGTTATCGAATCGCACAGCGAGATTCGCGGCGACCGCAGCCTGTGCGATCTGTTCTTTGAACTCGGCCGTGCCGTTGACGGTGATCGCTTGGCCGTACCGCTGCGCGGCCATCTGCAGGGCGACGATCAAGCCGTCTTGCGATGCGCCACGCGATACCTTCAAGTTGTCGCCGTCGTCGCGGACGGCGGTCTTGCCGATTCGGTAGATCAAGGTGCCTTGCTTCGTGATGTGGTCTGGCGTCGCCAGGGGTGCGTTACTCTGTCGATGCCGACCGGCGACGGTGTTTCCCTTGAGTCCGTGAGCGGCCTCGCGTGCGCGCAGCGCCGCCAGCGCCTGCTCGTCGCCGACCTTTGCCTGGTGTTGCAGCCAGTCGTTCCAGGAGCGCCGCTGGTGCCGCCCGTTGATCGCCTGACGGTCTTTGAGGTGCTGCGCGTTGATCTTCTGGATGCGCTCGCGCAGCGCCTTGCTGGTGATGGCATAGAGCACTTTCCTGCTCACTCCTGAACCGCCCATCAACTTGATGGCCGACCGCTTCAAC
>CAMTYG010000194.1:0-16812 GCA_947085875.1 uncultured Sulfuricella sp.
GGCGAGGGGAGCAGGATGCCTTTTTCTTCTACGCCGTTGCCTTCCCAGCGGATGGCCATGCCGAGTTCCCTGGCAGCGGCGTTGACGAAGTCGCGCACGCTGTATTGCACCCCGGTGGCGATGACGAAGTCTTCCGGCTGTTCTTGCTGCAGCATCAGCCACTGCATTTCGATGTAGTCCCTGGCATGGCCCCAGTCGCGCTTGGCGTCCAGGTTGCCCAGGTACAGGCAGTCTTGCAGGCCGAGTTTGATGCGGGCGAGTGCTCTGGTGATCTTGCGGGTGACGAAAGTTTCGCCGCGAACCGGGGATTCATGGTTGAACAATATGCCGTTGCAGGCATACATGCCGTAGGCTTCGCGGTAGTTGACGGTAATCCAGTAGGCATACAGCTTGGCGACCGCATAAGGCGAGCGCGGATAGAACGGGGTGGTTTCCTTTTGCGGGGTTTCCTGCACCAGGCCATACAGTTCCGAGGTGGAAGCCTGATAAAACCGGGTTTTCTTTTCCAGGCCGAGGATGCGGATGGCTTCGAGCACGCGCAAGGCGCCCAGCGCGTCGGAATTGGCGGTGTATTCCGGTTCTTCAAACGATACGGCCACATGGCTCTGTGCCGCGAGGTTGTAGATTTCGTCTGGTTGCACTTGCTGGATGATGCGGATCAGGCTGCTGGAATCCGTCATGTCGCCGTAGTGGAGGATGAAGTTGCGGTTGCTGACGTGCGGATCCTGGTACAGATGGTCGATGCGGTCGGTATTGAACAAGGATGCGCGGCGCTTGATACCGTGCACCACATAGCCCTTTTTCAGCAGAAATTCGGCCAGGTAGGCGCCGTCCTGTCCGGTGATGCCGGTGATAAGTGCGATTTTATTCATTGTTCAATTTTTCCATAAAACATTAAGTGGCCCACGGCAAAGCCGGGGGTTTGTTGGTGAGCGCCTCAAAGGCGTCCTAAAACCTTGAGCCGCCCAAGGCGGCTGATTTTCCACTCATTCCCCTTCCACCCCGTCCAACTGAGGCTAGGATGACAGCAAAAACGGAATGTCACCATTTCACCACGTGTACATTGGACAGCGTGCGTCCAAGGAAGCGCTCGCCGATGGTCTGGAACCGGAGAGGTACATCGGTGACGTAAAATTCGTAGCGTGGCGGCGTGCGCTGCGGATTGGACAGGTTCATTTCGATGAGCAGTGCGGCGGTTTCCTCCGCCATCGCCTCGGCCGAATCCACCAGTCTCACGCCTGGTCCCGCCACATCCTGCAGTAGCGGCTTGAGCAGAGGGTAATGGGTGCAGCCCAGCACCAGGGTGTCGATGTCCTGCGCCAGCACCGGTTTCAGGTATTCCTGCGCGGTCAGTCTCGTGACCGGGTGATCCAGCCAGCCTTCCTCTACCAGCGGCACGAATAGCGGGCAGGCCTGGGAGAAAATTCGCACCTCCGGCTCGTACTGGTGGATGGCGCGGGCATAGGCGTTGCTGTTGATGGTGGTGGGGGTGCCGATCACCCCTACCTGTTTTTTCGTTGTGGTGGCGATGGCGCCGAGCGCGCCGGCGTCGATCACGTCCAGCACCGGCACCGGGGAAAGGTCCTTTACCACCTGCGCGGCCACCGCAGCCATGGTGTTGCAGGCGACGACCAGCAGCTTGACCTCTTTGGCGAGCAGGAATTCCGCGATCTGGGTGGTGTAATGGGCGATGGTTTCGACCGATTTCACGCCGTAGGGCACGCGTGCGGTGTCGCCGAAATAGACGATGTTTTCGAACGGCAGGCGCTCCATCAGGGCGCGCACCACGGTCAGTCCTCCCACGCCGGAGTCGAACACGCCGATGGCATTGCCGGAACTGGGATTCATAAGAGAGGTCATAGAATTTTCCACGAGAATTGGCAGCCATTTTGATGGCTCTGGCTGATCCGGTCAAGGCGGCGGAATTTTGCCGGGGCATGATTTTGGCGTAGAATTCGTGGGTTTTTCAGATCAATTGTTCTCTTATTGGTGAATTCAAGTGATTATCATAAAAAGGAATATTGTCGTCTCGTTGGCGTCATGCCTGATCTTTTTGGTTGCGCCCGCCGGGGTTGCCGCAGACAAGGCCACGGTCAAGGCAACAAAAAAAACACCGTCCAAGCCAGCGGTCGAAACAGAAGTGCCGTTACCCTCTTCAGAGCCTGCTGCCGGCCAGATTGCGGCCTTGGCAGCGGCCCTCAAGGCCGACCCGGAAATCGGACGCCAGATCAACGGGGTGTGCGCAGCCTGCCACGGGGATTCTGGCCAGGGAGGCAAGAAGGGCGAATACCCGCGCCTGGCAGGTATGGATTACGATTATCTGAGAGATCAGTTGCTTCACTTCAAAAAGCGGGACCGCCACAACATGCCGATGTTTCCCTATACGGCAGAGCGCGAGTTGTCTGATGAGGATGTTGTCCACATCTCGGCTTATCTTTCCTCCATCAAATTGGATACCTCTTATCCAGTGTTCAAGGAGACCGACGATGCCCTGACCCGCTTGCTGGCGGTGGAAAAGGTGCTCAATATTCCGCGTTCGGAAGGCGATGTCGCTGCCGGCGCCAAGCTCTACAAGAGTGAGTGCGTTTCCTGCCATGGCGCGACCGGGTTGGGCAAGCGAGGCATGCCGATGCTTGCCGGCCAGTACACGACTTACCTGAAGCGTCAGATCGACCAGTTCGTCAAGGGCGAGCGCATTCACGACGAGGACGCCAAGGACAAGAGCAAGGATGTGCTGAACCTCCTCAAGCCGGATGAAATCCGCGACATCCTGGCATTTCTGACTACCCTCGACGACTGATCTGCCGTTCCAGCGCCCAGTCCACATGCTCCCGCACCAGCGCGGACGGGTGGTCGCGGCGCTCTTTCAGCGCCGCGACCGCATCCTCGGAGGGCAAGGCATTGCCCAGTCCGACGGCGATGTTGCGCAGCCAGCGCTCGTGGCCGATGCGGCGGATCGGGCTGCCGGCAAGCCGGGCATCGAATTCTTCTTCGCTCCAGCGGAACAGATCGGCCAGTCTTGCATCGTCCAGGCCATGGCGCACGGCGAAATCAGGCTCATGCGTGAACTGGCCGAATTTGTTCCACGGGCAGGCCATCTGGCAGTCGTCGCAGCCGTAGACGCGATTGCCGATCAGGGGGCGCAGTTCCTCCGGGATGCTGCCTTTGAGCTCGATGGTGAGGTAGGAGATGCAGCGCCGCGCATCCACCTGATAGGGTGCGACGATCGCGTCGGTGGGGCAGGAGGTCAGGCAGCGTTCGCAACTGCCGCAATGGCTCGGTTCGGGTTCGTCGACGGGCAGCGGCAGATCGGTATAGATTTCGCCGAGAAAAAACCACGACCCGGCCGCGCGCGACAGTAGCAGCGAGTGTTTGCCGCGCCAGCCCAGCCCGCTTTTGCTGGCCAGCTCCACTTCCATCACCGGTGCGCTGTCGGTGAAGGCGCGGTATTGGAACGGGCCGATTTCGCTCTGGATTTTTTCCGCCAGCTTTTGCAGCCGGGCGCGGATCAGCTTGTGATAGTCGCGGCCCAGCGCATAGCGCGAGATGAAGGCTTTGCTGCTGTCTTCCATGACCTCGATGCTGCCGCGCGCCTGGGGCGGGAAATAGGCCATGCGCGCCGTGATCACGCGCAGCGTGCCCGGCACCAGTTCCTGCGGCCGGCTGCGCTTGACGCCGTGGTTTGCCATATAATCCATCCCGCCATGGCAGCCCTGCGCCAGCCATTCCAGCAGGCGTGCTTCGGCCTGGCCGAGGTTGGTGCCGGCGATGCCGATGGCCTGAAAGCCGAGTTCCATCCCCCAGGCCTTGATCTTTGCGGCAATCTGCCGTAAATCTAATTGGGAGTAATCAGTGAGAGTGTTCACGTGCATAGTTTAGATGAAAACCACCAGCCATTAAAAATTACTCGCCATCTGGCCGATGAAGGCGCGACCGATGCGTTTGGTGCGAAACTGGCCAGGGTGCTGAAACCGGGCCTGATGATTACCCTGAGCGGCGACCTGGGTGCCGGCAAGACCGCGCTGGTGCGCGCCATGCTGCATGCGCTGGGCTATCCCGGAAGAGTGAAAAGCCCGACCTATACGCTGGTTGAATTTTATGTTATTTCTAGCTTATACTTATATCACTTTGATTTTTATCGCTTCAATGATCCGGACGAGTGGCATGAGGCGGGCTTCCGGGAATATTTCAACGAAAACTCGGTGTGCCTCGTCGAATGGCCGGAAAAGGCGGGCGGCCTGCTGCCCCCGCCGGACCTCAGGATTTCCCTGGATATCCGGGAATCCGGCCGGGACGTTACGGTTGAGGCCGGGAGCGAGAAGGGTCGGCAATGCATGATTCAATTAAAAAGCGATTAACCACGAATGTTCACGAATAATCAGCTAATTAACATGGCTGAACCAATTCATCTGTTTGGTGAAGTAATGATTGCGTTTGACTATTCGTGTTCATTCGTGAAAATTCGTGCCATTCGTGGTGTGAGCCGGTTTAAGTTTTTTAGTTTTAAAGCCGGTATATGCGTTACATTCTTTCTTGCCGCGGCGGCAAGCGCCCATGCCGGGATAGTCATCACCGCAGCGCGGGTGTGGCCGGCGGCAGATTACACGCGGGTCACGCTGGAATCCGCAAGCCCGGTCAAATATCAGTTTCTCGAGGTCAAGAACCCGGATCGCCTGGTGATCGACCTTGAAGGCGTGGACGTCAATTCCGTGCTGGAAGGGCTTGCAGCCAAGGTCGCGGCAAACGATCCTTACATCAAACTGGTGCGCATCGCCCGCAACAAGCCGGGCGTGGTGCGAGTGGTGCTGGACCTGAAGGGCGAGGTCAAGCCGCAGATGTTCACCCTGCCGCCTTACGGCGAATACGGCCACCGCCTGGTGCTGGATATTTATCCGTTGCAGCCGGCGGACCCGCTGATGGCGCTGCTGGAAAAAAAGGATGCCGCCAGAGAGCAGACAGAGAAGGCGCCTGAACTGGCCATTGCCATTGCACCGGAAAGTCCGGCCAGCGAAAAGCCCGCCGAGCTTGCCAAGCCGGCAGAGAAGCTGGCGCGGACTGAAATGCGCGCCTGGAAGCCGGAGGTGTCGCGCCTCATCATCATTGCGATCGACGCCGGGCACGGTGGCGAGGATCCCGGCGCGATCGGCAAAAATGGCTCCAGGGAAAAGGACGTGACCCTGGCAATCGCCCGTCGCCTGAAAGCCCAGGTTGATGCCGAGCCGAACATGCGCGGCGTGCTGATCCGCGACGGCGACTTTTTCATCCCCCTGCATGGCCGGGTGATCAAGGCGCGCAACGTCAAGGCCGACCTGTTCATCTCGATTCATGCCGACGCATTCATCAAGCCCGATGCGCGCGGCTCCTCGGTGTTCGCGCTGTCTGAGCACGGCGCCACGTCTGCCGCGGCGCGCTGGCTGGCGAAGAAGGAAAACGAGGCCGACCTGATCGGCGGCGTCAATATCGACGTCAAGGATGTCTACCTCAAGCAGACCCTGCTCGACCTGTCGCAGACCGCCACCATCAATGACAGCCTCAGACTCGGCAAGGCCGTGCTCGGCGAGCTCGGCGGCATCAACCGCCTGCACAAGAGCTCGGTGGAGCAGGCCAGCTTCGCCGTGCTGAAATCGCCGGACATCCCTTCGATCCTGGTGGAAACTGCTTTCATCTCCAACCCGGAGGAAGAGCGGAAGCTCACAGACGATGACTATCAGGACAAAATGGCAGCGGCGATACTAGGCGGGGTCAAGCGCTATTTCGCGAAAAATCCGCCGCTGGCGCGCTCAAAGATGGCCAGCGCCGAATAAGTGTAGCTTTGTCCCCAACTGTTTTTATTCTTAAAAAAGCATTTGAACCGCAAAGGACGCAAGGGACGCTAAGGAATTCGATGACTTGAGTAACATAATTTGCTCATCCGGTGGTTGATGCAAAATAATGTAACTGCTCAGGTGCTGCCGTTTTTCTCCTTCCCCATAAAAGGGGGAAGGGACTGGTTCTGTGGTTGTTTTGAGCACATCACTTCGACCTGGGTAGTTACAAAATAATTTACTAATTCATGGCTTTACCTTGCGAGCCTTAGCGCCCTTTGCGGTGAAATGCCGTTATTAGGTTGATCCACTGGCAGCCTGTCGGACTTGAAGAATCGAAGCGAAAATTCGGCTGTCTGTAGGTCGGGTTAGGCGCGGTTTCTTGCGCCGTAACCCGACGTTTGCGCCAGATTACGTCGGGTTACGCGATAAAGCCGCTAACCCGACCTACGGATACGGATATTTATTAAAAATGACATATTTAATAATGCAATTAAACACTAGAACCCGACCAGATCGTCAACCGGCAGTTCGAGTGCCGCGCCGGTGATCCGCTCCAGCGTTTTGCTGATGACTTCGATATTGTTGTCGAAGCCACCGTGAGAAGGTCTTTCGGTCTTCTCTGGCATATCGGCGCCGTTCCCGCGCCGGGTGAGGAATTTCTCCTCGTTGTGAATGGTCAGGCGATCCTTCAACTTGCTGATTTCCACGGCATTGCGCCAGTTGGTGAGGGTTTCGGCACTGCTTGGCGAGCCATCCCAGCCGGAATACTGAGGTTTGTAAACATTCTCCAGACCGAGGATAGGCATGCGCAAATCGGCCTCCAGCGCGTTGGAAACGAAGTAGAGCAGAGACTTTTGGTAGACATATACTACGTTGTCATCCTGCTCGCGCTGATCCGCCAGGATATCCAGGTGAAGCTTGTTCATGATCTCGGCTTGTGATGCATAGTGCCGGTTGGCAAAGGCGACCGTGCAGGCCGGAGCGTACAAATGGACGGACTTGACGCTAGCGGTCAGATTTTTCTGCGCCAAGTTGCCCAGCAATCTGCCCAAGGCGATGGAGCCGGCGGAATGGCCCATGAGGTGCAGTTCAAATCTGTCGCCCCAACTGCTGGCCAGCGAGTGGAGTGCATCGGTCAGCAGGTCGCCGCCGCGCCCGCTTTCCGCTGCGAGTTCGGCATTTTCTTTCATCTCGCTCCAGAGCGGGCGGACGAGTGGGCGTCCGATGGTTTTTTCGACGACGGGATCGCTGACCTTGTCGGTGAGCCAGCCGCCGATGCCACCGGCCATGCCTGCCGCGCCGGGGCTGAATTTCTCCGCCAGAATGTTGCCCAGCGATTCGAGCAGGCCGCTCTTCCACACCAGAAACAGCGGGTAACAGCCGTTTCCCAGGAAATATCGCCCCATTGCCTGGGCGCGCTGAATCGCCTCTCCTTCACTGTTGAGGCCGCCGTGCGCGTAGATCACCAGGCGTTTTTTCTCATGCGGGTTCTGCCGGAACCAGGTATCCGGCATCACACACGCCTGATTCTGCAAGGTGCGAGTGACCCCGTCCAGCTTGTCGAAGCGATTGACGCGGCCGTTGTTGCCCAGCACGATGCTGTGCTGGTAGGCCGTTTCCTTATTCCACCAGTTGGCATGGGTGGCGGCGGCGGATGCGGCGTCCGCCTTTTCCTTGCCGCCTGATGCGAGGCGACCCGCGACGACCCCCGGCACGCCCATCGCGGCGACCCAGGCATCCATGGCATGTGCCAGCCAATCTGCATAGCTGATCACGGCGAAACCGCCGGCTCCCCATTTGCCGCCCCAGGAATTCTGGATTACAAAGCCGGCACGGTTGAAACCCACCAGCGCGAAAGAGTGGCCACCGCTGCGCGACGGTTTGCCGTCGTAGCCGATTACCGGGAGGGTGGCATGGGAAACAGGCGGTTTGGCGCTGGTTTTTACCTTATCCCAACCTTTATGGGTATAGGACGAAACATATATCGCTCCGACTTCCATAATCGCCGCCTGCAAGTCGGTGATGGCTTGAGGATCTATGCGGTAATATACCCCCAGCGTCCGTTCGATGGCGTCGCTATCCCAGCCCGCTACGGGCAGGGTATTGTCCCCCGCCGCGTAAGACCACCTGGATTCAAGGCAAACACCGTTGTGATACCAGCCCTTGAGCGCACCCCGGCAGCTTGAGCCGTCGTAGTTCTCGCCCTCGTATTCATCGAAACGCCGGGCGAAGTGATACAACATGCGCGGACTGACCGGCTCGAGTTTCTTCGGCATTCCGGCAGATCGCCAACGCAGGTAGTTGACGACGCAGGCCAGGCCGAAACCGGTGCATGCCCCTTCCTGCCCCTGATCCAGAATGAGTCCGGCCTGGGTATAGGCGCCCATGAAGTGCTTGATGTCGCCATCCTCCGGGAATATCTGCGGCAGCGAGCGCGGTGGCGGCATGTACTGCCGATCGCGCAGATCCGCCGGGTCGCGCGTTACATTGAGGGTCGCACGACGCGCCGCGATGGGGGCTGCTGCCTTGGCCAGCGAACCGGCGAGTGGTTTTGCGGCGGCGGCCCACGCCTCCTGCGCCATGCGGAAAGTATCGGAAAACCGCTCCAGGCCGTGACTGCCGCCATTGACCACTTTGCGCGCAGCCTTCAGGTCATCCTTGGCCAGTGCCTTGGTCAGCTTGTCCCTGTTCGCATCGAGATAGGCAGCCAGCAGGCAGGCGGCAACTTCCGGCGCGCACGCGCTATCCGGGTTGTCTGCCAGTGAAATGTCGAGCACTTTGCCGAATTTTTCGTAATTGTCGCGACCGGTCAATTGCACAAAGCCACGCCCGCGATAGCGCGCGCCATCGCCGGGATTCTTGTTGCCCAGCTTGTATTCGTATGCGCTGAAGGCGGCTTGGCCGGGAAGGGTATTGAAATGAGAGGGTAATTCGGCGATTGGTACGAAACCCTCGGTTTCGGCGCGTATCGTGGCCAGCGCGACGCTGATCATGTTTGCCTCGGTCAGGCCAAAGGCCGCCAGCGCCGCGGTCACATAAGGCAGATTTTGGGCGATTTTGGATGTCTTGGTGTAAGGAAACAACTTGTTCACCGTGGAGGCGTTCACACTGACGGCCAATTCTGCACGCGGCGAAATGCCCAGGGCGGACAAGGTGCGCGGCCCGGCTATGCCGTCCGCCACTAGGCCCACGCTGGACTGCCAGGCGCGCAGGGCAGTCTCGGTGCCGGTGTCGAATTCATCGCCACCGGCCAGCCCTGGATAAGCCGATGCGTCTTTGCCCAAGGCTTTGCGCAAGGCTTTCTTCAGCTCGGCGACCTCCTTGCCGACGTTACCCCGCATCAACAGTAACATTTTAATTTTCGCGCTTTCCATTTTTCATGCTCCCTTCATGGTTACTGGGCGCCGCTAACCGGCGCGCCGACAGATTCGATCTGCACGGAGCATACCGCCTTGACCTGCTTTTCGTACTGCGCCCCCTGTGTACCGATGTCCTCTTTGAAAAGTTCCGGCGGGAACAGGCGGGTTTTTAATTCCCCCATGCTGCCTTCGTCCCATAAACGCGAGAAATCCGGAGCCGCGACGGGCATTCCGATCAACTGCCAGGCGGGTGTCCAGAAATGATGCATGCCGACGGAGAGCGCGACGACATCGGATTTTCGCGCCACGTAAAGGCTCTTCCATTTCTCCAGAACGCGCTCCACCATCTGTGAGTAGAACTGCACCGTATAAGGGTCGGGCGGGGCGGGTTCGGCTTGAAAACGGTACGCATGGAACACCGCGCGCCGATAGCTATCACCGGCGCGCTCCATATCTTTTAACGACAGGAAAATATCGCCCCGGACACGGTAGGCCAGGGCGATGACTTCGGGATCTTTTTCCGATATTCCCAACGTCAACGACTGGTGCAATTGATCCAAAGCGGTGTCGGCCTTGCCGCGCTCGAAATTCATTTCGGCAAAGTGGTACAGGACCCACGCCATATCCCAGTGGTCGCCGTTCTTTTCGAAAAGATCGGATGCCTCTTGGTACCATCGGGCGGTCGTTTCGGGGTCGTTGCGACCGAACCGGTAAACTTCGGCCCGAAAAATATCGGCAAGCCCGCGCACGTGCCTGCGCTCCTCATTCGGCCACTGGGACGGGTCGCCATCCAGCCCCGCCAGCCGCAGCAACTGCACCAGCGCCTCCTCGACCTCGGGCCAGGTTGTTGCGTGGCGATCCTCGGTTTCCTTGGGATAGGCATCCTGAAATTTCCTCACCAGCGTCAGGATCTCCCTGTCGAGTTCGGAGGATTCTCTTTGCTGCCATTCCTTGACAAGTTGGTCGCAATAAGCGAAATCCAGGTAACAACCCCACCACCAGAACGCATCGAAGTAAGCGCGGAGAAATGCCAGGGCCGTGGCCGAAGCATCGCCGGTATGGTATAGATAATAGAGCCAATTGCTTTTTGCGGCCTGCCACTCCCTGCTCTCGAGGCGGTACCACCCCGCGTAATCCCCGTTGGTTTTCAAGCTTTCTTCGATGTCCATCATTTGTTTGCGGAAATAATCGACGGCGCGGTGATAACGCGCTTTTAGTTCTTCCGCCGACAGTTTTCCGCGTATATATTCGGCTATTGTCCGTTGCATCGCATAGCGCTTTTCCGGGACGTATTCGATCAATCCCAGATCATTGAGCCGATACAGCATTTGCTTGTCGACACCGGCAACTTCCAGGGCGAGATCCTTGGAGAATGCATGCGGCTTGGGGCGCAACACAGATAAGGCCTGCAAGGCCCGGCGTTCCTCGTCGCCCAATGATTCGTGCGAGAAGCTCAGTTCGATGGCGGCGGCGAGTGCGATGGGCGGGTTGTCGATTCCTTCCGGTTTCTCATAGGCTTCCTGCCGCTTCTTCTCGTTGAGCAATGCTTCGAGGGCATCCTTGATGCGCTCCGAATCGCCGGCGTACGATGCCAACTTCAGCCGGCTTCCAAGCAGCGTGAGCGCCAAAGGCAGCCCTCCTGATGCCTCTACCAGATCCAATGCCGCCTGGGGCTCCGCCTTGACGACTTCGGGTATGAATTGGCTCAGCAGGCTCATTCCTTCTTCGCTGGTCAGTTCTCGCACCCTGGTGGGCTTGCCGGCGGTGAATTTAATCGCTATTTCCGGAATTCGTGAAATGATCAGATGCCCGCAATGACCGCCCAGGTCACTGAAGACTTTGGCCGCATCGTATTGCCATACATCGTCCACCACCAGCAGCATGCGGCGCTGTCCGAGCGCGGATGCGACGAGGTCGCTCCCTTGTTCTACGCTTTGAACCTGCGCCAGCTTATCTTTACCCACATCGAGCGCCCAGGCCCACCTTTTCAATTCCCCCAGAATATCCGGATGGCGTCCTAAACTTGCCCATAGCACCCCGTCCGGGAAATGTTCCAATACTTCCTGGTCGTTTGCCGCTTCGATGGCAAGCGTCGTCTTGCCGACGCCGGGGAGCACGACCAGCGACTGGCCTTTTCCGGTGAACAGCGCGGCCTTGAGTTCGTTCAGCAGTTGCACATGACCGACGATGGAGTGGTCAGACGGGAGGCTTGGCGCAAGGAAAGGCACGGTGCGTTCTTTCCCGCCGACATGAATGACAATGGTGCGGTTGTCGAAGTAATTGTCGACTTTGTTGTTATCGCCTATCGTGGGTCCCTGGACAGCCCCTTCGAAAGTGATGGGCTTACTCTGATCGGTATCCGGGGTCATGGTGGCGTCACGGATGCTTTGGAGCATCACCGAAATAATTGGTGACGGCGTTCTCGTCGCCTACTGTCGCGCCATAGACGGGGCCGGAGAATTGCACGTTGTACTTGCCCTGGGCATGGCCTTGCGGATCCGCTTCCGCCAATAGCGACTGGGCGGCTTTGATGATTGCATCGTCCTTGTCGGCGGCGGTTTCCGTCAACGCATCCTTGACCGGCTCTTTCCATACCTCCGGCTTCTTCTCATATCCGCTGAGCGCCGTTTCGGCATCCGGCTTGCCGGAAAATTTACTTTGGATCAGCGCCTTCAGTCCGTGATAGGCGTCCTTGACGGCTTCGGTGGCGGTTTCTTTTGCGGCGGCCGTAGCGCCGGCCACCAGCGCGGAAAGAATAAGCGTAACGGGATCCATCGTTCCTGCTCCTATGTCGGTTGAGAAGCTTCAGCACTCAATATAGATCATATGCAGGCACGAAATGTCATACATCGGCTTCGTCCGGGACAAGTGCGAGCAAAGTCCTGAGTGCTGAGTGCTGAGTCCTGAGTCCTGAGTCCTGAGTAATTCGGTTGGATAAACCCCCGGCTCTGCCGGGGGCTCCGAAAGGTTTGACCGTTACGGCGGTCGTGTAGAAAGTTAAACACGTGCCAACATTCCAGGAAGGGATTGGATGCACCGGCGAGTGCCGGTCGAGTCATGGTCAGACGCAGCCCGTAGGCTTGGGCAGGCCGCCGTACTTGGTGATCGGCTTCATCGGGCCGGTCATCCAGAGTTTGAATACGGTGTTCTGTTCCTCGCCCAGGTATTTGGCGAACTTCCGGATCGGGGGCACGCTGCCGAATTCTTCGAAATATTCGCGGGCCTTGATGATCTGAGCCCATTTGGCATCATCGAGCGCATACCCGTCTGCATCGGCCATTGCCCGGCCAATCTCCTCGGTCCATACGCTCATGTCGGCGAGATAGCCATCTCCGTCGCGATCTGGAAGTTCCATATCAACCATCCTTTCTGAAAATGTCACTGTTTAGACCCTGTCTTGATATTGGATAATAACCAAGGAAAATAGTCAAGAATTATCTGTAGTCGTTCCACTGCCGGGAGGCTCTGAATAAACAGTTCCCGCATAAGCGTATAATCGGGGTTTTATTTGCATTATTTCGCGGGTTATCGAATGTCAGTCATACGGGTTTTGCCCGACCTGCTCATCAACCAGATTGCCGCCGGCGAGGTGGTGGAGCGTCCTGCTTCGGCTTTGAAGGAGCTGCTGGAAAACAGTGTGGACGCAGCGGCAAACGAGATCGCCGTCACCCTGGCGCAGGGCGGGATCAAGCAGCTACGCGTTGCCGATGACGGTATCGGCATCGTCGCCGAGGAGTTGATGTTGGCGCTGGCGCGTCACGCCACCAGCAAGATTATTACGCTCGACGATCTGGAGGCGGTGAACAGCCTCGGTTTTCGGGGCGAAGCGTTGGCCAGTATCGCCGCGGTGTCGCGCCTGTCGCTGACCAGTCGTCGACGGGGGGAGCGTCACGCCTGGAAAGTCGAGGCTGCCGGCGGCGACGTCACCGGGCTGCAACCGGCCGCGCTGGAATCGGGTACGGCGGTGGAGGTGCAGGACCTGTACTTCAACACCCCGGCGCGGCGCAAGTTCCTCAAGAGCGAGGCGACCGAATATGGCCACTGCGAGGAAATGTTCCGGCGCATCGCATTGAGCCGCACCGACATCGGCTTTGCCCTGCGGCATAACGAACGCAAGATCTGGCAACTTCCGGCTGGCACGCTGGAACGCCGCGCCGCCACGCTGCTGGGCGACGAGTTTGCCGCTGCCTCGGTCGTTCTGGACGAGCGCGCCGGCAGCTTGCGCCTGTGGGGCATGGCGAGCCTGCCCGGATTTACGCGCGGCGGGCGCGATGCCCAGTATTTTTACGTCAACGGTCGTTTCGTGCGCGACAAGCTGATCGCCCACGCCATCCGCGAAGCTTACAAGGATATCCTGCACCACGACCGCCATCCGGCGTTCGCGCTGTTCCTCGAAATCGATCCGGCAGGGGTGGACGTCAATGTGCACCCCACCAAGATCGAAGTTCGTTTCCGCGAAGCACGCGCCATCCACCAGTTCATTTTTCATGCCCTGAACAAGGCGCTGTCGGCGCCGATCCGAGCGCGCCAGGAATCCACTGCTGCACCTGTGGCCGCACCGGCGCGCCAGACCCCATTCGCTGATTATCCCCGGCAGCAAACCATGCCGCTCGGCGTGGCGCAGCGGACTGATCTGTATGCCACCCTGTTCGGCCGGATCGGCAAGCCGGAGGCGGCTCAGCCGGCCGAAGCCGTGGCGGAAATCCCCCCGCTCGGCTTCGCCCTGGGGCAACTGCACGGTGTTTACATCCTGGCTCAGAACGCCCAGGGGCTGGTGATCGTCGACATGCACGCCGCCCACGAGCGGGTCACCTACGAGAAGCTGAAAGCGGCTCTCGACAATCGCGCCGTCGCCATGCAACCGCTGCTGATCCCGGTGTCGTTCCATGCCGGGGCGCTGGATGTCGCCGTGGCCGAAGAGCATGCCGCCGCATTCGGCGCGCTGGGTTTCGACATCGCCATGCTGTCGCCGACCACGCTGGCGGTGCGGGCGCTGCCGGCGCTGCTGCAGGACGCCGACCCGGTGCTGCTGGCACGCGATCTGCTCAAGGAATTACGCGAGTTCGGCGCCGACCGGGTGCTCGCCGAGCGGCGCAACGAACTGCTCGCCACGCTGGCCTGCCATGCCTCGGTGCGCGCCAACAGAAAACTGGCCGTGCCGGAAATGAATGCCCTGCTGCGTGAAATGGAAGCCACCGAGCGCGCCGACCAGTGCAATCATGGCCGTCCCACCTGGCGCGAGATTTCCATGGAAGAGCTGGACCGGCTGTTCATGCGGGGGAAATGACAGTGCTGAGTCCTGAGTGGCGAGTCCTGAGTAATGGGTAAAGATGCGATGACGCAACACTCAGCACTCAGCACTCAGCACTCAGCACTCAGGACTCAGCACTCAGCACTCAGGACTCAGCACTCAGCACTCAGGACTCAGCACTCAGCACTCAGCACTCAGCACTCAGCACTCAGCACTCAGCACTCAGGACTCAGGACTCAGGACTCAGGACTTGAAACACTCAGCACTTGATTATCTTCCTCCGGCCATATTCCTCATGGGCCCCACCGCCAGCGGCAAGACCGGGGTGGCGGTCGATCTGGTACAGCGCCTGCCGTGCGAGATCATCAGCGTGGATTCGGCCCTGGTCTATCGCGGCATGGACATCGGCACCGCCAAGCCCGATGCGGCGACATTGGCGGCAGCGCCGCACTACCTGATCGATATTATCGACCCGACCCAGAGCTATTCCGCCGCGCAGTTCCGGCAGGACGCATTGCGGCTGATGGCGGAGATCACCGCGCGCGGCAACATTCCCTTGCTGGTGGGCGGCACCATGCTGTACTTCAAGGCGTTGCGGCAAGGGCTGAACGATCTGCCTCAGGCCGACCCGGCGGTCCGCGCCAGCATCGACGCAATGGCCGCTGAAAAGGGCTGGCCCGCCGTGCATGCGGAACTCGCCCGGCTCGACCCGGCCACCGCGGCGCGCCTCAACCCCGCCGATGCGCAGCGCATCCAGCGCGCCCTGGAGGTGTGCATGCTCAGCGGCCAGACGATGTCCTCACTGCTCGAAAAGGACGCCGCAGCCGACTTGCCTTATCATGTCCATGCCCTGGCCCTGTTGCCGGGCGACCGCGCCGTACTGCACCAGCGTATTGCCCAGCGTTTCGACGCCATGCTGGCGCAGGGGCTGATCGAGGAGGTGGAATTGTTGCGCCGGAACCCTGAACTGGATTTGTCCCTGCCTTCGATGCGCTGCGTCGGCTACCGCCAGGCCTGGCAATACCTGGACGGTGAATTCGCATTGCCTGAGCTGCGCGACAAAGGCATCGCCGCCACGCGCCAGTTGGCGAAACGGCAACTGACCTGGCTGCGCGGCATGGAAGGGGTGAAAGGGTTCGACTGCCTGGGGCGGAATTTGTCGGCAGCGGTCTTTGAATGGCTGGAGGTTTGCCTGGCGGCGCAGGCCTGACTGCGTCAGTTCATGTAGGGTGCAATCAGCGAAGCGCATTGCACCGTATTCGAGCGACATACGGCGCAATGCGCTTCGCTTATTGCCGCCCTACGCCTTATGCGGGTTGTTGGCTTCATTCCATGACTGTATCCAGCCGGGCAGGTCGGCGGCGGGCATCGGCCTGGCGATAAAATAGCCCTGGGCGATGTCGCATCCCGCTTTGCGCACAAAATCCCAATCTGCCCGGTCTTCCACCCCTTCCGCCACAACCTCCAAATCGAGCTGCCTTGCCAGGCCGAGGCTGGAATCAAACATTGCCCGCAACTTTGCGTTTTCCCAGGCGCCATGCACGAAGCCGAGGTCGATCTTGAGTTCATCGAAGGGAAGGTCGCGCAACTGCGCCAGGGAAGAATGGCCGGTACCAAAATCGTCGATCGACAGCCGAAAGCGTTTCAGGCGCAGCCGGGTCAGGATTTCAAGCGGGACGCGCAAATCCCGCATCAAGCGGGTTTCCGTCACTTCCAGCGCCATCGTCTGCGGCGGCACACCTGCCTTGGCCGCGAGCCCGGCAACCGTATCTGCAAAAGTCGGCAAGACCAGATTGTCCATCGACAGGTTGACGGCCACCTGCAACATCAGCCCCGCATCCTGCCAGAGCCTGGCCTGAGCCAGCGCGCCGGTCAGCACCACCCGGGTCAGGTCGTCGATCAGTCCATGCGCTTCGGCCACGCCGATGAACTGGTCGGGGAACACCAGGCCATCCACCGGATGACGCCAGCGCACCAATGTCTCCACTCCCATCACTTGATGGGTCTCGGTCCGCACCTTGGGTTGGTAATAATTGACCAGTTCGCCGTTGGCGATCGCCGCGCGCAG
Source organism: uncultured Sulfuricella sp. (assembly GCA_947085875.1). GTDB lineage: Bacteria > Pseudomonadota > Gammaproteobacteria > Burkholderiales > Sulfuricellaceae > Sulfuricella. The sequence goes on from CAMTYG010000194.1 coordinate 16,486, forward strand.
CTCGTCCGCGCCGTAAACTTTTTTCTCCGCACGGGGGGCGGGTTGCGATGGCGGCGCCCACTTCCCCACCAACGCTGCCAGGCCTTCCGGCGAAACCGGCTTGCTCAGGTGTCCGAGCACCGGTATTTTATGCGCCTGCACCAGTTTCTCGGCGGCCTGCAGCATGCGCTCATCCTCGCCGCTGACCAGAATGAGACTGCCGGCGTAGCCTCGCTCGACCAGGTGGCGCACGAATTCGACCCCGTCCATTTCCGGCATGTTGAGGTCCAGCAGGATCAGATCCGGAGAGTCGTTCGTGCCATCGACCCACTCCAGCGCCGCGCGCCC
>CAMTYG010000195.1:0-11098 GCA_947085875.1 uncultured Sulfuricella sp.
CGTCATTCCCGCGCAAGCGGGAATCCAGTGTTGGCGTAAAACCATGGATTCCGGGTCAAGCCCGGAATGACGGAATGGGGTGGCCGAACTGATAGGTAAAGCCGACATGGCGCTCCTTGAAATCCGCAACGTCACCCGCCGTTACGGCTCGCTTGCCGCGGTGGAGGACGTCAGCTTCAGCGTCGAAACGGGGGAGTTCTTTACCCTGCTCGGCCCTTCCGGCTGCGGCAAGACCACCCTGCTGCGCATGATCGCGGGCTTCGAGGCGCCCGATGCCGGCCAGATCCTGCTCGATGGCGTCGACCTCGCCGATACCCCGGCGGAAAAGCGGCCGGTGCATACCGTATTCCAGAGCTATGCCCTGTTCCCGCACATGACGGTTGCGGAGAATATCGCCTTTCCCCTGAAAATGGCCGGCAAGGATTTGGCCACCGTCAGGACGCGCACCCGCGAAGCGCTGGCCGAAGTGCACCTGGAAGACAAGGCCGACAGCTACCCGCACGAGCTTTCCGGCGGGCAGAAGCAGCGCGTGGCCCTGGCGCGCGGCTTGGTGAATCGGCCCCGGTTGCTGCTGCTCGACGAGCCGCTCGGCGCGCTCGATGCCAAGCTCCGCCAGGAGATGCAGATCGAGCTGATCAAGCTGCAAAAAAACGTCGGCGTCACCTTCGTTTTCGTTACCCACGCCCAACAGGAGGCGCTGGCGCTGTCGCACCGCATTGCGCTGATGCGTGAGGGCCGTATTGAGCAGATGGACCAACCTTCCAGGCTGTACAGCTCCCCGCGCAACCGCTTCGTTGCCGACTTCATCGGCCATATCAACCTGTTCGAGGTGGCAATAAAGGAGGCGGTCACCGGCCATCTGCGCCTGACCGCGCCGGGCCTCGGCGAAATCACCGCGCCACCGCGGGATGGCGCCAAGGCCGGCGCATCGGGCTGGTTCGCCATCCGCCCGGAGCAGGTGCGCATCGGCCGGCATCACGACGTCGAACTGAAGAACCGCTTTTCCGGCAAAGTGCGCGACGCCCTGTACATCGGCGATGTGACCACTTACAAGGTGGAGCTGGAAAACGGCACCCTGATCGAGGCGCTGATGGCGAATTCCGCTCCCGGTCGGGCGATGTTCTTCGCAGTGGGGGATGAGGTCACCATCGCCTGGCGCCACGATGCGGGGCATTTCCTCGATGAATAAGGAAAACCGCCTCCTGAAATGGCTGACCGGCGGGCCGCCCTTCCTGTTCCTGCTGGTATTCTTCGTCGCCCCCAGCCTGATCATGATTCTGGCCTCGTTCCGCTTTCCCGGCGAATACGGCGGGCTGGCGCCGCTGTTCAGCAACGGCCAGGCGGCGCTGACGCTGGAAACCTACCGGTTTTTTTTCAGCGACTTCATCTATACCCAGGTCTTCATCAAGTCCTTCGTCATGGCGCTGGCCACCACCCTGATCTGCCTGCTGATGGCCTACCCGGTAGCGCTGCTGATCGCGCGCAGCCACAAGAAATTCCGCGATCTGATGGTATTGCTGGTGGTGCTGCCCTTCGCCAGCAATTTCCTGATCCGCGTCTACGCCTGGATGATCATCCTCGGCCCGCAGGCCGCCTTCTCGCGGCTGGTCAACGGCGCCCTCGGCTGGTTCGGCTTCGAGCCGGTGGCGCTGCTGTTCTCGCCTTTCGCGGTGCTGGTCGGCATGGTCTACGTCCACCTGCCGTTTATGGTGTTGCCGCTTTACACCAACCTGGAAAAGCACGACCCGGTTTTGCTAGACGCCGCCCAGGATCTCGGCGCCAACGCCTGGCAGCGCTTCTGGCGGGTAACCTGGCAGCTCTCCCTGCCCGGAGTGTATTCCGGCGCGGCGCTGGTGTTCATCCCGGTGCTCGGCATGTTCGCCATTCCCGACATCCTCGGCGGCACTGGCGACATCCTGATCGGCAACCTGATCAAGGATCAGTTCCTCGGCACCCGCGACTGGCCGTTCGGCAGCACCCTGTCTATCATGCTCACGCTGGTGGTGCTGGCCAGCGTCGGCCTGGCGATGTGGTTTTCGAGGGGAAGGCGCCATGCGTAACAAGTGGCTGTGGATCGCCTCGGTGCTCGTCTACGCCTTCCTCTATCTGCCGCTGGTGATTGTGGTCGCGTATTCCTTCAACGACTCCCGCCTCAACGCCGAGTGGGTCGGCTTTACCCTGCACTGGTACCGGGTGCTGCTCAACGACGAGCAGATGCTGCGCGCCGCGCTCAATTCTCTCCTGATCGCCTGTGTCGCCAGCGGCATCGCCACGGTGCTCGGCACCATGGCCGGTATCGCGATCCACCGCTACAAACTGAAGCTGCTGCCGGTGCTGGTGATCACTCCCGTGGCGATGCCCGAGATTCTGCTCGGCGTATCCCTGCTGCTGTTCTTCATCCAGGTGCTTAACCTGACGCTGGGCATGCTGTCGGTGCTGATCGCCCACATCACCTTCTGCATCGGCTTCGTCGCCATCATCGTCCGCGCCCGCCTGGCCGGCATGGACGAAAGCATCTTCGAGGCGGCGCGCGACCTCGGCGCCACGCCCTGGCAGACCTTCCGCCTGGTGACCCTGCCGCTGATCCTGCCGGGCGTGGTGGCTGGCGCGCTGATGGCCTTCACCCTGTCGATCGACGATTTCGTCATCACCTTCTTCACCGCCGGCGTCGGCGTTGCCACCCTGCCGCTGCAGATCTACTCGATGATCAAGATCGCCGTCACGCCCGAGGTCAATGCGGTCTCGACGCTGCTGATGCTGCTGACGCTGGGGCTGATCGTGCTCGCCTCGCGCATCGCACCGGAAGTGATCAGGGGAAAAACATAAAAATCTACTCACCGCAGAGGACGCAGAGGGTTTCTTTATTTTGCTTGGGTGCGATTCAAACTGATGTGAAATGCAGTCATGTAGGTTGGGTTGAGCGGTTCTTTGCGAAACCCAACAAACCCAAACTTCAAGAACAGGTTTTGTTGTTCAGGTTTGTCGCCTAGCGGCGCCTACTTCTGGTGGGTTCCGCGACAAGCCCGCACAACCCAACCTACATGTTTGTTCTGCGCCACATCAGTTTGAATCGCACCCATTTTGCTTTTCCTCCGCGTTCCTCCGCGTCCTCTGCGGTTCTCTGTTTTTTGCCTTGTGGTGTGCCCACGCCGCCCACGCCGTCGATGTTCTCCACCTCTACAACTGGAACAACTACATCTCGGCGCAGACGGTGGAGCGCTTCGAAGCGGAATGCCAGTGCAAGGTGGTACAGGACTACTACTCCGACAACGAGGAAATGCTCGCCAAGCTGGCAGCAGGAGCGAGCGGCTACGACATCCTGGTGCCCACCGGCAACGCGGTGGACGCGCTGATCCGCCAGGGCGCGCTGCGGACGATCGACAAGGCGCAACTGCCCAACCTGAAGAACCTCAACCCGGCCTACCTCAACACCGTGTTCGACCCGGGCAACCGCTATTCCGTACCCTACGCCTACACCCTCACCCTGATTGGCTACAACACCGAGAAAATGCAGGCGCTCGGCATCCCCGCCGACACCTGGGCGGCGATCTTCGAGCCGAAATACCTGGTGAAAATGAAAGGCCGGGTGACGGTGCTGGACAGCCAGCGCGAGCTGATGGCGGCGGCCTTGAAATACCTCGGCCATTCCGCCAACGACACCGATGAAGCCAAATGGCGCCAGGCGCGCGACCTGATCATCCGCGCCAAGCCCTACTGGGCGGCGTTCAACGCTTCCAGCTACATCAAGGAGCTGACCATCGGCAACATCTGGCTCGCCCACGGCTACTCCAGCGACATGTTCCAAGCCGTGCAGGACGCGAAAAAGGCTGGCCGCCCCTTCACCATCGGCTACTCGGTCCCGAAGGAAGGCGCCATCCTGTCGCTCGACAGCATGGTGCTGCACAAAAGCGGCCCCCGCCCGGATCTCGCCCACCGTTTCATCAACTTCATGCTCGACGGCAAAAACTCCGCCGAACTCACCAACCTGATCGGCTCCGGCAACCCCAACCTCGACGCCATGCCCTACATCAAGCCGGAGATCGCCGGCAACACCGCGATCTTTCCTGACCGAGAACGGCTGGCCAAGCTGGAAATGCTGAAAGACCTCGACCGCACCAAGCGGCGGGTGTTGTCGCGGATGTGGACGGAGATTAAGCTCAAGTAGGGCAAACGACTAAGCGCGGGACGGCAAAAAATGCGATCTCCCCGTGCTGTGTGACATGCCACAAAACGATGCGATACTTCCCGACTGGCGGCCATCGCAGACACTTTCGGAGGCCGCCGCTCTCGCCCCTGCCGGCAGACCGGGGTACGCTTCTTCATGATTCCAAATCGCGTCCAGATCGATGCCACGGTCGGCCAGCAGCTTTATGGCCCGCATAGGGGATGGGTTTTGGAAGGTCGGAATGGGGGTTAAAACCCATTCTCTCGCGATTCATTCCACCCCCCTCCAGCCTAACGGGCACGGCCAAAATCTGCCCCGTTTTCCATGCACGCAAAATGCTATAATCAGTGCCAGTTTATCCCAACCTGAGTGAGTGCCTTTTCCATGCAAATCGTTTGCCTTGACCTTGAAGGTGTACTTGTCCCCGAGATCTGGATCGCCTTCGCCGAACGCACCGGCATTCCCGAGCTGCGCCGCACCACCCGCGACGAGCCGGATTATGACAAGTTGATGAAATACCGCCTGGGCATCCTGGCGGAGAAGAAGCTGGGCCTGCCCGACATCCAGGAAGTGATCTCTGGGCTGGAACCGCTGCCGGGTGCGCGCGAGTTCGTGGAGTGGTTGCGTCCCCGCTTCCAGGTCGTGATTCTTTCCGATACTTTCTACGAATTCGCCATGCCCCTGATGAAGCATCTCGGCTGGCCCACGCTGTTCTGCCATCGCCTGGAAGCGGACGGAAACGGCATGATGGTGAATTACCACCTGCGTATGCCGGAACAGAAGCGCGAATCGGTGAAAGCCTTCAAGGAACTGAATTTCAGGACCATCGCGGCCGGCGATTCCTACAACGATACCGCGATGCTCGCCGAAGCCCACGCCGGCATTCTGTTCTGCCCGCCGGACAACGTGGTGCGGGAATTCCCCCAGTTTCCCGTAACGCGCGACTACGAGGCCCTCAAGACGGCCATCCTCTCCGCCAGCGAGCGCATTGGCGAATAGCTCACATTACGTCTTAAGCGAGCTGGAGGGCCAGCCGCGCTGGAGCCGGCCAGGTTGACAACAGCCGGGGCATGAACGGGAAAGAGGGGTTACGCGGGCAGCGTGGGCGACTCGGTTTCCTGCTCTGCATTCACAGGAAAAATATCCTTATAGCCCAAATAGATCGAGGCGTTCAGTACCGGCGCCAGAATCAGCATGCCGAGGCCGAAAGGGATCATGGCGATCATCATCAGGACAAAGGCGATCACCCCGTAAACCAGAAACGGCCACATATTGCGCAGACAGCTCAAAAAGCTCAGCTTCATCGCGTCCATCGCCGTCATGTTGCGCAACACCACCAGCGCCGGGGCGAACCAGTACGCCATCAGCAGCGGAATCAACAGCGCCATGGCGACCAGCAGGGCGACCAGCATCCCGCCCTTCGCACCGACCATCATCTCGGTCGGCTCCGCGCCCTGCATCTGTCCCAGCGCCGCCGCGCCAAGAATGGAGCCGCCGCCGGCCATCATCATCAGCCCCAGGATGGTGATCGAACCCACCAGATACAGGCCGCCCACGGTAACGAGCTGGCCGGTGTTGTGCTTGAATCCTGCGATCAGATGGCCCAGCTCGAGCTCTTCGCCCGCCTCCGCGTCGCGACAGGCCAGCATGAAGCCCGCGGTGAACACCGGCGCCAGCAGCGTCATCACCAGCGGCCCCACCACTGGAACGATGGAAACCACGATGATGGCCAGGAAATAAATAACAAACAGCGTAATCCAGATCGGCGGGTTTTTCCGGAACAGGCCAAAGCCGCCGGCTATCCACTGCCAGCCCTGTCCGGCATCCACTTTACGAATTTCCATGCTTATTCCTTACAATAAATGCGGTAATTCCGACGGGGTCGCCACATGCCGCTGCAGGATGCGCCGGAAATGGCCGGGATCCTTGGCTTGGGTGAGTTCACCCGAACGGGAAAAATAAAAATCGTAAAGGCGCGACAACCAGAAACGCAGGGCTCCCGCGCGCAACATGGCCGGCCATGCCATTTGCTCCATTTCGGAAAGTGGGCGAGTGCCATGATAGGCTTGCAGCATGGCGGCAGTCCGCTCGCTATCCAGCGCCCCGTCCGCAGTGACGCACCAGTCGTTCGCCGTGATCGCCAGGTCGTAAAGCCAGGCGCCGCTGCAGGCGTAGTAAAAATCGATCACGCCGCTCAGGGTGTCGTCCTTGAACAGCACGTTGTCGCGAAACAGGTCGCCGTGGATCACGCCGCGCGGCAGATCCTCGAAGCGGAAGCCGGACTGGTGGGCGATTTCCTGGCTGAGCAGTTCGGCTTCCCCGGGCGGCAGCTTGGGCAGCACCCGCGGCGCGGTCTCCCTCCACCAGGCCGGACCGCGCGGGTCCGGCATTTCAGCCTTATAGGAGCGGCCGGCGAGGTGCAGGTCAGCGAGCATTTCACCCACTTGGGCGCAATGGGCCGGGTTCGGCTGATCCAGCGACCTGCCCTCCAGGCAGCTGACGATGCAGGCCGGTTTGCCGTTCAACTCACCGAGAAAACGGTTGTCCAGGTTGGCAATCGGCTGCGGGCAGGGGATGCCGTGGGAAGCGAGATGGTCGAGCAGATTGAGAAAAAACGGCAGCTCTTCGCGGGTGAGCTTCTCGAACAGGGTCAGCACGTAGCGCGCATGGCTGGTGGTGACAAAATAATTGGTGTTTTCGATGCCGGCGGAAATACCCTGCAGATCGGCCAGGCTGCCCAGGGAGTAATTCTTCAGCCAGACGGCAAGCTCATCCCTGGAAACAGTGGTAAAAACGGACATGCGGTAATGATCGTGAGCGGCTCAGAACCGGATCAACACCCACTGCGGCACGCGCACCCCGGAATCCAGATTGTCCTGGCGGGAATATTGCCCGTCCCCCTTGTGGTCAACCAGGTAGTAAGACACACCATGGGGCGGAGTGACCTTCAGCATGTACAGCTTGCCGCCGATGCGGTATTCCTCGACCTTTTCCTCGCCGCGCTTGATGATGGTCACCTGCGGTTCGAAGGCCGGGTCAAGTTCCATGCCGGCGGGCGCCGCAGGCGGCTCCGGGATCGGCTGCAGATCCTTCGGCAGGGATTTGGCGTTTTCCGCATAGGCAGGCAGCGTCAGGGCAATCAGCAATAGGGCGATCAGGGCGCGCATGTTTTTTCCTTAAAACAGAAGGCCATTATACATTTGAAGGGCTACAGGCTGAGCAGCATTTCCCGCTCGGCGGCGGATGGCTCGAAACCGCGGCTTTCATAGTACTTGAAGATCGCGTCCACCACGTCCTTGGGCTCGTCGATGACCTGGATCAGGCCCATGTCGTCCGCATCGATCGTCCCCTCCTTGACCAGAGTGTCCTTGAACCAGTCCACCAGGCCGCGCCAGTAGGGCTCATGCACCAGGATGATCGGAATCTTGCGGGTCTTGCCGGTCTGCACCAGGGTCAGCGCCTCCATCAGCTCGTCCAGGGTGCCGAAGCCGCCCGGCATCACGACGTAGGCCGTGGCGAACTTGACGAACATCACCTTGCGCGCGAAGAAATGGCGGAAAGTCTGGCTGATATTCTGGTAGGGGTTGCTATGCTGCTCGAATGGCAACTGGATGTTCAGGCCGACGCTGGGGGATTTGCCGAAAAAGGCGCCCTTGTTGGCCGCTTCCATGATGCCCGGGCCGCCGCCGGAAATCACGCTGAAGCCGGCGTCGGACAGCTGCCGGGAGATCTCCTCGGTCAGCTTGTAATAAGCATGGTCGAGCGGGGTGCGGGCGCTCCCGAAGATGCTCACCGCCGGACGGATGCAACTCAGGCGCTCCGTCGCCTCGACGAATTCTGCCATAATCTCGAACACGCGCCAGGATTCCCTGGCGGAAAAGGCGTGCGAGGCAACATCCGCACCCTGCATTTTCGGAATTTTTTCTGAGCCGTTCATAGAGGTTTAACCGCAATATGGAAACTAAAACGCTGCTGCTGGTGGATGGATCATCTTATCTGTACCGCGCTTTTCACGCGCTGCCGGATTTGCGCAACCGCCACAACGAGCCGACCGGCGCAATTTACGGCGTGCTCAACATGCTGCGCCGCCTGCACAAGGATTATAACGCCGATTACAGCGCCTGTGTGTTCGACGCCAAGGGAAAAACCTTCCGCGACGACCTCTATCCCGAATACAAGGCCCACCGCCCGCCGATGCCGGACGACCTGGCGCGCCAGATCGAGCCGCTGCACGAGTCGATCCGCGCCATGGGCTGGCCGCTGCTGATGGTGGACGGGGTGGAGGCCGACGACGTCATCGGCACCCTGGCCGAACTGGCTTGGCGCCAAGGCATCCGCACCGTGATCTCGACCGGCGACAAGGACATGGCGCAACTGGTCAATCCGCACGTTTCCCTGGTCAACACCATGAGCAACGAAAAGCTCGACGAGGCCGGCATCATGGCCAAGTTCGGCGTGCCCGCCACGCGCATCGTCGACTACCTCGCCCTGGTCGGCGATGCCGTGGACGGCGTGCCGGGCGTGGACAAGGTCGGCCCGAAGACCGCCGTCAAATGGCTGGCCCAGTACGGCTCGCTCGACAACCTGATCGCCCATGCCAACGAGATCGGCGGCGTGGTCGGCGAAAACCTGCGCAACACCCTGGACTGGCTGCCCAAGGGCAGGGAGCTGGTCACCATCAAGTGCGACGTGGCGCTGCCGGTAGAACTGACTGAACTCGGCCCGCAACCGCAGGACACGCCCAAGCTGGTCGAACTGTTCGAGCGCTGCGAATTCAAGACCTGGCTGCGCGAAGTCCATGAATCGGTTAATGTAGGGTGCAATAAGCGAAGCGCATTGCACCATGTCGAGCAGCATACGGCGCAATGCGCTTCGCTTATTGACGCCCTACATGATGAAGCCCAGGAAGCGGCTTATGAAACGGTGTCGACCGAAGCCCAACTGTCGGACTGGATCGCCCGACTGGAGCGCGCCGAGCTGATTTCGGTCGACACCGAAACCACCAGCCTCGATCCGCTGGCGGCAAAAATCGTCGGCATCTCGTTCGCCACCGAAGCGCACCATGCCGCCTACATCCCGCTCGCCCACCACTACGCCGGCGTGCCGCAGCAGCTCGACCGGGAAACGGTGCTGAACCGGCTCAAGCCGCTGCTGGAAAGCAAGACCCGCCCCAAACTCGGGCAGAATCTCAAGTACGATAAGCACGTGTTCGCCAACCACGGCATCATTCTCGACGGCATCGCCCACGACACCTTGCTGCAATCCTACGTGCTCGAAAGCCACAAGCCGCACGACATGGATTCCATGGCAATGCGCCACCTCGGCGCCAAGACCATCACCTACGCCGAAGTCGCCGGCAAGGGAGCGAAACAGATCGGCTTCGACCAGGTCGACATCGAAACCGCCACCCGCTATGCGGCGGAAGATGCCGACATCACCCTGCAACTGCACCGGGACCTGTTCCCGCAGATCGCGCCCGACGCCAGGCTGGGCTTCGTTTACCGCAACATCGAAATGCCCCTGCTCGACGTACTGTTCACCATGGAGCGCAACGGGGTGCTGCTGGATACCCAACTGCTCGCCCGGCAAAGCCACGAACTCGGCACCAGCATGCTGCGGCTGGAGAAGGAAGCGCACCAGTTGGCGGGCCAGCCCTTCAACCTCAACTCCCCCAAGCAGATCCAGGAAATCCTGTTCGACCAGCTCAAGCTGCCGGTAAAAAAGAAAACCCCGGGCGGCACCCCCTCCACCGACGAGGACGTGTTGCAGGAGCTGGCGCTGGACTACCCATTGCCCAAGGTGCTGCTGGAATACCGCGGTGTGGCCAAGCTCAAGTCCACCTACACCGACAAGCTGCCGCGCATGGTCGACCCGCAAACCGGCCGCGTCCACACCCGCTACAACCAGGCGGTGGCGGTGACCGGGCGGCTGGCCAGCTCCGACCCCAATTTGCAGAACATTCCGGTACGTTCCCAGGAAGGGCGGCGCATCCGCGAAGCCTTCATCGCCCCGCCGGGCAGCCGCATCATCGCCGCCGACTACTCGCAGGTCGAGCTTCGGATCATGGCCCACCTCTCGGGTGATGAAAGCCTGCTCAAGGCCTTCGCCGCCGGCGAAGACATCCACCGCGCCACTGCCGCGGAAGTGTTCGGCGTAACGCCATTGGAAGTCAGCAGCGAGCAGCGTCGCTACGCCAAGGTGATCAACTTCGGCCTGATCTACGGCATGTCCGCATTCGGCCTGGCCTCGCAACTGGGCATCGAGCGCAGCGCCGCCCAGTCCTACATGGAGCGCTACTTCGCCCGCTACCCCGGCGTGGCCCGATACATGGAGCGCACCCGCGAAGCCGCCAAGGCGCAAGGCTACGTCGAAACCGTGTTCGGCCGCAGGCTATGGCTGCCGGAAATCGGCGGCGCCAACGGCATGCGCCGCCAAGCCGCCGAGCGCGCCGCGATCAACGCGCCGATGCAGGGCACCGCCGCCGACCTGATCAAGCTCGCCATGATCGCGGTGCAGGGCTGGCTGGAGCTGAACCGGATGCACAGCCTGATCATCATGCAGGTGCACGACGAACTGGTGCTGGAAGTGCCGGACGCCGAGCTGGAAACCGTCCAGCGCGAACTGCCCGGCCTGATGTGCGGGGTGGCCAGGCTGGCCGTGCCGCTGGTGGTGGACATGGGAGCGGGGCCGAACTGGGAGCGGGCGCACTGAAACTTACTGAAACAGACTCTAACACCATGACGATTGGGTCGCGGTGCCGCGAAAAAACTGGCAAACCGCCCCCAAAACCCGATTACAAGGGTGCCACCCCGCGCAAAACGAACCTTGCGAGACCGGGTAAGAGTGCTATTATTAATACTCTTAAATTAAATGTCGGGGGACATTATGACGCACATAATCCTGGCGGAAACGACCGCGAGCGTTTCTGAATTA
>CAMTYG010000196.1:0-6426 GCA_947085875.1 uncultured Sulfuricella sp.
CATGCTGCGCCGCGAGTGGCGTGCCGGGGAGTTGCGCGTGCTGGCTGCGGCATTGGTGATTGCAGTGGCCAGCGTCACTTCGGTCGGTTTTTTTACCGACCGGGTTGGGCGGGCGCTGGCGCAGCAGGCGAATATGCTGTTAGGTGCAGATCTGGCGCTGATCTCGGACCATCCGCTGGAGGCTGGTTTTGAGCGCGAGGCGCTGCGGCGCGGTCTGCGGACGGCTCACACCCTGAGTTTTCCCAGCATGGTACTGCATGGGGAGCGCGCACAACTGGCGGAAATCAAGGCGGTGAGCCGCAACTATCCGCTACGCGGGCAGTTGCGGGTGGCGACGCAGCCCTTTTCCCCGGATCGCACCAGCAGCGGGATTCCGGAAGTGGGCACGGCATGGCTGGACGAGCGTCTGTTCAAACAGCTGGAAGCTAGCGCCGGCGCAGGCATGGAAGTAGGGACAAGCCATCTGGCCGTGTCTGCCGTACTGACCCAGGAGCCGGATCGCGCCGGCGTTCTGTTTAATATTGCGCCGCGCCTACTGATGAATATAGAGGATATCCCGGCGACCGGGTTGGTTCAGGAAGGCAGCCGCATCAGTTATCGTCTGCTGGTTGCAGGAGAGGTCGGGACGGTTGAACTTTTCCGTACCTGGGTTGCAGCTCGGCTTAAGCGTGGCGAGCGTCTGGAAGGCGTATCGGATGCGCGCCCGGAAATCCGCACTGCGCTGGCGCGGGCAGAGCGTTTCCTCGGCCTGGCTGCGCTCACCAGCATCATTCTGGCCGCGGTGGCGGTAGTCATGGCGACACGCAGATTCATGGCCCGCCATCTCGACAACTGCGCCGTGATGCGCTGCCTGGGTGCCCGGCAGCGGCTGATTTTCCGTCTTTACCTGATCCAGTTTCTCGTGCTCGGCATGCTGGCCAGCCTGCTCGGCTGTCTGCTCGGCTATCTCGGGCAGATGGTGCTGGCGCAGCGCTTGGGCAGCATGGTTGCTGCCGAACTGCCCCTGCCGTCGCTGCTGCCCGCCTTGCAGGGAATCCTGACCGGCATGGTGACGCTGTTGGGGTTTTCACTGCCTTTTCTGCAGCAGTTGAAGCATGTCCCCGCCCTGCGCGTGTTGCGCCGCGAGCTCGGACCTCCCGGGCGCTTCGGCTTGATCGGCTTTGCCTTGGGGCTTGCCGGCATTTCCGGGCTGGTGTTGTGGCAGGCTGGGGATATCAGGCTGGGCAGTTATGCGCTGGCGGGCTTGTTTGCAGCCACCCTGGTCGCTGCACTGCTGGCGCTGCTGCTGATCAGGGCATTGTCCGGGATCCGCCTGCAGGCCTCCGCGTCCTGGCGTTATGGGCTGGCCAACATTGTCCGCCGGGCGGGTGGAAGCGTGGCGCAGGTGAGCGCTTTCAGCCTGGGAATGCTGATGTTGCTGCTGCTGACCGTGGTGCGCGGCGATCTGATGCAAAGCTGGCAATCCACGCTGCCTGCCGATGCGCCCAACCGCTTCGTGATCAACATTCAGCCCGATCAGGTTCAATTGCTAAGAGTTTTTTTCCGCGACCGCCACATTCCTCCTCCGGCGCTCTACCCGATGGTGCGTGGCCGGTTGCTGGCGGTCAACGGCAGGCCGGTAGCAACCGGGGAATATTCCGATGAAAGAGCGCAACGGCTGCTCGAGCGGGAATTCAATCTGTCCTGGTCGGATCGCTTGCCTGATGAAAATCAGCTGGTCGCGGGAAAATGGTGGAAACAGGGTGGGCATGGCAGTGCTCAACTGTCGGTCGAGGAGGGGATCGCCGGCACGCTCGGCTTAAAGCTGGGCGATGATCTGACCTACAGTGTCGGTGGCGCGACATTCAGCGCACGGGTGGCGAGCCTGCGCAAAGTCAACTGGGATTCGTTTCGCGTCAATTTCTTCGTGATCGCCTCGCCCGGCGTACTGGAAAAATTTCCCGCCAGCTATATCACCAGCTTCCATTTGCCGGATGCGCAGGGAGGGCTGCTCGACGAAATGGTCAAGGCGTTTCCGAATCTGACGGTGATCGACGTGGCCGCGGTAATGAATGAAGTGCGCACCATCATGGATCGGGTTGCCGGCGCGGTCGAGTTCGTCTTCCTGTTCACCTGGCTGATGGGATTCACGGTGCTGTATGCCGCAATTGCCGCCACCCGCGACGAGCGGGTATACGAGACGGCGATATTGCGCACTCTGGGAGCGAGCAGGCGGCAGTTGTTGGCTGGCCTGTTCGCCGAGTTTGCCGGGATCGGCCTGCTGGCCGGGCTGGTCGCCGCTCTCGGCGCGAGCGGAACGAGCTACTTCCTGAGTACCCGAATTCTGGCTTTGCCCTATGTTTTCAACTTCTGGTTGCTGCCGGTGGGGATGCTGGCCGGAGCCGCCGCTATCGGCGTCGCCGGCATCGCCGGTTGCTACAGCGTGCTGAATCAGCCGCCTTTGCAGACGATCAGGGATAGCAGTTAGTGCAGGATGTTGGCCTGTAAAGAGATCTGCGTGAGGAATTGAAGCACGCTTATCTGGTTACCACGTGCAGTAAGGAGGGCTGGCTCCTCCTGAAAATGACAAAACCGTAACCCATTGAGCTCTGGCAAGTATCTATAATCCAAATCGTAATATTTGCCGGAGAGAAAAAATGAAAATCCTGATGTTGTTGGCGATGGGCGTGCTGGTGGTTTCCGCAACGACTGCGAAAGCCATGGATGGCGATGCGATCCTGGGCGGGGCGCTTGGCGGCGGAGCGGGTGCCGCAATTGGTTCGGCCCTGGGCGGGCGCGATGGCGCAATGATCGGCGGCGCTGTTGGCGGTGCCGCCGGCGTCGCGGTGGCAACGTCAGACCGCAGGCGTGAAAACGTCATGGTGAGAAAGGAAGTCGTCTATGTCCAGGATGGCCACGATCATCACGACAATGGCCGGCATCTCGGCCACTACAAGAACAAACACAAAAAGCATAAACGCCACGACCATTAAGTTGGGGTAGAGGACAAAAAAAGGCGCTCTTTCGAGCGCCTTTTTTCATGCTGTTACCCGTCAGAATTACCTGCCGCGGCTGATGGGACGACCAGTCCCGGTAGTGCTTTTGCTCGGGCCGCCGCGCCCTGCATAGCCTTCGCGGTTGCCGTTGGGGCGACCTTCATAGCCGGGACGACGATCATTGTTGCCGAAGCTTGGGCGCTTGCCGGCTGGGCTGGGCGCGCCGGAACGCATCGGCCGTTTCGCTTCGAAGCCGGGAACGACGTGCGGGGTGATGGCGTGGCCGGTGAAGCGCTCGATTTTCTTCAGGTTCATCACGTCCTTGCCGGAGGCGAAGGATACCGCGATGCCCGTGCTGCCTGCACGGCCGGTTCGGCCGATGCGGTGGACGTAGTCCTCGGCGAACTTGGGCAGGTCAAAGTTGATGACGTGGCTGATGCCGGCCACGTCAAGTCCGCGCGCTGCCACGTCGGTGGCGACCAGTACCTTGATGGCGCCGCTGCGCATGCGGGTGAGGGTGCGGTTGCGCGCGCCCTGGTTCATGTCGCCGTGCAGCGCCGCAGCCTGATGGCCCTGTGCGAACAGGTCTTCAGCCAGCATGTCGGCATCGCGCTTGGTGGAAGTGAACACGATCGCCTGTTTGACATCGATGCCAGTCAGCAGGTGCTGCAACAGGCGGTTTTTGTGCGCCATGTCGTCGACGATGTGCAGACGCTGCTCGATATTCTCGTGCTTGGCCTGTTGCGCGGTCATCTGGATGCGCTTGGGATCCTTCAGCAGGCGCTTCGCCAGGGTTGCGATGGTGCCTTCCAGCGTGGCCGAGAAGAGCAGGGTCTGGCGGCTGGCCGGGGTGGCGGCGGCAATTTTCTCGACGTCGTCGATGAAGCCCATGTCCAGCATGCGGTCGGCCTCGTCCAGCACCAGCATTTCCAGGCGCGAGAAATCGATGCGGCCACGATCGAGATGGTCGATCAGGCGGCCAGGCGTGGCGACGAGGATGTCCACCGGCTGCGACAGCAGTTTGTTTTGCAGCGGGTAAGGCATGCCGCCGAGAATGCTGACGGTTTTGACGCGCATGTGCTTGCTGTATTTGCGTGCGGCGTCATTGACTTGGTTCGCCAGTTCGCGTGTCGGGGTCAATACCAGGATGCGCGGGCCTTTGCTTTTGCTCTGCGATGGCTCGGTCAGGTATTGCAGCGCAGGCAGGATGAAGGCAGCGGTCTTGCCGGTGCCGGTTTGCGCCGAAGCCATCAGGTCGTGGCCGGCGAGAATTTCGGGGATGGCCGCAGCCTGGATCGGGGAGGGTTCGGTGTAACCGCTGTCGGCGATGGCTTGCAGGATGGCGGGATTCAGATTCAGTTTTTCAAAAGACACGTGTATTTCCTTATGTTTAAGGTAAAAATAACGCGCAGCAGGCAATAAGCAGGGGTGACCCCATTATCAATGGGGCCAAGTACCAAACACCACGCGGCGCTAAAACATCGTCGCTAACCGGGGTGAAATCGTACTCAGGAAATTCTGAGAAGGAAGGGTCAGGAGCGATGAACCAAGGCTGAAAGAGTTTGCTTCAGCCAAGTGGCGCATTATACGGAGATTTTCCAGGAAAGCCAGAGATTTATGCTACAATCGCGGACTTTTTTCAATCGCAGGAATCATTCATGTCACGCGCCCAACGCAATATTGCAATCATCGCCCACGTCGACCACGGCAAGACCACGCTGGTGGACAAGCTGCTGCACCAGGCTGGCACCTTCGCCTCGCACCAGCATATCGCCGAACGGGTGATGGACAGCAACGATCAGGAAAAGGAGCGTGGCATCACCATTCTCGCCAAGAATACTTCGGTGGAATATGAAGGCGTCCACATCAATATCGTGGATACCCCGGGGCACGCCGACTTCGGCGGTGAGGTGGAACGGGTGCTGGGCATGGTCGACGGCGTGTTGCTGCTGGTGGACGCAGTGGAAGGCCCGATGCCGCAAACCCGCTTCGTGACCAAGAAGGCGCTTGCGCTGGGCCTCAAGCCGATTGTCGTGGTGAACAAGATCGACCGTCCTGGCGCTCGCCCCGACTGGGTCGTCAACCAGACTTTCGAGCTGTTCGACAAGCTGGGCGCAACCGATGACCAGCTCGATTTCCCCGTAGTGTACGCTTCCGCGATCAACGGCTACGCGATGCTCGAATTGGGCCAGACTTGCGACCACATGCGCGCTCTGTTCGATACCGTTCTCAAGCACGTGGAGCCGCCGAAGGGAGATCCGGATGCGCCGCTGCAGCTACAGATTGCCGCGCTGGACTACTCCAGCTTCGTCGGTCGCATCGGCATCGGTCGCATCGCCAACGGTCGCATCAAGCCGGGCCAACAGGTGGTCGTGATCAACGGGCCGGATGGCGCCCCGAAAAATGCCAAAATCAACCAGGTGATGGGATTCCACGGTCTGGAACGGGTGCAGCTGGATGAAGCGCAGGCCGGGGATATCATCCTGATTACCGGAATTGAAGAAGTGGGCATCGGCGTCACCATCTGCGACAAGGAAAACCCTCAGGCGCTGCCGCTGCTGCTGGTGGATGAGCCGACGCTGAACATGAACTTCCGGGTTAATACTTCGCCGCTGGCCGGCACCGAGGGCAAGTTCGTCACCAGCCGCCAACTGCGCGATCGCTTGCAGAAGGAGCTGTTGATCAACGTGGCATTGAAGGTTGAAGAGACAGAGGATGCCGACTCCTTTATCGTTTCCGGGCGCGGCGAATTGCATCTTACGGTGCTGCTGGAAAACATGCGTCGCGAAGGCTTTGAGCTGGCGGTGGGCAAACCGCGCGTGGTGATGAAGGAAATCAACGGCGTCAAGTGCGAACCCTATGAGGCGCTCACGCTCGACGTGGAGGATGCGAACCAGGGCGCTGTAATGGAAGAACTGGGCCGCCGCCGCGGCGACCTGCAGGACATGCAACCCGACGGCCATGGCCGGGTGCGTCTGGAGTACCGTATTCCCGCGCGTGGCCTGATCGGCTTCCAGGGTGAATTCATGACCCTGACCCGTGGCACCGGCGTCATGTCGCACGTGTTCGACGAGTATGCCGAAGTCAGGGCCGACATTCCCGGTCGCCGTAACGGCGTGCTGATCAGCCAGGATAACGGTGAGGCCGTGGCCTACGCCCTGTGGAAACTGGAAGATCGCGGCAAGATGTTCGTGAGCCCCGGCGACAAGCTGTACGAGGGCATGATCATCGGCATACACAGTCGCGACAACGATCTGGTGGTGAACCCGATCAAGGGCAAGCAACTGACCAACGTGCGTTCCTCCGGCACCGACGAGGCGGTACGTTTGACTCCGCCGATCAAGATGACGCTGGAATCCGCAGTGGAATTCATCGACGATGACGAACTGGTGGAAATCACCCCGAAGTCGATCCGCATCCGCAAGCGCTTCCTGCTGGAGCATGAGCGCAA
>CAMTYG010000197.1:0-7968 GCA_947085875.1 uncultured Sulfuricella sp.
CCAGCGCCAAGCGCCAGGTACTCATCGAGGCGACGGTGGTCGAGGTCAGGCTTTCCGACCAGTATCAGCAAGGCATCAACTGGTCTAGCCTGCGCAATGACAGCACCGGCTTCAACCTCACCCAAGGCAAGATCGGCACCCTGCCATCGGGCGTGAACCCCGGCGTCTCGCCCGGAATTTTCACGCTCGGCTACGCCAACCCGAACTCGGTAATCGGCAATATCGCCGCCACCATCCAGCTTCTGGAGTCTTTCGGCAATGTCAAAGTCCTGTCCAGCCCGAAGATCAGCGTACTGAACAATCAAACCGCCCTGCTCAAGGTAGTGGACAACAAGGTTTACTTCACCATCGGCGTAACCATCACCCCGGGTACCGTGAACAGCCCACAGTTGATCGTTTATACCACCACCGTCAATACCGTGCCGGTGGGGTTCGTGATGAGCGTCACCCCCCAGATCGACGATACAGACACGGTTACCCTCAACGTGAGACCCACCATCTCCCGGATCACCGGCTACGTCAATGACCCCAGCCCGCCTCTCGCCGATGCAGGCGTGGTAAGCAAAATTCCGGAAATCCAGACGCGCGAGATGGAATCCATCCTCAAGGTAAGCAGCGGTCAGACCGCCATCATGGGTGGACTGATGCAGGACTCCGTCGACAACCTCAAGGATGCCATTCCCGGGCTATCCAAACTACCCGTGATCGGCGGCGCCTTTGCCTACCGCAACGAAACCAGCACCAAGTCCGAACTGGTTATTTTCCTGCGCCCGATCGTCATCAAGGAGGCGAGCCTGGATGGCGACTACAAGGCCTATCGCAACTTCCTGCCCGACGAAAAATTCCTCCTGGATAAGCGTGACGCCGAGAATCCCCTGATCGAATCAGCCAAAGTGGAAGCAGCTCGGCCATGAGCCTGCTGATGGAGGCGCTGAAAAAGGCTGAACGCGCCAAGCAGGAGCAAACGGTTCCGCACGAGGAACAATCCGGCCAGCCCGGCGGCGCAGTGGAAACACCGTCTGGCCCAGGTCTTTCCCTGCTTCCCCAGGAAGGGGCTGCAGGGCGCGTCGACACGACCGGCAACAGCGATTTCCCGTCCATTGCCGCCACTCAGGAAACGCCCTCCCCCATACCGGATTGGGCACCCCCGCCAATCGAAGACCAGAACACCGCGCCGGCCCGCGTTGAACCGACCGCACCCGCATTGGAACTCACCCCAGCCGAGCCGCGGCCCCCCAGGGGAGCGTCCATGAGTCCGGCACCCATGGCGGAGGCCCGGCCACAGCCGGCTGCAAGTCCCGTCGAGGCTCCCAATAGAGCCCCGCCCCAAGACGTCAAGAAAATCGCCGCAGAACAGCAAAAAGCCAAAACGGTCTTTTCCGCCAAGCAGCCCACCCGCAGCCGGCCCCTGCTGCTCGCCGGCAGCGCTGCGGCGATCGTGCTCGGCCTGGCCGGGTTCGGCTTTTACTACTGGCAGATTGCATCCCCCAGCACAATAATCCTCCCTGCCAGCACACCCCAACCGACCAGCGCCGCCGCGCCGGCCATGCCTGTCGAGGCAGGAGCGCCGCAGCAACAAGGCCTGCCTGCCGCGTCAGCACAAAACCCGATCGTCAAGCCTGTCCTGAGCCCGGTCGAAGGGCCTGGGCCCTTGACGGCACAGGCCAGCCCTCCAGCAGCAGCGCCCGCGCAGGCTGAAGCGCGTAGTGGATCAGAGTTATTCAAGGAGAACCCGGCCATCCGAATCCGGCAAAGCGCGGCTACCAGCCAGCTCAACCCAACCCTCGGCAAGGCCTATCAATCCTTCCTCTCCGGCGACACCGGAACGGCGCAGCAGCTGTATCAAAAAGCACTGCAACAGGAGCCGAACAACCGTGATGCGTTGCTGGGCCTGGCGGCCATTGCGCTGAAGTATAGGCAGACGGGCCAGGCCGCAGCCTATTACGGCAAGCTGCTCGAACTCGACCCGGCAGACCCCGAAGCCTTGGCAGCGCTGATTGGCCTTCAAGGGCAGACCGATCCGACACAAAGCGAAAGCCGTTTAAAAAAGATCCTGGCGCAAAATCCACAGGCTGACGCAGCCCACTTTGCCCTGGGAAATCTGT
Source organism: uncultured Sulfuricella sp. (assembly GCA_947085875.1). GTDB lineage: Bacteria > Pseudomonadota > Gammaproteobacteria > Burkholderiales > Sulfuricellaceae > Sulfuricella. Next base: position 2,106 of record CAMTYG010000197.1, read on the forward strand.
ACGCTCAGCAATCGCGCTGGGCCGAGGCCCAGCAGTCCTACTTCCGCGCCTACAGCAGCGCGCCCGGCAACGCCGACTATGCCTTCAACCTCGCCGTCAGCCTCGACCATCTGAACCAGGGCAAGCTGGCGCTCGACTATTACCAGCGCGCCCTTGCCCAGCCCGGCCCGGCAAATTTCGATAAACCTTCAGCTCAGCTCCGCATCCAGGAACTGCTGCCGCCGGCAGGCGACTAGCACACCCTAGCCATGGCGGAACAACCCAAACTTCCCTTAGGCAAGCTGCTGGTTCTGAAGGGCGTCATCAGCGAAGACCAGGTACGCATCGCCCTGCTGGAGCAGAAGCGCACCGGCGACCAGTTGGGCAAACTGTTCATCAATCTGGGTTTCGTCACCGAGGCCACGGTGCGCGAGGCGCTGAGCGAAAATCTGAATCAGCAGAGCGCGGATTTGACCCACATGGTGGTGGACCCCGCCTCGCTCAAGCTCATTTCCAAGGATGTCGCCAAGCGTTACCGCGTCTTCCCGCTGGAATTCAACAAGCAAAGCCGCGTGCTGAAACTGGCGATGTCCGACACCAACAACATCGTCGCGCTCGACCAGATCCGCGCCATGCTCGGCAAAGAGGTTGCCGTCACTCCGATCCTCGCCGGCGATTCGGAAATCATGCGGGCGATCGACCAGTATTTCGGCTTCGAACTGTCGATTGATGGCATCCTGCACGAAATCGAAACCGGGGAAATCGATTTCCAGAGCCTGCAAACCGTAACCAACGAATACAGCCAGCCGCTGGTGCGCCTGATTGATGCCCTGCTCGCCGATGCGGTGCAGCACGGCGCCTCCGACATCCACTTCGAACCGGAGCAGTTCTTCCTGCGCATCCGCTACCGCATCGACGGCGTGCTGCGCCAGATCCGCAGCCTGCACAAAACCTACTGGGCCGCCATGGCGGTGCGCCTCAAGGTGATGAGCAACATGAACATCGCCGAAACGCGCGCCCCTCAGGACGGACGCATTTCCATCACTTTTTCGGGGCGACCGATCGATTTTCGCGTTTCAGCCCAGCCCACCGCGCATGGCGAGAACATCGTGCTGCGCATCCTCGACCGGCAAAAAGGCATCGTGGCTCTGGACAGCCTCGGCTTGGGGGAAAATGAGCTGACCCTGCTCAAGCTCATGCTGGCCCGGCCGGATGGAATCATCCTGGTGACCGGCCCGACCGGCAGCGGGAAAACCACCACGCTGTATTCCATCCTGAATCACATCAATACCGAAAGCGTCAACATCATGACGCTGGAAGATCCGGTCGAATATCCGATGAACATGATCCGCCAGACCTCGGTCAACGAAGCGGCGAAAATGGATTTCGCCAACGGCATCCGCTCGATGATGCGGCAGGACCCGGACGTCATCCTGATCGGCGAGATCCGCGATGCGGATACGGCGGAAATGGCTTTCCGCGCCGCCATGACCGGTCACCAGGTCTATTCCACCCTGCACACCAACTCGGCGATCGGGGCGATTCCGCGGCTGCTGGACATCGGCGTGCTGCCCGATATTATTGCCGGGAACATTATCGGCATTGTCGCCCAGCGCCTGATGCGCAAACTCTGCCCCCATTGCAAGCAGCCGTACCAGCCGGAAATGATGGAAGGCCGTCTTCTCGGTCTCGAAAAAGACGAACTGAACATCACGATCTACCAGGCCACGGGCTGCGAGCACTGTAGCCACCAGGGCTACAAAGGGCGCATCGCAATCATGGAACTGCTCAAAATGGACTCGGATCTGGATGAGCTGATTGCAAAGCGTGCGGCCGCCATCGAAATCAGAGCCATGGCGACGTCCAAAGGCTTCGTTACCCTGGCAGCGGATGGTGTTCGCCGTGTGCTGGATGGCACCACCTCGCTCGAGGAAGTTGCGCGCGTGGTGGATCTGACCGACAAGGTCAGACGTTTCGCTCGAAATGAATCCAAGCAATAAGACCACACCATGACCCAATTTGTTTACCAGGCCATGGATGCCGAAGGCAGGCTCCTCCGCGGCAACATGGACGCGTCCAATCTCTCCGATCTGGAGCTGCGCCTGAAGCGCATGGAACTGGATCTGATCGATTGCAAGGCGGTGGAGCCACGAACTCTGGCTTTTCGCAAGCGCCCGATAAAGCGCTCGGATCTGATCAATTTCTGCTTCTACATGGAACAGCTCAGCGGCGCCGGCGTCCCGATGCTGGAAACCCTGGCCGACCTGCGCGACAGCCTCGACCACCCGCGCTTCCGCGAAATCATCGCCGACCTGATCGAAAACATCGAAGGCGGCCTGCAGCTCTCACAGGCGATGGCAAAGCACCCCGACACCTTCGACCAAACTTTCGTCAGCCTGATCTCGGCAGGCGAGCACAGCGGCAAACTCGCCGAGGTATTCCTCAACCTGACCGAGACCCTGAAATGGCAGGACGAACTTGCCTCGCAGACCAAAAAAATTCTGATGTACCCGGCTTTTGTCGGCACCATCGTGCTCGGCGTCACCTTCTTCCTGATGATCTACCTGGTGCCGCAGCTCGTCGGGTTCATCAAGAACATGGGGCAGGAGCTGCCATTTCATACCAAGGCGCTGATTTTCGTTTCGGGCATCTTCGTCGACTACTGGTATGTGATTCTCGCCATTCCGGCGCTGACCTGGGCAGGCCTGACCCTCCTGATCAGAACAGACCCGCGCGCACGCTACAAGGCCGACGATTACACGCTAAGGGTGTGGATGATCGGGCCGATCCTGCATAAAATCATTCTCGCCCGCTTCGCCACTTTTTTTGCGCTGATGTACGCATCGGGCATCACCATTCTCGAATGCATCCGGCTGTCAGAGAAGATTGTCGCCAACAAGGTCATCGAAGATGGGCTGCATCGGGCCGGACAACTTATTTCCGAGGGGCAGAGCGTCACCACCAGCTTTCAGAACGTCGGCATTTTCCCGCCCCTGGTCGTGCGCATGCTCAAGGTCGGCGAAAGTACCGGCTCCCTGGATAAGGCGCTGCGCAATGTCAGCTATTTTTACAATCGCGAAGTCAAGGAATCCATCGAGAAAGTACAGACCATGATCGAGCCCATCATGACCGTCATTCTCGGCGCCATTCTGGGCTGGATCATGCTGTCCGTGCTCGGCCCGATTTACGACACCATCAGCAAGATCAAGACCTGACGGGAATCCAAGAATGGGCGTATTCCGCAGACAGCTGCTTTACCTGACCAACGACCAGCTCACCGCCTACCAGTGGGAGAAGGGCAGCGCCTCCACCGGCTGCGGCTTCCCTAACGATGCGACCGGCTGGGAAGACTTTTCCCGCCACCTTGCCGGATCGCAAGACACCCCGACTTACCTTCTGGCCGACCTGATCGAGGAAGACTTTCAGCGCGACAGCCTGCCGCACGTGCTGGGCAGATCCAGGCAAACACTGGTCCAGCGCCGTCTCGGCCAGCTTTACCGCGACACCCCCTACCGCCAAGCCACCCAGCAGGGTCGGGAAGAACTGGGGCGCAAGGATGACCTGATGCTGTTCAGCGCCCTGACCAACGCGGAACTGCTGAAACCCTGGCTGGACGCGATCCTGAAGCAGAAAACGCCGCTTACCGGCATTTACTCGCCCGCGCTGTTGGGCGCCGCCCTGATCAAGAAACTTGGCATTGCCAGCGACAACCTGCTGTTGGTCACCCACCAGTCCAGCGGTTTGCGTCAAAGTTTTTTCCAGGGGTCCGCACTCAAGTTCAGCCGCCTGACGCTCCTGGCCGACCACAGCCCGGACACCGTTGCCGACACGACCGCGCGCGAGACGGCCAACACCCAGCAATTCCTGGCCGGCGCCCGCCTGCTGCCGCGCGGCAAACCCCTGGACGCCGTGATCCTGGCGCACGGGGAAGGCTTGCAGCAGCTCCAGTCGGCTTGCCGGGACACGCCTGCCCTGGCTCACTGTTTCCTCGATCTGGCTGATGCCGCCGCCCGGCTCGGGCTGAAAAACCCCGATTCGGTTTCGCTGTGCGACCCGCTGTTTTTATCCCTGCTCGGCCACGCCATCCCGGCCAGCCATTATGCGCAGGCGGGGCAAATCCGTTGCTTCCGCCTGTGGCAAGCGCGGATTGCCCTCTACATCTTGAGTGCCGGCGTCTTTGCGGGAGCGCTGTTTTCGGCCGGCTCGAACAGCCTGGAGGCGATGCAGCATTATCAACAAAACCAGCAAATGGCCTTGGAAACCAGCGTGGCCCAGTCACAATACCAGGCCATTCTCCGTAGCCTGCCGCACATTGCAGCCAGCCCGCAAAACATGAGGGCTGCCGTCAACATCGAGCAGATGATTTCCCGCAACGCGCCCGAACCCGCGCAGCTACTCGGCATCGTCAGCCGCGCGCTCGACACCCTGCCGCAAATCCGGGTCGACCAGTTGCATTGGCAGGTCAGCGCAGAGGCCGAATCCGCCAACTCGCAGCAACCCGGGGCAGCCCCGGCGCCGCAGTTTGGCGCGGGAGACAGGGAAGTAGCGCCCACCGCCACGCTGATCGGCATTCCCAAAAAACCCAACCAGGCACTGCTGATCGAAGGCGAAGTGACCGCATTCGGACACGACTACCGGAGCGCGCTGGAAAGCGTGCGCCTGTTCGCCGCCGAACTCGGCAAGAACAAGCTGTTGAAAGCTGAAATTACGCACCCGCCGCTTGACGTCAGGCCAACCGCCAGGTTGACCGGCAAAGCGGGCGATGAAGAAGCAAACACAAAAGGCCGATTCATATTGAAACTGGTATTGAGGCCGGAGAGCTGAAGATGGCCCAAGGCAAGTCCAACCTCAAACCGGATCCAGCCAAGCGTTCCTTCATGAAGGACGATTTTCCGCTCATCCGCAAAGCAGTCATCGTCCTCGTCGCAAGCCTGTTGTCGAGCGCGGCGCTGGTAGGTGCCGGCAGAGCCATCCTGATCAAGCCACAGGAAGCCATGAACCAGGTGCAGGCGCAGCGCGGCGATGCCATCGGCAAACTCCGCCAGGCCGAAAACGACAAGCGGGAAATCCAGGACTACCAGCCCAAGTACCTGCGGTTACGCGAACAGGGATTCGTTGGAGAAGAAAAACGCCTGGACTGGATGGAGCAGATCAAGTCCATCAGGGAAAACCGCAAACTCTTGCCAATCACTTACGAAATTTCTGCCCAGCAGGCTTTTCAGATCGACCCGGAGGTTTCGACTGGCGACCTGGAATTGCGCGGCAGCAAAATGAAACTCCAGATGGAACTCCTGCATGAAGGGGATCTGCTCAATTTCCTGGATGATTTGAAGCGCAAAGGGTTTTATACTGCCCAGGAATGCAAGATCAAACGGGCCGGTGCGGAGCCTGAAAGCGCGCATTTGCCGCTTGCCGCGGAGTGCGCCATTTATTGGCTGACCCTCGGCGAACGAGCAGCCAGCCCGGAACAAACACCTCAATAAACCTAGAAAAAACTTTTAACCACGAATTTACACGAATAAAACACGAATGTTCACGAATGTTCACGAATAATCAGTTGGTTAGTATGGATAGACTGATTCACCTGTTTGTCTACACGATGATTGTCTCTAACTATTCGTGTTTATTCGTGAACATTCGTGTCATTCGTGGTTAATCGCCGTTTAGGATAAAGGCTGACAAACATGGCACGCCTGATATTTCTGCTGATGATTACTTTCCTGCCCGGGCATGCCGTCTGCGCCGGCGCAGAACCCCTTGGCCGATTGTTTTTCACCCCCGACGAGCGAGCCATGCTCGACCGGATGCGGCAAAAAAGCAGCGGAAGCACGCTCAGTGCGACCGAGCAAATCACCCTGAAAGGCCTCGTCCGGCGCAGCAGCGG
>CAMTYG010000198.1:0-2260 GCA_947085875.1 uncultured Sulfuricella sp.
GAAACATTCAAAGCGTAATCTCACCCGTGCAAGCTTACAAAACGCTGGCGGGCTGTTTAAACCGACCGTCATTGTTTCGGCGCTTGCCATGCTTGGCATGTCGGCGGCGTATGCCGAAGACACCGGCAAGGCAGCCGAATTACCGGCAGTCGTCGTAACGGCCACACCGTTCGTAAATCGCGGCGAACTCGACATGGCCCAGCCCGTCACGGTGTTGCAGGGCGACGATCTGCGCCGCAAGCGCGAAGCGAGCCTCGGCGATACTCTTTCCCATGAACTCGGCGTGACATCGAGTTCCTTCGGCCCGGCCGCCGGACGCCCGATTATTCGCGGCCTGGACGGACCGCGCATTCGGGTGTTGGAAGGCGGTATCGGCACGCTCGATATCTCGACCCTCAGTCCGGATCACATGGTGACGACCGAATCGCTCAATGCCTCGCAAATCGAAATACTGCGCGGCCCGGCGACGCTGCTCTACGGCAGCGGGGCGTCGGGCGGCGTGGTCAACGTCGTAACGGGCCGCATTCCGAACCGCTTATTCAAATCGCCCAGGGGCAATGTCGAGCTACGCGGCAATTCAGCCACGGACGAACGCAGCGGGGCTTTCAACGCGACGGGCAGCGCCGGCCAGGCGTCCTGGAATGTGGATGGTTTCAAGCGCAAGACCGGCGATTACGACACGCCGGTGGGCCGCGTCGGCAACAGCGCGATCGATTCGGACGGCGTGTCCATGGGCGGATCTTTTATCGGCGAGCGGGGCTTTGTGGGCGCATCGGTTTCGCAACTGGAAAGCCTCTATGGCATACCCGGCACCGATGGCACGAAAATCGACCTCAAGCAGCGCCGATATGATATTGCGGGAGAACTGGACGATCCGTTCCGGGGATTCAAGCGGCTCAAGGTGCGCATGGGCTACAATGACTATAAACACGCCGAAATCGAAGGCAGCGGCGAGATCGGAACCCGGTTTAAGAACCAGGGATTCGAAGGCCGTGCCGAGCTTCTGCATGCGCCGGTAGCGGGTTGGCAGGGGGTGTTCGGCCTGCAAGTACAGGACCGGAACTTTTCCGCTATCGGTGAGGAGGCCATTGTGCCGGCCACGAAGTCGCGTTCCACCGGCCTGTTTCTGGTCGAGGAACGCAACTGGGAGCGCTGGCGGCTGGAACTCGGCGGACGGGTCGAGCGCGCCACGCAAAACCCGCTGGACAGCGCCAATCCGTCGCGGGCATTCAGTCTCTACAGCGCTTCCGCGGGCGCCTTATGGAAATTCATGGATGGCTACGGACTCGGCTTGTCGGCCACACAGGGGCAACGCGCGCCCGTGACGGAAGAGTTGTATTCGGACGGCCCGCATACCGCTACGCGCACCTTCCAGACCGGCAATAACGCCTTGACCAAGGAAACCGCCAACAACATCGATCTGGCCCTGCGCAAGACCGCCGGCGCCGTGAAATGGAAGGTCAATGTATTCCATAACCGGATCAGCAACTACATTTTTGAGCGCAGTGCCGACACCGACGGCGACGGTGTGGCGGATCGCGTCGACGATACCGGCGCGCTGGATCCCAGTGGCGAGTTTTTGGCGCAGAATATAGCACAGACGGGCGCGAGATTTTATGGCGCGGAAGCCGAAGCGATCTTCACGCTGCTGCCCGGCGCCTTCGATTTGCGCCTGTTTACCGACACCGTGCGCGGCAAGCTTTCGAGCGGTAATGTGCCGCGTATCCCGCCGCAACGCTTCGGGCTGCAACTCGACCATAAGGCGGGACCTTGGGCGACCAACCTAAGTGTGATCCGCGCAGCGAGTCAAAACCGTCTGGCGGAACTCGAAACGGCGACCCCCGCTAACACCTTGGCCAACGCCGAAGTGAGTTACCGCATCAAGCAAAGTAAAACGACCGGTTATACGGTCTTTGTGCAAGGCAAGAACCTGCTCAACAATGAAATCCGCGTGCATACCTCTTATCAGAAGGATGTCGCGCCGTTGCCGGGACGAGCCATCGTGCTCGGGCTCAGAGGGCAGTTTTAAGGGCGCCGGGTAGGCACAACTTTAACTACGGGAACATGGAGAGAGGTCAAAGAGACTTTCCCTGTGTTTCCCTCCCTTTAAACACGACGAGCTAAATTTTGCCGTATCTGATATCTCGAAAGCCGCATGAATACTTGATGTTTCTGGAATAAATGCGGCATTACTTAAGACGCTATGTTTAGCAACCACGTAAATGGGTCTTCGTCATTGCGGTCACCTGCTTCCAATCGA
>CAMTYG010000199.1:0-4663 GCA_947085875.1 uncultured Sulfuricella sp.
CGCAGAGGCGCAGAGGCGCTGAGAAATTAATGGGTTACAACAATATTCTGCCCCTCCCAATGGGTGAGGTCGTGCAATGCCATAATTCATTGTTTTTCCTCAGCGCCTCTGCGCCTCTGCGGTTCAACTGAGTTTTTTAGGGTTAATGCTTTTAGTCTCTGAAGTTCTGGAACTGGAGTGGGAAGTCGGTGATGGACTTTTTGACCAACGTAATGGTTTCCTGCAACAAATCCCGCTTCGCGCCGGTGACGCGCACCGCCTCGCCCTGGATGCTGGCCTGGACCTTGAGCTTGGAATCCTTGATCAGCTTGACGATTTTTTTCGCCAGTTCGGTTTCCACTCCGGTCTTGACGGTAACGGTCTGCTTGACCTTGTTGCCGCTGATTTTCTCGATCTTGCCCTTGTCCAGGCAGCTCACGTCGATATTGCGCTTGCCGAAGGTCTGGTTGACGATGTCGAGCACCTGTTCCAGCTTGAAGTTGTCGTCGGCATAGATCGTCAGCACATATTCCGCCTGATCGACGCGTGAATCCGAGCCCTTGAAATCGAAGCGGCCGGTGATGACCTTGTTGGTCTGGTCAACGGCGTTGCGCAATTCCTGCTTGTCTACTTCGGAAACGATATCGAATGTCGGCATGATGCAATCCTTCGCAGGTTGAGTATTTATTTGGTTTGTCGCCTAGAGGCGCCTACTTCTGGTGGGTTACGCGATAAAGCCGCTAACCCAACCTACATTTAACCCGCGCAGCAGGTGGATTCGGTGATGAAATGGCAGACGTAGTCCAGCATTTCCACGGTTTCGATATCGAAGCTGGTGTTGCCCGGCACGCTGAAGCTCTCGCCCGCCTTGTAGGTTTTCCAGTCCTTCTCGCCCGCCCGCCGCACCTTACACACGCCGGCATTGATCTCCATCAGTTCCGGCAGGCCGGTGTTGAAAGTGAGGCTGCTCGGAAAAATCACGCCGACGGTTTTCTTGCTGCCGTCGGGGAACACTACCGTGTGGGAAATGCACTTGCCGTCGAAGTAGACGTTGGCTTTCTTGACGACGGAGACATTGTCGAACTGGGTCATGGTATTTTTCCTTTCATTTACCGCAGAGGCGCGGAGGCGCGGAGGAAATCCGATTCTCTCTGCGCCTCCGCGCCTCTGCGGTTAAATTAACGATTCTGCAATTTCGCCGCGATGCGCAGCCGCAGCGCGTTGAGCTTGATGAAACCGCCCGCATCGGCTTGATTATAGGCGCCGGCATCGTCCTCGAAGGTGGCGATGGTCGGGTCGAACAGCGAGTCGGTCTTGGAATCGCGGCCGACCACGATGACGTTGCCCTTGTACAGCTTGACCCGCACCCAGCCATTGACGTGCCGCTGGGTGTCGTCGATCAGCACCTGCAGGGCGCGGCGCTCGGGCGCCCACCAGTAACCGTTGTAGATCATGCTGGCGTAGCGCGGCATCAGGTCGTCCTTGAGGTGCGCCACTTCGCGGTCCAGGGTGATGGATTCGATGGCGCGGTGGGCCTTGAGCATGATGGTGCCGCCAGGCGTCTCGTAGCAGCCGCGCGATTTCATGCCGACGTAGCGGTTTTCCACCAGGTCGAGGCGGCCGATGCCATGCTTGCTGCCGAGGCGGTTGAGTTCGGCCAGCATATCAGCGGCCGACAGCTTGTTGCCGTTGAGTGCCACCGGGTCGCCGCCCACGTATTCGATATCCAGATATTCCGCCTGGTCGGGCGCTTTTTCCGGCGACACCGTCCAGCGCCACATGTCTTCCTCGGCTTCCGCCGCCGGGTTTTCCAGGTGGCGGCCTTCGTAGCTGATGTGCAGCAGGTTGGCATCCATCGAGTAGGGGCTGCCGCCGGCCTTGTGCTTCATTTCCACCGGGATGCCGTGCGTCTCGGCATAGGCCAGCAGTTTCTCGCGCGAGAGCAGATCCCACTCGCGCCACGGCGCGATGATCTTGATTTCCGGGTTGAGTGCGTAAGCGCCCAGTTCGAAGCGCACCTGGTCGTTGCCCTTGCCGGTCGCGCCGTGCGAGATCGCTGTCGCGCCGGTTTCATTGGCGATTTCGATCAGCCGCTTGGCGATCAGCGGACGGGCGATCGAGGTGCCGAGCAGGTATTCGCCCTCATAAACCGTGTTGGCGCGGAACATCGGGAAGACGAAGTCGCGCACGAATTCCTCGCGCAGATCGTCGATGTAGATCTGTTCCGGCTTGATGCCGAACTGCAGCGCCTTGTTGCGCGCCGGCTCGAGCTCTTCGCCCTGGCCGATGTCGGCGGTGAAGGTGACTACTTCGCACTGGTAGGTGTCCTGCAGCCACTTCAGAATGACCGAGGTATCCAGACCGCCGGAATAGGCGAGGACGACTTTGTTGACGTTGCTCATTGGTTTCTCCGTGAGGGGAGAGGGGTGAAGGGTGAGGCGTATCCACGAGGATTTTACCCCTCACGCCTCACGCCTTACGCCTCACCCGTTGATTTTGCCCAGCAGCAAATATTCCATCAGAGCCTTCTGAGTATGCAACCGGTTTTCCGCTTCGTCCCACACCACGCTCTGCGGGCCGTCGATCACCTCGGCGGCGACTTCCTCGCCGCGGTGGGCGGGCAGGCAGTGCATGAACAGGGCGTCGGGCTTGGCCAGGCGCATCATGTCGGCGTCCACCTGCCAGTCTTCGAAATCGCGCATGCGTTCTTCGTTCTCGGCCTCGAAGCCCATGCTGGTCCACACGTCGGTGGTGACAAGATCGGCGTTGCGCGCGGCTTCCATCGGGTCGCGGAATTCCTCGTAGTGGTCGGTGCCATACAGCCCGGCGCGTTCCGGCTCGACTTCATAGCCGGGCGGGGTCGAGACGTGGACGTTGAAATCCAGCACTTCAGCCGCCTGCAGCCAGGTGTTGCAGACGTTGTTGGAGTCGCCGATCCATGCCACCGTCTTGCCGCGGATCGAGCCGTGGCGCTCGATATAGGTGTAGATGTCAGCCATAATCTGGCACGGGTGGTATTCGTTGGTCAGGCCGTTGATTACCGGCACACGCGAGTTGGCGGCGAAGCGCTCGATGATTTCTTGCTCGAAGGTGCGGATCATCACGATGTCGCTCATGCGCGAGATCACCTGGGCTGCATCCTCCACCGGCTCGCCGCGGCCCAGCTGCGAGTCGCGGGTGTTAAGGTAGATGGCGCTGCCGCCAAGTTGCTGCATGCCGGCTTCGAACGACAGCCGGGTGCGCGTGCTCGCCTTCTCGAAAATCATCACCAGCGTGCGGTCATGCAGCGGGTGGTAGGTCTGATAGGCCTTGAACTGTTCCTTGATCCGGCGCGTGCGTTCGAACAGGTATTCGTACTCGTCGCGGGTCAGGTCGTTGAATTGCAGGAAATGTTTGATCTGCATAGATGCCACCGGGGGCGCATTATTTCTGCGCGAGAAAATCCTTGATCAGCGGCGCGAGCATGTCCACCACTTGCTGTGCCTCGTCGCGCTTCATGACCAGCGGCGGCAGCAGGCGTACCACGCTGTCCGCCGTCACGTTGATAATCAGGCCTAGTGCCAGCGCCAGCTTGACCAGATCGCCGCAGGGGCGGTCCAGCTCGACACCGATCATCAGCCCGGCACCACGTATCTGGACAACGCCGGCCGTGCCTGCCAGCTGATTGCTCAAGCCGTCGCGGATGAATGCGCCGATTTCAGCGGCCTGCTGGCACAGGTTTTGTTCCTCGATCGCTTCCAGCGTCGCCAGCGCAGCAGCGCAGGCCAGCGGGTTGCCGCCGAAGGTGGAGCCGTGGTTGCCGGGCTTGAATACCTCCGCTGCCGCGCCTTTCGCCAGGCAGGCGCCGATCGGGAATCCCGAGCCGAGGCCCTTGGCCAGAGTCATGACGTCGGGGGTGATGCCGGTCTGCTGGAAAGCGAACAGGGAGCCGGTGCGGCCGATGCCGGTCTGCACCTCGTCCAGCATCAACAGCCAGCCGTGGCTGTCGCAGATGCGGCGCAGCTCTTGCAGGTAGGCGGGTGGCGGTATCTGGATGCCGCCTTCGCCCTGCACCGGTTCGACCAGGATGGCGACGATGTTTTTGTTGTGCCCGGCGATCTGGTTGATCGAGGCGATATCGTTGTAGGGAACGCGCACGAAGCCGCTCACCAGCGGTTCGAATCCGGCCTGCACCTTGCGGTTGCCGGTGGCGGTCAGAGTCGCCATGGTGCGGCCGTGGAAGCTTTTCTCCATCACGATGATGGCAGGGCTGTCGATGCCCTTGTTGTGGCCATACAGGCGGGCCAGCTTGATCGCGGCTTCGTTGGCTTCGGCGCCGGAGTTGCAGAAGAACACCTTGTCCATGCCAGCCAATTGCGCCAGCTTCGAGCCCAGTTGCTCCTGCCTGGGAATCTGGTACAGGTTGGAGGTGTGGATCAGCGTCTTCGCCTGCGCGCAGATCGCCTGGGCCAGTTTTGGATGAGCATGCCCCAGGCCGTTGACGGCGACACCGGCGACCGCATCGAGATAGCGTTTGCCTTGCTCGTCCCAAAGCCACACGCCTTCGCCGCGGGTAAAGGCGACGGGCAATCTGGCATAGGTGTTCATTAAATGTGACATATAGGGTGAGCTGTTACTGCTTCAGAGTTGGACAAATGGCCGCGCGAAAAATATAAATGCACACGGCGGCATCAGCCGCCGTGTA
>CAMTYG010000200.1:0-5683 GCA_947085875.1 uncultured Sulfuricella sp.
CGGGAATTCCCCCCTTTGAAAAAGGGGGGCAGGGGGGATTTGTAGTTTGCGTGAATATGAAAATCCCCCTCAGTCCCCCTTTTCCAAAGGGGGAAGTGGAGTTGCGCAATAATCGCCTGAGAATGGTACAGAGGCATATTTAATAATGCAATTAAACACTAGTGTAGGGATACCTCGGAATTCGGAAAATAAAGCACGCGAAGAGTTAAACCACCCCCGGCAAAGCCGGGGGCCTATTGGATAAGCTCCTCAAAGACGCCGACAAAACCGTGCGCGCCAGCCATTCCGGGTTGAATAGCCCGCGAATCTTGTATATCATGTATATACATCATAAAAGGAGTCCGTCATGCTGACACGAATATTCAAGAGCGGCAATTCGCTGGCGGTACGCATTCCCAAGGAATTGACCATTGCCGAGGCATCGCAGGAGGTCGAGATCGAGCGCGTGGGCAATACCCTCGTAGTACGGCCCGTGGCACAGAAAACCCTGGCGGGCATCGGCGAGATTCTTGCCATGTTTCCTGCGGATTTTATGGCTGAAGGACGCGAGTTTCACGAACAGAAGGAGCGTGACTGGAGCGGTTTGGGCAACGCTCCACTGAAAGGATAAGTCATGCGTTACATGCTCGATACCAATCTCTGCATTCAGTTGATCCAGCAAAAACCTCCGCACCTGATTACTCGTTGTGCCAAGCTGAATTACGGCGATGCGGGTCTCTCCTCCATCGTATTGGCAGAGCTGCGTCATGGCGTAGAGCGTCATCCAGCCTCTCGTGCGCAGGCCGCGTGGGCGCTTGATTGCTTGTTGCAGCTTTTCCCTGTGCTGGCATTTGATGAGTCGGCTGCCGGGGCTTATGGGGTGTTGCGCGCCGCCGTGCCCGATCGCCGTCGCGATGCCCTCGATCGCCTCATTGCCGCCCATGCCGTGAGCGTCGGAGCCACGCTTGTCACCAACAACGAGGCAGACTTCAATGGCTATCCAGGCCTCACGGTCGAAAACTGGGTGAATTCCACTTCGGCCCCCTGAAATAGATTCCGGCTTTCGCCGGAATGACGAGATTGTTCTCTGGTTTCAATGCCGAACTCCCGCCCCTTTCATTTCCATCCCACCTTATAATTTTTCATTCACCCGCCGATAGACGGCGGCAAATCGGGCGCTTCGGCATCCCCCAATTTCCCTGGTAAACCCCATTATTCCGCCACCCTCCAACCGCCTGTGAGGGGCTCCGCCATGACTTGACAATACTTTCGTTTGGCGATAGCATTGGCCCCATGATTACGATGTTCCACGACAATGAATCGCACAAGGTATGGGAAGGCGAGTTCTCAAAAAAACTGCCGGTGCAAATTCAGGCGGTGGCACGACGCAAACTGCGCATGATCAACAACGCCAGACGCATTGAGGATTTGCGCATTCCGCCCAACAACCGGCTGGAATCCCTGAAGGGAAACCGCAAAGGACAATGGAGCATCCGCATCAACGACCAGTGGCGGGTATGCTTTGTCTGGAACGATGGCCACGCGGAAAGGGTCGAAATCTGTGACTACCACTAAGGAGGCAATATGAATCGACTGCCCAACATTCACCCCGGCGAGGTGCTGCGCGAAGAATTTCTCATCCCGCTACAGATTAGCCAGTATCGGCTAGCAAAGGAAATCGGCGTCACCGAGGCGCGTATTTCGGCCATTTGCACGGGTAAGCGCGCCATCACAGCGGACACGGCCTTGCGCCTGGCGGCGTTCTTCGGCTCCACACCCGGCTTCTGGCTTGGCCTGCAAGCCGATTACGACACTGAAGAGGCTGAAACTTCACTGCATGACGCGCTCTCGGGCATTCATCGCTTTGACTCTGTGGCGGCGTAATTTGACATCCTCCCCTCCCTAAAGAGAGGGGATTCCTACGGCGCTACGCGGTAATTTGCGTAGTCGCTTCGGTGGTTTCCTGCTTCGCAGAGCGGCCTGACTGCGCCGACTCTCCACAGGCTAACAAGTCATGTAGGTTGGGTTGAGCGGTTCTTTGCGAAACCCAACAAACCCAAACTTCAAGAACAGGTTTTGTTGTTCAGGTTTGTCGCCTAGCAGCCTGTCGGACTTAAAGAATCGAAGCGAAAATTCGGCTGGGCGAGGACAGATTTTGCTGGTTTTGCAGGTCAATAGTCGTTCTATTGACCAAAAAAGCGGCGAAATATGGACCGGCCAGGCGGATTTGCAGCCGATTTCCTTTAAGTCCGACAGGCTGCTAGCCTCTCGCCGAAATCACACGAATTATTGGCGCAACGAATACCGGCCGGAACAATCGGCTTCTTGCCCGCATCCGTTGCGACAGCCCATTACCCGCCAGGGAGAACCTATCATTCATACCGAACCGCTAATCATCAGCCAGCCCGTACCGGGGATTGCCGAGCTGCCTGCCTTGGGCATGGACGCCGAAAGCATCGTCAACGATTTCCGCCGCTACTTCAGCCACACTCTGGGGCGGGACCGGATGAGTCTGTCCGCCTACCATGTTTACACCTCGCTCTCGCTCTCGTTGCGCGACCGCCTGGTGGAGCGCTGGAAGAACACCCAGTACGCCTATGAGGAACAAAACTGCAAGCGCGCCTACTACCTGTCGCTGGAATTCCTGATGGGGCGGGCGCTGGGCAATGCGATGCTGAATCTGGAGGTAGACAAGCCCACCGGGGAGGCGCTGCGGAAGCTGGGCCTGGTGCTGGAAGAAATCGCCGGCCAGGAGCACGACGCGGGCCTGGGCAACGGCGGCCTGGGCCGCCTGGCGGCCTGTTTTCTGGACAGCTGCGCGACGCTGCAATTGCCGGTGATGGGTTACGGCATCCGCTACGAGTACGGCATGTTCCGCCAGAAAATCGACAATGGCCACCAGGTGGAAGAACCCGACCACTGGCTGCGCGACGGCAATCCGTGGGAAATCGAACGCCCCGAGCACACCGTCCGGGTCAAATTCGGCGGCCATTCCGAGTTCCATGCCAGTGCCGATGGCAGCCTGCGCGCCCGCTGGGCCAATTCGCAGGACGTGATGGCGGTGCCCTACGACGTTCCCATCCCCGGCTACCGCAACGGCACCGTCAATACGCTGCGCCTGTGGTCGGCGGCGGCCACCGACGAATTCGACCTGAGCGAATTCAATGCCGGCAGCTACACCGAAGCGGTGGCGGCGAAGAACGCTGCCGAGCACATCACCATGGTGCTCTACCCCAATGACGCCAGCGAGAACGGCAAGGAGCTGCGCTTGCGTCAGCAGTACTTCCTGGCTTCCGCCAGCCTGCAGGACGTGCTGCGCCAGTGGGTGCTTGCTCATGGCGCCAACTTCAGCCAGTTCGCCGAAAAGAACTGCTTCCAGCTCAACGACACCCATCCTACCTGCGCGGTGCCGGAACTGATGCGGCTGCTGATGGACGAACATGGTCTGAACTGGAGTCAGGCCTGGGACATCACCCGCCGCACCGTCGCTTACACCAACCACACCCTGCTGCCGGAAGCACTGGAGAGATGGCCAGTGAGCATGTTCGGCCGGCTGCTGCCGCGCCTGCTCGACATCATTCGCGAGATCAACGCCCGCTTTCTGGCTGTAGTGACGAGACGCTGGCCGGGGGACACTGCCCGGCAGCGGCGCATGTCGATCATTGAGGAAGGGGACGAACCGCAAATACGCATGGCCTATCTGGCGGTGGTGGCCTGCGCCTCGGTCAACGGCGTGGCCGAGCTGCACTCGCACCTGCTGCAGCAGCATTTGTTCCATGATTTCTACGAATTGTGGCCAGACAAGTTCAATAACAAGACCAACGGCGTCACGCCGCGCCGCTGGCTGGCCTGGAGCAACCCCGGCCTGAACGACCTGATTACCCGCGCCATCGGCGACGGCTGGGTCACCGACCTGGCCCGCTTGAAAAAGCTCGCGTCCCATGCCGGCGACGCGGCGTTCCGCGCCGAGTGGCGCGCCGTCAAGCAGGCCAACAAGGCGCGCCTGGCGGAAATGGTGCAGCGCGACTGCGGCATCGCCTTCGATACCGGCGCCCTGTTCGACGTGCAGGTGAAACGCATCCACGAATACAAGCGGCAACTGCTCAACGTGCTCCACGTGATCCACCTCTACGACCGCATCAAGCGCGGCGATACGGCAGGCTGGACGCCGCGCTGCGTGCTGATCGGCGGCAAGGCCGCCCCCGGCTACATGATCGCCAAACGCATCATCAAACTGGTGGCCTCGGTGGCAGAAGTGATCAACGACGACCCCGACATGGATGGCTTGCTGAAACTGGCCTTCTTTCCCGACTACCGGGTGTCGGCGATGGAAGTGATCTGCCCCGGCACCGACCTGTCGGAGCAGATTTCCACCGCCGGCAAGGAAGCCTCCGGCACCGGCAACATGAAGTTCATGATGAACGGGGCGCTCACCATCGGCACCCTGGATGGCGCCAACATCGAAATCCGCGAGGAAGCGGGCGCGGAAAACTTCTTCCTGTTCGGCCTCACCGCCGAAGAGGTGGACGCCGCCAGAGCAAATTACGACCCCGCCGCGATCATCAATGCCGACGAAGACCTGCGCCGCGTGATGCAACTGCTGGAAAGCGGCCATTTCAACCTGTTCGAGCCGGGCATCTTCGACCCCATCATCCGCGCCGTGACCAACCCCAGCGACCCGTGGCTGACAGCAGCGGATTTCCGCGGCTACGTCGATGCGCAGCAGCAGGTGGCGCGAGCCTACCGCGACCAGGAAAACTGGACGCGCATGAGCATCCTCAACACCGCCGCCAGCGGCAAGTTCTCCAGCGACCGCACCATCCTCGACTACAACCGCGACATCTGGCACCTGAAACAAGTGCCGGCATGGCCGGTGAAGTAAAAGACCCAATATGATCCCGGAAGAGAAATGGGCGCTGGCCGAACAGGCTCCTGGAGCAGTCAAGAACCTCAAAAGAGAAAACCCTCAGGAGAGCAGCATGAAAGCAAAGCGAGCCGGCTTTACCCTGGTCGAAATGGCCATCGTGCTGGTCATCGTCGGGCTGCTGCTCGGCGGCCTGCTGATGCCGCTGTCCGCACAGGTCGAACAGCGGCGAATCGGCGAGACTCAAAAAGCACTGGATGAAATCAAGGAGGCGCTCGTTGGCTTCGCCATCGCCAACACCATTTTTATCAGCAAAACACCCGCCGCCACCTTCGACGACCTTGTTGCCTGGGTTTCCCCAAATATTCTGTTCAACCGCATGGTCACTGCCGGCAAACTGCCCTGATATGGCCGACGAACTCCGTCCCAAACACCGCAAAGCAACCCCTCAGGCGAATAGCCTTCTACACGGGGATTGCGCCCATCCTTGTCACCTGCGGTTTCCTCTCCGTACCGCCGGAAGCCGGGCAGGCCGACATGTCCTTGCGATCCTTGTTGACTGACTAATCGAACAGCCGCGCCAGCTCGACACCCGGGTCATCGGCGCGCATGAAGGCCTCGCCGACCAGCTAGCGTAGGGCGCAATAACCAACGGGCATTGCGCCGTATGTTTCGTTAAAATACGGTGCAATGCGCTTCGCTTATTGCACCCTACGTGAACTGGAAACCTTTTCCCAAAACAAACCATCCAGCACAAGACATTGTTATTCCCGCCAAACCCTTGAATTTATCTGAGTTATGTATGATAATTTTCATATATTAATCATATTGCGGTGATTC
>CAMTYG010000201.1:0-11363 GCA_947085875.1 uncultured Sulfuricella sp.
CCATAAAAATCCGCCCCGTAAAAGCTGGCAAAGGCCTCCAGCCTGTCGAGCGCGCCCGCCTGCTCGAACGCCTCGGCATAAAATTCGATGCCGGCATGGGCGGTATACATGCCGGCGCAGCCGCAGGCGGCTTCCTTGGCGCCCCTGGCATGGGGCGCGCTATCGGTGCCGAGAAAGAACTTCGGGTCGCCGCTGACCGCCGCCGCGACCAGCGCGCGTCGATGCTCCTCACGCTTCAGCACCGGCAAGCAATAGTGATGCGGGCGGATGCCGCCGGCGAACATGGCATTGCGGTTCATCAGCAGGTGATGGGCGGTCAGCGTGGCGGCCACGCGCTTCGACGCCGCCTTGACGAACTCCACGCCGTCACGGGTGGTGACATGCTCCAGCACCACGCGCAAGCCGGGAAAGCGCTGCACTAACGGCGTCAGCACGCGATCGATAAACACCTTTTCGCGATCGAACACGTCAACCTCGGGATCGGTGACCTCGCCATGCACCAGCAGCGGCAAATCCAGCTTTTCCATTTCTGCCAGTGCCACACTGCACTTGCCGAGCGGATCGGTCACGCCCGAATCCGAGTTGGTGGTGGCCCCGGCCGGGTACAGCTTGACCCCATGCACCAGCCCGCTCGCCTTGGCCCGTGCGATTTCGGCAGGCGCCGTGTTGTCGGTCAGGTAGAGCGTCATCAGCGGCGCGAAGCGCGCATTCTGCGGCAAGGCTGCGAGGATGCGCCCGCGATAGGCCAGCGCCAGCTCGGTGGTGGTTATCGGCGGCCGGAGGTTGGGCATGATAATGGCGCGACCGAAACGGCGCGCCGTGTCCGGCAGCACCGCCTGCATGTGTTCGCCGTCGCGCAGGTGCAAATGCCAGTCGTCGGGACGGGTAAGAGTTAATTTTTCCATTTGAACATCTCCCAGAAAAGTCGATTGAACCGCCGCTTTCAAGGATTATACGACGCATCTGGAAACTTGACCTTTCCGGTTTCAGTTTTTGAAACCGCCATGCATAAACTGGATTTTTTCGTGAACAACCACCATACTGAATACATCCACAGGCAGTGCGATCTTGTTTTTACCATGAGGTAGTTTATGTCCATCCCACTGCAAATATTGTTGATCCGGATTCCGGATGAGGTTACAGGCCGGATGCTGGATGAGCTGCGCCAGGGCGGCTTTGATCCCCATTACCAAGGCGTGGATACGCTGGACGATTTGGAGAGGATGCTCCCGGAACATTGGGACGTGCTGATCGTTGAGTGCTCGCCGGCCCGCCGGGGCGTGCTTGAACGCCGCTCCAGAGCTCGCACCGGCCAATGCCTTAAAATTGAACGTTCATCGACTTGCCAGGGTGTGCTTGAGCAGATTGTCAGCCTGCTGCGTGCGAGGGGACTGGACATCCCGCTGCTGGCCTATCTGGATAATACCGAGCATGACCATATCGTTGGTGCGATGCGTTCTGGCGCGCGGGATATTATCTGCCTGCACAGCCTGGCGCGGCTGGCGCCGATCATGCAGCGCGAACTGAAACTGTTTGGACAGCGCAATCGCCAGCGCGAACTGCTGGCCGCCGACCGCTTTCGGAAGAGCTTGACCGGTTGATCCTGAGGGACATGGACAGGGCTCCGCTGGTGACTGAAATTTGCCAGCAGCTTGCCGAACTGTTCGAGTTCAAGCTGACCTGGATCGGCATAAAGGAAGCCGACAGGACGGTCAGTATCGCTGCCGCAGCAGGGGAGACCGCCTATCTGGAAGGATTGCACGTGCGCTGGGACGATACGCCGGAGGGGCGCGGCCCGGTAGGGCGGGCCATTTCCCAGGATTACCCCTGTTCGTTTGCCGTGGATGCGCCGGGTTTTGCGCCCTGGCGCGAGCGTGCCGAGCTTTATGGCATGCACGATGTGCTTGTGCTTCCGTTGGGAGTCATGGGTGAAGTTAGCGGCGTACTGGCGCTGTATTCGGCAAATCGCGAGGCCTTTGATGAGGTTGTCATCCAGAAGCTGACCGGCACGGCCTATCACATCACCGTGGCGATGCGCATGGCCGAGCGGCGGCAAGAGCTGCGCATGTTGAGCCTGGCGGTGCAGCATGCGGAAAATGCCATGTTCATTACCACACGCGACGGCTTGATAAAATGGCACAACGAAGCATTGAGCAAGTTCAGCGGCTACAGCAGCGAAGAAAGCATGAACCAGAACCCGCGCCTGTTCAGCTCCGGCCAGATGGACAAAGAGTTCTGGGCCGACATGTGGCAGACCATTCTGGTGGGCCATCGCTGGCGCGGAGAAATTACGAACCGGCACAAGGATGGCTTCCTGTATACCATCATCCAGAATATCTCCCCGATTTTTAACGATCTGGGCAAGATCACCCATTTTCTGGCGGTGCAACAGGACATTTCCCGGCAAAAAGCCATGGAGCGCGAGATTCAACATCTGGCGCAGCACGATGGCCTGACCGGATTACCAAACCGGGGGCTGTTCCTGGACCGGATACAGCAGGCCATCGTTCAGTCACAGCGCGCCGGCACTCAATTCGCGCTGCTGTTTCTGGACCTGGACGGATTTAAAGAAGTAAACGATATCCACGGGCACAGCGCGGGAGACCGCTTGTTGTGCCTGGCGGCGGAACGCCTGAAATCCTGCGTGCGTGGCGGCGATACGGTTGCGCGCCTGGGCGGGGATGAGTTCACCATCCTGCTGCTGAATGTCGGGAGCATCGCGGATGTGGAGACGGTAGTCAACAAGACGTTGCTATGCCTTGCGGCGCCCTATGAGATGGGTGGATATTCCGTAACGGTCACGGCCAGTATCGGCATCTGCCTTTATCCCCAGCATGCCACCGAGGTGGAAAAACTGTTGGGTTGCGCCGACAAGGCAATGTATCGCGCCAAGCAATCCGGCAAAAATAATTATAAGTTCTACGAGTAGAAAAACACTCCGCGCTTCTAAGGTGCTTCCCTGACAGTTAACTCATCCCACTGCCGCTGTTCTTTTTAATATTTTCAATATATTTTTTGAGAATGACTCTACCAGGCATTTTATCGAGATTGGCATAAACCATATAGTGAACGATGCCATGCACTGCCATGGCAATCAACAAGCCCTCGAAAATCCCCTCCCTGAAGACCAGAACACCGCACAAGATAGCAAGCATCAAGGCATAAGGACCGTGTCTGGAAACATGCACCAGACCCAGAATCATCTTCCAACCCGAGAACATCATGATCACCGCCAAAGCAAACTTTGGCAGATATTCCAGATACTGTGTATTAAATGTAAAAAACCCAACCACAATACCGATTATCAGGACGGAAAACTTGGTATACGCCCCGGCCAATCTATTGGTGGTGCTTTTCGCCAGACCATCCAGATTGGTCATGCCGCCAAAGAAACTTGACCCCATATTGGCTATCCAGATGGCAAGCAAGCTGTTATTGCTGTTACATTTGCGTTTCAATGGATCGATTTTCTGGATGGCGGCATTGCTCATCACCTGCTCGATCACGTCGACTACCGCCAGCATCACTGCAAAACCAATCGCGTATATCCAGGTCAAGGCGCTGTCAAAATGAGGTACCGGCAAAACGAACTTGAGGTCCACATCTTCAACATACAGCATGGACACAGGCATTAACTGGGCTATCGCGGCGCCTGCCATGATCAGCACAACATACGGAATGGCAGGCTGCGTGTCCTTGAATTTGGAAAACAAATACACAAAACTAGCCAAACCAGCCATGGATATGAGGGATATCTGTATCCGCGCCCCGTTCCAGAATTCATCGGCGGATTCCATTCCTGCGGGCAACTCATAAGTAAATGCAAAAAACTTCACCGCGATCTTCAAGCCGATGCCCGCCAGCAGCCCCTCGACCAGATAACTTGGCACGGCGACCAAAAGATATCTCTGCCAGTTGAACCTCCAGATGATGGCCTGCATAAAGGAAACCAGAAAAATGATAAACGCCATATTTTCCAGGCCAAAACTGGCGACACCCAGTGCCAGCACCGGTGCCAGGCCTGCCGCAATTCCCGGGCTGCCAATATAGTTGCCGGGCCTGAACCAGGCATTGATCCAGCCGATAAAACTGGCAAAAGCGACTGTCGCCAACCCCACCTTGATAGGGTAATCGGATAGCATGGCGATGCCCACCGTCAATGGAATGGCCATTGACCCAGTGATAAGTCCGGCTGCGACATCGCGGCCCGCGTATTTTGCCTGAAAAGCCGCAGACCCCGGTCTAGTGTCCGGCCCCGGAACTTTGGGTTCTTTGTCGTGCGAGGATGATTTTTCTTCTGTGTGTGATGGCATAAATTAATTCACTGTAGCGAACCCTGGAAACCTCGATATGGAACGGCCAGGCGGATTTGCCGCCAATTTCTTTCAAGTCTGCTGCCTGATGCGTGAAATCGGGGCTCACCCTGACTGTATCTGCCGTCGGCAAACAGCAAGAGCTGCTCGTTGAAAAAACCTGCTCCGCTTGTCGCTCTTGCGCGCGTTTCCACTAGCCCCACGCGAAGCCGGCAATCATGGCTAAATCGGCCATTATTGTATATCGTGAAAGAATATATATAAAAACAATTTCGCTGAATTCACCAAACATTTACCCCGGCACGTGACACACCCACCCGAATGTTCCGTACCGGCTGTTTTAGCCCCTCAGAAGCATCAGCGCTGATTTTTAGCCAGAACCAGCCCGCCAGATCAAGCTGAACCACTGCCGTTTTTAATCGCTCCTCACCGATCACTCGTTTTCAACTGCAACGCCAGTTCATACAGCGCATTCTTCTTCTCGCCGCTGATCTCGGCGGCCAGCTTCACCGCCTGTTTCAGCGGCATTTCCGCCAGCAGCAGTTGCAGGATGCGTTGCGCCTCCTCGCCGACCCCTTCTTCCTTCACCACTTCCGCCCCCGACACCAGCAGGACGAATTCGCCCTTCTGCTGATTGGCATCAGCTTCCAGCCAGTCCAGCGCCTCTTCCAGCGTGCAGGTGTGGATGGTTTCGAAGACCTTGGTCAGCTCACGCGCAATGGTGACTGTGCGTGCGCCGCCCAGCACCTCCCGCAGATCGGCCATGCTGGCGAGGATGCGGTGGGGCGATTCGTAAAACACCAGAGTGTGGGGCAATGCCTTCAGCGCGGTGAGCTCGCGTTTGCGCTCCGATGCGGTGTGAGGCAAAAAGCCGTAGAACAGGAAATGCGGCGCGACAATCCCCGCCGCAGAGAATGCGGCGATCGCCGCATTCGCGCCGGGAATGGGCACAACGCGCAGGCCGGCCTCGCGCACCTTGGCAACCAGCCAGGCGCCGGGATCGCTCACCGCCGGTGTGCCGGCATCGGACACCAGCGCGACCGACTTGCCGGACTGGAGCATTTCGATCAACCGCGCGGCGGCTTGGTATTCATTATGTTCATGCACCGCGATCAGCTTGGCGCCGATGGCGAAGTGATTGAGCAGGCGGGTGGTGTTGCGGGTGTCCTCGGCGGCAATGGCGTCGACGCTGCGCAGGATTTCCAGTGCGCGCAGGGTGATGTCCTGCAGATTTCCAATTGGAGTGGCAACTACATATAATATGTTTTTGCCTGTCTGGTTATTTTCCTGATGCAACGTATCGCCGCCTTTCTGATTATTCTGTTTGCCGCATTCAATAGCGGCTGCGCCACCGCGACAACACTCGCACCGGTAGAATCCAGGCCCATCGCCACGCCTAAGCAAAGCGCCCCGGCGCCGGTTGCGTCGCCAGCAAAAACCGAAGCCGCACCTGCGGCCCCGCCCGAGAAACTGACGCTTAAAACTACCCCGCTCATTGCCCAGTACACGTCATCAGAGGTAGCGATCCCGCAGGGAAGCGATTTAAACGCGCACATCGCGCTGCTGCTGCCGCTCAAGTCAACCTCGTTCGGGCCGGCTGCAGAGGCGGTCCGGCAGGGCGCCGTTGCCGCTTCCGGCATTAAGACCCCGGTAACGCTACCGCTGCAAGTCTATCCTACCGGCGACGCGGTTGAGGATATTGTGTCCGCATACCAGCAGGCATTGCAAGCCGGCGCCAAAATCGTGATCGGGCCATTGACCCGTAATGCCGTCACTGCGCTGGCGAAAAGCAGCCTGATTACAGTGCCGACCCTGGCCCTGAATTATCCGGAAGGGGAGGCGGTTCTTCCTGAAAATTTCTACCTGTTCGGCCTGACCGCGGAGGGCGAAGCGCGCCAGATCGCACGCCGCGCCTTTAACGACGGGCGGCGCACCGCCCTGACCGTTACCGCCAGTACGCCGCTGGCAAAACGGGTACAGCAGGCATTCGCCGACGCATGGCGCGGGCTGGGCGGGAAGCTGGTGGCACAGGCCAGCTTTTCCCCCGAGCAGACCCAATTCCCCGCAGTGCGCGAGACGGTCATCAGGCATCGGGCGGACATCATCTTTCTCGCCGCCGACGCCGGTCTGGCTCGCATGGTCCGCCCCTACCTGGATGCCAACACGCCGACCTACGCCACCTCGATGGTGTTCGGCGGCAACCAGGAAATCGGCCGGAATATCGACCTGAATGGCGTGCTGTTTGCCGATATGCCCTGGTTGCTCGTGCCCGACCATCCCGCCGTAATGGTGTACCCGCGCGCCGAAAACTTCAGCATCGAGCAGGAGCGGCTTTACGCACTGGGCATCGACGCCTTTCGTATCGCCTCCGCAATGGCGCAGAACCCGCGACTGGAGGAAGGCCGCGTACTGGACGGCGTGACTGGCCAGATCAGCCTTACCGACCACCAGTTCCAGCGCGAAATGGCGGCCGCGCAATTCAGGGAGGGGACAGCGGTAGCGACTGAATTCGCCGACCCGAACAATCTTGGCGAACCCAGGTAACACGGGCGCCGAAGCAGAGCAACTGGCCGCAGCCTTCCTGCAGCGGCAGGGGCTCAAGCTGGTCGAAACCAATTACCGCTGCCGCTTCGGCGAGATCGACCTGGTCTGCAACGATCACGGCACGCTGGTGTTCGTCGAAGTCAGGCTGCGCGGAAACGAGACCTTCGGCGGCGCGGCCGCCAGCATCACTGCCGGCAAGCAACACAAGCTGGTGCTCACTGCCCGGCATTATTTGCAGCAACTGCGCGCCTCCCCCGCCTGCCGCTTCGATGTGGTATTGTTGCGCGGCCTGCGGGATAATGACATCGAATGGATCAGGAATGCCTTTGGCGAGTAGTCTGGTAGGGTGGGCACGTTCTTGTGCCCACGCGATCAACGGCGCCATTCCGCGTGGGCACAAAAAGCTGTGCCCACCCTACAAAACTGACAACTAACGACTAAAAAACATGGATTTAATCAGCCGAATCAGCCACCATTTTACCGAGAGCGCCCATCTCAAGCTGCAGGCGGTGGATCTCCTTGCCGCTCCAATTGCCGATGCGGCGGAGCGAATTGTGCAGTGCCTGCTGGCCGACGGCAAAATTCTTGCCTGCGGCAACGGCGGCTCGGCGGCGGACGCCCAGCATTTCTCCGCGGAAATGCTTAACCGCTTTGAGATGGAGCGTCCGGGACTCGCCGCGATCGCTCTGACCACCGACGCTTCGACCCTCACCTCGATCGCCAACGACTACGATTTCGACCAGGTATTTTCCAAGCAGATACGCGCTTTGGGGCACTCCGGCGATCTGCTGCTCGCCATTTCCACCAGCGGCAATTCCCGCAATGTGGTTCAGGCGGTCAACGCGGCCCACGACCGCGGCATGAACGTGATCGCGCTGACCGGCAGGGGCGGCGGCCAGATGGCCGAAATCCTGATGCCGGGCGACATCCACCTGTGCGCGCCGGGCGACCGTACCGCGCACACGCAGGAAATCCATATTACGGCCATCCACTGCCTGTGCGATGCCGTTGATTGTCTTTTACTGGGAGTTGAATAAATGCGTTATGTCTATCTGATTGCTACGGCCTTTTTCGCCATCAACCTGCAAGGGTGCCTCCCGGTCGTTGCTACCGGAGCTGGTACGGGCGTTCTAATGGCCGAGGACCGCCGCACTTCCGGCACTTTTATCGAGGATCAGGGTATCGAGCTGAAAGCTTCCAACCGTCTCGACGAAAAATTCAAGGGCACGATTCATGTCAACATCACCAGCTACAACCGTACTGTCCTGATGACCGGTGAGGTTCCGACCGATGCCGCCAAGCAGGAAGCAGAAAAAATCGTCCGCGGCGTGCCCAATGTCAGCAATATCCACAATGAACTCATCATTGCCGGCAACAGCTCCTATACCTCCCGCAGCAACGACACCTACCTGACCTCCAAGGTCAAGGTGCGCTTTGTGGACCTGGGGAAATTCCAGGCCAATCACGTCAAGGTGGTGACGGAAAACAACGTGGTCTATCTGCTTGGCATGGTAACCCGCAAGGAAGCGGAAAATGCCGTGGAAATCGCCCGCACCACCAGCGGCGTGCAAAAGGTGGTCAAGCTGTTCGAATACATCGACTGATGATCTCTCCTTCTGCGCCGCAATTCGAGAACAAGATTTGCACACCCAGCAATCTGGCTGAGCGCGTTGCCGCCCTGCCGCGCCCGCTGGTGTTCACCAACGGCTGCTTCGACATTCTCCACCGCGGCCATGTCACCTATCTGGCTCAGGCGCGGGCGCTGGGCGCCAGCCTGATCGTCGGGGTCAATACGGATGCTTCGGTGAAGCGCCTGGGCAAAGGCGACGAGCGCCCGATCAACAATCAGGATGACCGCATGACGGTGCTGGCAGCACTGGAAAGCGTCAGCCTGGTCATCGCGTTCGATGAGGACACGCCGCTCAAGCTGATCCTTGCCTGCAAGCCGGATGTGCTGGTGAAAGGCGGCGACTGGGCCGTAACCGACATCGTCGGCGCGCGGGAAGTGCAAGGCTGGGGCGGGACAGTCCATTCGATTCCGTTCCTGCACGAGCGCTCCACCACCGCGACCCTGGCCAAAATCCGCAGTCTTTGATGCTCCCCGCCGATTTCATCAGCCGGCTTCAGGCGATAGTCGGCACAGACAATCTTTTCACCGATCCGGTGGACTGCTATGCCTACGCCTACGACAACAGCCGCAAGATATTTCCGCCCGAGGCGGTTGCGTTTGCGCTCAACACCGGGCAGGTGCGGGACATCATCCTGCTGTGCAACCAATGCGGCGTGCCGGTCACGCCGCGCGGCCGGGGCACTGGCACTGCCGGCGGCAGCATTCCCGAAAGCGGCGGCCTGGCCTTGTCGCTGGAGCGCATGCGCAACATCATTCGCGTCGACCCTGCCAACCGGGTGATCGTAGCCGAGCCCGGCGTGCTCAACCAGGAAATCCAGGAAGCCGCAAAACCGCATGGTTTTTTCTGGCCGCCCGACCCTTCCAGCAGCGCGTATTGCAGCATCGGCGGCAACCTCGCCACCTGCGCCGCCGGCCCCCATGCCGTCAAATACGGGGTCACCCGCGACCATGTGCTGGGATTGAAGGCGGTGACCGGCAGCGGCGAAATCATCAAAGCCGGCTGCGCCACCACCAAGGGCGTGGTCGGCTACGATCTGACGCGCCTGATCATCGGCTCGGAGGGTACGCTGGCAGTGATTACCGAGGCCACCCTCAGGCTCACTCCGCTGCCGCAATCGGTGAGCGGCATCACCGCACACTATGCCGACATCAACCACTGTGCCAGAGCGATCGCCGCGATCATGGCGCAACCGCATATCCCCAGCGCGCTGGAATTTCTCGACAGCGCGGCGCTCGACCTGATTCGCGGTCGTCATCCCGGCCTGCTGCCTGAGAACTCGCGCGCCATGCTGATGATCGAGGTGGATGGAGGAACTGCGGAAATTGCCGACAGCGCCGAAGCCATCCGCAAGGCCTGCCAGAATGACGGCCTGATTACGGCGGAAGCCACCGCCGATCCCGCCGGGCTGTGGGCGGTGCGCAAGGCTCTCTCGCCCCTGCTGCGCGACATCGCTCCGAAGAAAATCAACGAGGACATCGTCGTGCCGGTTTCAAGGCTGCCGGAGCTGTTGCAGGGGCTAGGGGAGTTGAGCCGGAAATACCGCGTGGCCAACGTAAATTTCGGTCATGCCGGTAATGGCAACATCCACGTCAACCTGCTGATCAACCCGGACGATCCCGATGAAATGCGGCGGGGAGAAGCCTGTCTGGACGAGGTTTTTGACCTGGTATTGAAGCTCGGCGGCACGCTCTCAGGTGAGCACGGCGTGGGCCGCGAAAAGCGCGCCTATGTGGGTCGCGAGATCGATGCGCCCACCATGGCGCTGATGAAACAGATCAAGCAGGTATTCGACCCCAACGGGATACTCAATCCCGGCAAGCTGTTTCCCTAGCTCTTTGGAACTTTTCCGGCGGCCTTGGCTGCCACTTTGCGCACTATTTTGGCAATCACCTTCTTGCCCAGCAACACCACCAAACCCAGCAGCGCCTTCTTGATCATTGCCCCTCCCTGACCGGTTTGCGGCACTCCACGGCCCTCAACTCGCTCCCAGGAAAATCCTGTTTCAATTTTGTCAGCTGCGCGGTCATGGCCTCGCTGTTATCCTTGATCTGGAATACGGCAGCGTCGGTTTCCTGGGCGCGAGGACCGGAAATGGCCGATTTCACACCTTTCACGCGCAGCTGGTCGAGATATTTTGCAGCCGCCTCGGCGGTGGAAAAAATACCCAGGGAAATCGCATGCTGCATCTCCAATGGCTCACGAACGATGTAGCTTTCCTGCACTCCCAGCCGTTTCAGCTCATCCACCTTCTTATGAGCTTCCTGCAGCGTCTTGCGTGGCGGAATGTAAACCCAGTAACCCCAGGATTTTTCCGCTTTGCGCTGATTAAGTTTCTCGCCCAACTGCAGTTTCTCCAGTGCTAGGGCCACGCGCTTTAGTGTGCCGCCGGAAAATTGGCCCCATTCGAGACAAATTTCAGACTTGACTTCGACGGAGGCGCCATCTCCTGACTTTACCGGCGGCTCAGGCTTGGTCAGCGCCAGCTCCGGCGCTTTCTGGGGCTCAGCCACTAGCTTGATTTTTTCCGCCTTGACCGGCTCGTGGCCACGCATGGGCTCTCTGCCTTGGCTGCTGCCGAGCTGCATCACGGTAAAAAACAAGATGTTGATAACCAGCAGTATTACGAATATCCACTTCATGCCAATGCGATCCTGATCAGCCCATCCAGCACCAGATTATCCACCATCCTCGTCTTGCCGGACAGTAGCGGCAGGAGCAATTGAGCATCGCCGCCGCTCAGCAAACAGGCTGGCGCCCGCTTGATTTCGCCGGCGAGCAAGGCATTCATGTGCCAGACCGCCCCCACCATGGCGGAGAGTGCGCCGCTGTAAACCGCATCCGGAGTGTTTTTGGGGATATCCCTGTAATGACCGCC
>CAMTYG010000202.1:0-14252 GCA_947085875.1 uncultured Sulfuricella sp.
CGCCCTTTGAACTTCTTTCTGACTCATAAGTTTGTCCATTTTAAAAATATCCGCCGCTGTTTTAAACGGGAGTGAGTTTAATCGCCACCGGACATTTCTATTTGGGAGAAACCAGACATTACTACTTGGGGCTAACACACCTCGCAGATCTCGCCTTTGGATGATGCAATATCTGGTACCATAATCTTCTGGAATTAGGCTATATCCTCATGGCAAAAAAGCTTTTCATTAAAACCTTCGGTTGCCAGATGAACGAGTATGACTCGGCGAAGATGGCGGACGTGCTGAATGCCTCTCAGGGCCTGGAAATCACGCTGCGCGTCGAGGAGGCCGACGTGATCCTGCTGAACACCTGCTCGGTTCGGGAGAGGGCGCAGGAGAAGGTTTTTCACCAGCTGGGCCGGTGGCGGCCCCTGAAGCGGAACAATCCCGATTTGCTGATTGCCGTCGGCGGCTGCGTGGCGAGTCAGGAAGGCGGCGCCATCGTCAGCCGCGCGCCCTACGTGGATCTGGTGTTCGGCCCGCAGACCCTGCACCGCCTGCCGCAGATGATCGATGCGCGGCGCAAGAGCGGGCTGCCCCAGGTGGATGTGTCTTTCCCGGAAATCGAAAAATTCGACCACATGCCGGCGGCCAAGGTGGATGGCGCGACCGCATTCGTCTCGGTGGTGGAAGGCTGCGGCAAATTCTGCACCTACTGCATCGTACCCTATACGCGGGGCGACGAAGTGTCCCGCCCCTTCGACGACGTGATCGCCGAGGTGGCGCAACTGGCCGGGCAAGGGGTAAAGGAAATCACCCTGCTTGGGCAGAACGTCAACGCTTACCGTGGCGCCATGCACGACGGGGAAACCGCTGATCTGGCAGACCTGCTGCATTACCTGGCCGAGGTGCCCGGCATCGAGCGCCTGCGCTTCACCACCTCGCACCCGGTCGAGTTTTCCCAGCGCATGATCGATGTCTACGGCGAAGTGCCCAAGCTGGCCAGCGGCCTGCACCTGCCGGTTCAGAGCGGCTCGGACCGGGTGCTGGCGGCGATGAAGCGCGGCTATACCGCGCTCGAATACAAGTCCCTGGTGCGTCGCTTGCGCGCGGTGCGGCCGGACCTTTCGCTGTCCTCGGATTTCATCGTCGGTTTTCCCGGCGAAACCGATGCCGATTTCGAGGCGACCCTGAAGCTGATCGAGGATGTCGGCTTCGATGCCGGCTACAGCTTTATTTTCAGCCCGCGCCCCGGCACACCGGCGGCGGAGCTGGCCGACGACACGCCGCTGGCAGTGAAGCAGGAGCGGCTGCGGCAGTTGCAGAAAAAAATCAATGAGCAGGAACAGACCGTCAACCGGAAAATGGTCGGCTCGGTGCAGCGCATCCTGGTGGAAGGGATTTCCAGAAAGGACGGCGCCGAACTGATGGGGCGCACCGACAATAACCGGGTGACCAATTTCAAGGCCAATCCGCGCCTCATCGGGCAGTTCGTCAACGTCACCATCACTGCGGTTTCCCCCCATACTTTGCGCGGCGAAATCGTCATCCTCGAATAAGGCAGCTCCCGTGACTCCAAAATCCCTCGATATTTCCTTTTCTCCTGCTGACAATGCCCGTCTCGCCAACCTGTGCGGCGCGCTGGAAGAAAATCTGAAGCAGATCGCCACCGCTCTCGACGTGACCATTTCCCGTCGCGGCGAGCACTTTTCCGTGCATGGAGAGCAGCGCCAGGCGCGCCTGGCCGTGGAGGCGCTGAAAAACTTCTACGACCGTTCCCGCACCCATCTTTCTGTCGAGGACGTCCAGCTCGGCCTGATCGAGGTGGCGAACGCGAACCGCGACGTGCCGGAAGGCGTCGTCATGCCGGTACTGATGACGCGCAAAAGCGACCTGCACGGCCGCACTCCGCGCCAGAACGTGTATCTGTGCAAGATTCAGGAGCACGACATCACCTTCGGCATCGGCCCGGCCGGCACCGGCAAGACCTATCTGGCGGTGGCCAGCGCGGTGGATGCCCTCGAGCGAGATCTGGTGAAACGCATCGTGCTGGTGCGCCCGGCGGTGGAGGCGGGCGAACGGCTCGGCTTCCTGCCCGGCGATCTGGCGCAGAAGGTGGACCCCTATCTGCGCCCCCTGTATGACGCGCTCTACGATCTGATGGGCTTCGACAAAGTGAGCAAGCTGTTCGAGCGCGGCGCGATCGAGATCGCCCCGCTGGCCTACATGCGCGGACGCACCCTGAACCATTCCTTCATCATTCTCGACGAGGCGCAGAACACCACGCCGGAGCAGATGATGATGTTCCTCACCCGTATCGGCTTCGGAGCCAAGGCCGTGATTACCGGCGACGTGACCCAGGTTGATCTCGCGCGCGGCCAGAAGAGCGGCCTGGTGGATGCCCAGCAAGTACTGGAAAAGGTCAGCGGCATCGCCTTCACCTTCTTCCAGTCCGAGGACGTGGTGCGCCACCCGCTGGTGCAGAAGATCGTCAACGCTTATGAGCGGCGCGAAAAGCAGTGCTGAGTCCTGAAAAAACAGTGCTGAGTGCTGAGTAAAAACGCTATGCCAAAAAAAAATGCCATTCAACCAGAAACTCAGGACTCAGGACTCAGGACTCGCAAACTCAGTCTGTCCGTGCAATATGCGGCTAAACCGGAAGAGGCGCCTACCCGTGCCCAGTTCCGCCGTTGGGTGAAGGCGGCGTTGCATCAGGATGCCGAGATCACGCTGCGCATCGTCGACGAGGAGGAAGGCCGGGCGCTCAACCGCGATTACCGCGGCAAGGACTACGCGACCAATGTGCTAACCTTTGTATACGGTGACGACTTTTCCGGCGCGGAGTCACCGCTGGCCGGCGATATCGTGCTGTGCGCCCCGGTGGTCGCCCGCGAGGCGGTGCAGCAGGAGAAGCCCGTCGAAGCACACTATGCGCACTTGACCGTCCACGGCGTGCTGCACCTGCAGGGCTACGACCATGAAAGCGACGAACAGGCGCGGCAGATGGAAGCCCTGGAAATCCAGATTGTCGCAAAGCTGGGCTATGCTGACCCATATGAATTATTGTAGGGCCGAATTTATTCGGCCAACCTGCGAATGAATTCGCACCTACCTCAGAGGGAGGAACAGAGTCGCAATGAATGACGAACCCGCGAAACCGAACTGGTTTGAACGATTAAGCACGCTCCTGCTGCGCGAGCCGGAAGACCGCGAACAACTGGTCGAACTGTTGCATTCCGCCTACGAGCGCAACCTGCTGGATGCGGATGCGCTGGCCATGATCGAAGGAGTGCTCCAGGTTTCCGAGATGCAGGTGCGCGACGTCATGATTCCACGCGCCCTGATGGACGTGGTGGACATCGCCGATGCACCGGAAAAATTCATCCCTTTTGTCATCGAAACCGCTCACTCGCGCTTCCCGGTGATCGACAAGGACAAGGACGACGTCATCGGCATTCTGCTGGCGAAAGACCTGCTGCGCTACTATGCCGGCCAGGAATTCAACGTCCGCGACATGCTGCGCCCGGCGGTGTTCATCCCCGAATCGAAGCGGCTTAACGTGCTGCTCAAGGAGTTTCGCAGCAACCGCAACCACATCGCCATCGTGGTGGACGAATACGGCGGCGTGGCCGGCATCATCACCATCGAGGACGTGCTGGAGCAGATCGTCGGCGAGATCGAGGACGAATACGACTACGACGAACAGGAAGATAACATCATCCGCGTGCCGGACGGGCGTTTCCGCGTCAAGGCGCAGGCCGAGATCGCGGATTTCAACGAGGTCATGGGAACATCATTCAGCGACGAGGACTACGATACCGTGGGCGGGCTGGTCGTCAGCAAGTTCGGCCATCTGCCCAAGCGCGGCGAACACGTTGTTTTCGACGGCCTCAGGTTCAACGTGCTGCGCGCCGACAGCCGCCGCCTTTACAGCCTGCTGGTGGAGAGACAGGAAAAGGAAGAGGCGGCTGCCGCCCCGGATTAGCTGAGATGCAATTTGAGCAGAAAGCGCTGGTAAAAGCGGTCGATGGCGCGTTGCAGGAGCAGGAGCGCGGCGGCGGAGCTTCGCGTAGCCACCCACGGCGACCGGTTTCCTGTTCGCCGGTCGGTCTGTGCGATGGGAGTTATTGGGCCGGAACGTCAGCCGCCTTTGCCCCACAGCACCGGCCAGGCCCTGAAAGCAAATATCGCCAGCGACAGCCACGTTAGCACTGCTCCCACGACAATCAGAGTGTGCCAGCCGGCAAGATAGCCGACGGCGTAGCCGATTACCCCGCAATGAGCCAGACCCATCTGCAGCCAGGGCCAGGCGCCCTCGCGGATCGGGTTGCCGGTGAAGCGCGGCAGCATGTGGCTGGCAAGGCCGTAAATCATGAACAGCATGAAGCCGAGGGTAAACAGGTGCAGGAATGCCGGGCGGGCGGCATCGTCGCTAAGGAAGCTGCCATTCATCAGCAGCCCCAGGCCGGCAAGCATCAGATAAACCTGCGCTGCCAGGATGAACCAGCGGTTGTCCGGGGAAAAGGTGAACCCCATGCGCTGCATCCGGTCGTGCGCTTCCTGGCGGGCGGGTTGGAGCAGGGTGAGCGCTTCCTCCGGGCTTTGCACGCCGACTGCCCGCAATATGCCGTCGATCAGCAGCGCCGGAACGGCTTGCAGTTTGAGGCGCTGCGCCAGCGCTGCGCCTTCCGGTTGGGTAATATCCACTACCGAAAATTCGAAGCCGCGATCGGAGGTGGCTTCGCGCCAGACTTTTTCCGCTTCCAGGCAGAACGGGCAGGCGCCGGAAACGATCAGTTCGATTTTCATTGCACGGGTATGGTTCTGCCCCGCCCCTTGGCGCGGACAGTGAGGATCATGTTCAGGCCGAACAGCACGATTGCGCCGTAGGTCAGCACTCCCCCGGCCATCACCAGCATGTCGCGCCAGCCCAGCCAGCCGGCGATCATCAGCGGCAGGCCGGCATTGGCGCAGTACAACTGCCAGTCGGCCATCGGTTCGGAATACAGCGGGAAGCCGCCGAAGCGCGGCAATACGTGCAGGGCGATGCCGTAAATCATCATCAGGATGAAGCCGAGCAGCATGATGTGGCCGTGGGCGCGGGGCACGTTGCCGGGGATCAGGCCAGGGTCTATCAGGCGGACGATCGCGATCAGGCCGCCGAGCAGTCCGTAGACCAGGGCGATAGAGACAAACAGGCGGTTGCGCTTGTGCATGGCGTGACTCCCGATAACATCCGGATTATCCAAGTGCGTTGGTTTGAGCGCATTGATTTACGTCAAATTTGCCATATACTCAGGCCATGGCCTTGACCGAACAGCATGTCGAGCAAATCCGGAAAAGTTACCTTTTCGAGCAGCTCTCCGGCGCGGAGTTGAAGCAGGTCGCCAGTCATGGGCAGGTGGTGGAACTGCACGCGGGCCAAACCATTTTTTCCCAGAATGAGCCCTGCCGCCAGTTCTACCTGGTGCAGCGCGGCATGGTCAAGCTCTACCGGATCTCGGTGGACGGCGCGGAGAAGGTCATGGATCTGGCCGGGCCGGAGCAGTTGTTTGCCGAAGCGGCGATGTTCGCCGGCAAGCACCCGCTCCATGCCGTGGCAATCGAGCCATCGACGGTGTTTGCTTTCGATTGCAAGGACTTCATGGCGCAAATGCACAACAACGTCGAACTGTGCTTCCGCCTGATGTCGAACATGAGCCAGCGTTTGCACGGCATGATCAACGAGATCGACCGGCTCACCCTGCACAGCGGCACGCAGCGCCTTGCCGAATATCTGCTTGAACAGGTGCCCGAAGGCGTGATGCAGTCGCCCTGCATCCGCCTGTTGGTGCCGAAGCTGGTGATCGCCTCCCGTCTCGGCATTCAGCCCGAGACTTTTTCGCGCATCATGGCGCGCCTGCGCAGCGACGGCATGATCGAAACGCATAACGACACCATACTGCTGAAGGATCTTGGCGCATTGCGCTGTCTCGCTGCTTGCCACGGATAAGCGCGGGATTATCCTGGCAGTCTGTCGGACTAACAGAACGACTATTGACCTGCAAAACCGGCAAATGGGGTAAGCAGGTTAAATAAGGCGAATCCTTATTTTCAGCTCTGGCTCACAGAATGTGCTCCAACATCGGGAATGTCCGGTGTATGGTCGCAAATTCTCACCGAAGACACGGAAGACAGAGCCATCGTCGCAGCCATCATCAGCATGGCGAGCAGCCTCGGCATACAGACCATCGCCGAAGGCGTGGAAACAGAGGGGCAGATGGCATTCCTGCGCGAGAAGGGTTGCGACGAGGCGCAGGGTTATTATTTCAGCAAGCCGCTGCCAGCAGATCAGTTCGAAATATTCGTGCGGATGATGGGGCAGCAGCGCGTTTCATCAGAACAATGACTCTGGAAACCCGGTTAGCTGCAGAGACCAAAAGCCGGCTTGAACTGCGGTTGATGGATAAACAGCAAACCCGCCCAGCTACCCCGCGCAATAATTGGCAATCGCCACAAACTCCCTTACCCATAAATTCTCGGCCCGCAAGCCTGGGTCTATCCCCAGCGCCGCAAATCCGGCATCGTCCAGGTGGGCTTTCAGCGTGTTGCGCAGGGTTTTGCGCCGCTGTCCGAAGGCTGCGGTGACGATGGCGCCGAACAGGGCTTCATCCTTTGCCGGATGCGGCAGAACCGCGTAGGGAATCATGCGCACGATGGCGGATTCAACCTTGGGCGCAGGGTGGAAAGCATCCGGCGGCACGATGAACATCAGTTCCATGGCGTAGCGGTATTGCAGCATCACCGACAGCCTGCCGTATTCCGGCGTGGAGGGTGCTGCCACCATGCGCTCCACCACTTCCTTCTGGAGCATGAAGTGCATGTCGATGATGTTGCTGACATATTCGCTCAGGTGAAACAGGATGGGCGTGGAGATGTTGTAGGGCAGGTTGCCGACCACGCGGATGCGCTCGCCCAGCGCGGAAAAATCGAATTTCAGCGCGTCGCCGGGATGGATCGTCAGTTTTTCCGCCGGATAATTATTCTGCAGCCGGGCGATGATGTCGCGGTCGATTTCCACCACGTGGAGGCGGGGCAGGGTCTTGAGCAGCGGGGCGGTAAGCGCGCCCAGGCCCGGGCCGATTTCGACCATGACGTCATCGGGCTGAGGATGGATGGCTCGGACGATGGCCTGGATGACGCCCTGGTCGGTGAGGAAATTCTGGCCGAAGCGTTTGCGTGGGATATGTTTCATTATTATCAGTGAGGGGTGAGCTCAAAGGCAGCACCGTGGCCGGTTTTACTCCTCACCCCTCACCCCTAACTCCTCACGGTTATTGGCCATTTCCAGCGCCAGTTGAATCGCTGCCGTGAGGCTGCCGATCTCGATCTTGCCTGTGCCGGCGAGCGTCAGCGCGGTGCCGTGGTCTACCGAGGTGCGGATGATCGGGAGCCCCAAGGTGACGTTGACGCCGCCGCCGAAGCTGGCATATTTCAGCACCGGCAGCCCTTGGTCGTGGTACATGGCGAGTTGGCAGTCGGAACCTTGCAGGTGATGACGGGTGAACAGGGTGTCGGCGGGCAGCGGCCCGGCGAGATCCATGCCCTCCGCGCGCAGCGTTTCCAATACCGGGGCGATGACGTCGATTTCCTCGCGCCCCATGTGGCCGGATTCGCCGGCGTGGGGGTTGAGCCCCGCGACCAGGATGCGCGGGTTTGCCAGCGCAAAGCGCTGCTTCAGGTCGCGGTGCAGGATGCGGATGGTCTGCTCCAGGCCTTGCCGGGTGATGGCGGCGGAAACCTCCCTGAGCGGCAGGTGGGTGGTGACCAGCGCCACACGCAGGCCGCCGCCGACCAGCATCATCACGACTTGCGGGGTTCCGGTCAGCTCTGCCAGGAATTCGGTGTGGCCGGTGAAAGGGATGCCGGCATCGTTGATGATGCCCTTATGCACCGGGGCGGTGACCATGGCGTCGAAGCTGCCGGTCAGGCAGCCGTGCGCCGCTGCGGACAAGGTGTCGAGCACATAGCGGCTGTTGGCCGGGTTCAGCTCGCCGGCAACGGCGGGTTCGGACAGGTCGCGGTGCAGCACTTCCAGCATGCCGGATTCGTTCGGTGCGGAAGCGTTGGGGGAGAAGTCCACCAGTTCGAGCGGCAGGCCAAGTTGCCGGGCGCGCTCGGCAAGCAGGCCGCGGTCGACAATGACGACGATGCGTGATCCGGCCGGTTTCTGCTGTGCCAGCAGCACGCACAGATCCGGGCCGATGCCGGCCGGCTCGCCGGCGGTGAGTGCGATGACGGGAGTCCTGAGTGCCGAGTCCTGAGTGCTGAGTGCTGAGTGCGTAGTCATGATGGTTTTACTCAGGACTCAGCACTTTTAACTCAGGACTTGTCTTCATTTGTCTTCAAGCCGGTATTCGACGAAAGCCTGGTCGCGCAGCTGGCGCAGCCAGTTTTCGTAGGCCTCGTCGGCCTTGCGGGCGCGGATTTCCTGGCGCGCCATGAGGGCCTGCCGTTCCTTGCTGACATCCTCGGAGCGGCGCTCCAGTACTTGGATCAGGTGCCAGCCGAAGGGCGACTTGACGGGTGCGCTGATTTCCCCCGGCTTGAGGGCATTCATGGCGTGTTCGAATTCGGGTACGGTTTCACCGGGCGAAAGCCAGCCGAGGTCGCCGCCTTTTGAGGCGGAGCCATCCTCGGAGTGGAGCCGGGCCAGTTCGGCAAAGTTCGCGCCGCCGTGGTCGAGGCGCTCCTTGAGCTGGATTATGCGATTCCTGGCATCGGTTTCCGAGGCGATTTCACTGGTCTTGATCAGGATGTGGCGCGCATGGGTTTTTTGCACGATCAGCGCTCCCCCCTTGCTGCGCTTGTCGAGCAGCTTGAGGATGTGGAAGCCGTTCGGGCTGCGCAGCACGGCGCTGGTTTCGCCCGGTTTCAGGCCGTTGACCGTTTCCAGGAACAGTGCCGGCAGACGGCTGGCGGCCCGCCAGCCAAGCACGCCACCCTCCAGTGCCTCTGGCGCATCCGAGTAGCTCGCCGCCACTTGGGCAAAGTCCACTTTTTTCAGCTCCGCCAATGCCTTCTCGGCATGTGAACGTTTGGCCTGAACCTGTTCCGGGCTGGCTTGTTCGGGTACGCGGACCAGAATGTGCGCAAGGCTGAATTCGTCTTCCCCGCCGGTTTGAGCGGCGCGGGTGCTGAGAAAGCTATCCACTTCGCCGTCGCTGACGGTGATGCGGCTTTCCACTTCGCGTTCGCGCAGCCTGCCGAGAATGATTTCATCGCGGATTTCTTCGCGAAATTTGGCGAAACTGACGCCGTCCTTTTCCAGTGCGTCGCGAAAAGCTTCCACGGTCATGTTGTTTTCCTGGACGATGCGTTGCAGCGTTTTGTCGAGTTGCAGATCGTCGACGCGAATGCCGGTTTCCTTGGCGAATTGCAATTGCACCCGGTCGGTGATGAGGCGTTCCAGCATCTGTTTTTCCAGCACTTCCCGAGGCGGCAGCGGCGTGCCCCGTTTTTGCAGCTGCTGCATGACCATCCGCATCCGGTCGTTGAGCTCGAACTGGGTAATGACTTCAGTATTGACCACGGCGACGATGCGGCCGACCAATTGAGTCGGGGTCGAGGGTCGCGCGGGGTCGTTTCCGGCAGCGTGAGCGGAAGCCAGGAAAAAAACGAGCAGGATTGCCAGGATACGCTTAACGAGATTCTGTAATGTTGTTTTCATTGGGTATTTGGGTGGTTTTGGTATAGCCATAGATGTTGCGTTTGAGCACGTCCAAAGGATTGGAGCCGATAGTGCCGATTCCGCTCAGCTCCAGCTGGAAGAAAATTGAGTCGCTGCGTTGTGAGGTGGTGGTGGTGAAGCTGTGCACGATCGCCCGGAACGCCCAACAGCCAGCATTGTATTCGAGACCGGCCAGGGTTTCCAGATTCTTGCCGTCCAGGATTGAATGGTTCCATCGGGCCAGCCCGTTCCAGCGTCCGGTCAGGGGCCACTGCGCGGAGGCGTCGACCTGCTTGATCCCGATCGGGGCGATCGGGGTGGCTTGGGTGTAGCGGTAGCTGACATTGAGGATCTTGCCCGGTGCCGGCCGGTAGCGGCCGGTAAGCGAAAAGTTGCCGGTTTGTTTCAACTCGGGATCGTACTGCCACAAACTGTCTACCGTCAGTGCATTCGTGATCCGGCCGCCCACCGAGGCCAGCACATCGGAATACTTTCTGACGGGGGGCGTTTCCCCCGGCAACGTGACCTGGGGCAGGCTCAGGTAGTAGCGTTGCGCGAGGGTGCCGCGCAGGCGCTCGATGCCGGTTTCCTCGAAGAAGCGGGAGCTCGCGCCCAGCGTGACCTGGTTGGCATCGCTGATTCTGTCGACCCCGGCGAAGCGGTTTTCCGTGAATATCTGCGGAATGCCGAATCCGATGCCGCCGGAATCGAATACCGGAATCTGGCTCTGGTCGCGGTAAGGGGCGCGAACATAAAACAGCCGGGGTTCCAGCGTCTGCTGGTAATTCGAGCCGAACAGCTTGATGTCGCGCTCGAAGTAAAGGCCGCTGTCAACACTGAAAATCGGCAGGGTGCGATTGAAGTCTGGCTGCGTGGCGGTGTCGTTGTCGAAGCTGTAGCTGGTGCTGTGCAGGCCGATCTTCGGGGTGATATAGCCGTAAATCGGGGTCAGCGGCAGGCTGACGCTGGGGTACAGGCTGAAGCGCCTGGCGCCCAGCCGGCTGGGGTGGGAGAAATTGACCATCTCGCTGTTCAGCGCCAGGACAGCTCCCGGCCCCAGGTTGTTTCCGCTCCAGTTGACTATGCGGGCTCCGTTCAACAGCATCTGGGTGCGGCGGTAAGGGGTGATGATCGGCGCCAGCGGATCCTGCAGGGTCTGGAAGCTTTGCGAGCGCGCCGAGAAATTCCAGTTCATGCCCTCATAGGCGCCTACATGGGAAAGCATGCCGTCACGCAACAGGTTGACTTGCGAGGTGACGCCGATGTTGGTGCTCAGGTCCCTGAAATAATTGTCGTCGGAGGCTTTCTCCAGGGTCAGCGCCCCCGTCCAGCCGCGGCCCAGATTGTGCTGATGCTTGAGAGACATGAAGCTGCGATCCAGGTTGGCCACCTGGTCGCTGGGCAGGACTTCCAGGTTTGCAATCCCGGTGAATTTTGGATCCAGGTAGCGCAGCTCATTCTTCAGTTGCAAACCGCGCTTGGTCATGAATCGCGGCGTGATGGTGGCATCGCGGTTGGGCGCGATATTCCAGTAATAGGGCAGCGAAAACTCCGCGCCGCTCTTGACGGTGCTGCCGTAGCTCGGGCTGAGAAAACCGGATTTGCGCTCGCTGTTGAGGGAAAAGCTCATCCACGGCGCGTAGAGAATAGGTACGCCCATGAAGTCGATGTAGGCGTGGCTTGCCGTTCCCACCTGAGTGGTGCGGTTGATCTCGAGGTCGCGGGCGTGGAGGTACCAGTCGTCGGATCCGGCTTGGCAAGTCGTGTAACGGGCGTCCTCCAGCCGATACTTGTTTTCTCCCTCGAACAAAAGGTTTTTCGCGTCTCCGCGCCCCGCCGGCTTTTGTTGGGTCAGTTGGAAATCCGGCTGTTGCAGGTAGCCTTCCCTGCTTTTCAGTTTGAGTCTAAGTTCGGGCCCTTTGGTAATGTCGCCCTTCTGTTCTATGCGCACATTACCCTGGGCGTAGACTTCATCTTCGAGTTTGTTGTAGCGCAGCAGATCGGCGCTGATGATTTGACTCCATTGGCGCAGCTCCGCTTCGCCGATGGCTTCTGTCTCGATATCATGATGGCCCTGGATGCGCATCCCGCCGATGAAAACCGGCGTGGATGGCGTGCCTGGCGGGGGGGTCAAGGTCAGGCTCCGGCTTCGTTTGAGCGACAGGGGAGGCTCTTGCGTTTCCTGGGTGTGTGCGGCCGGTGCTTCGGCCACGGGAGTGGGTTGCAGCAGAGCGGGGTCAAGCTGGAATGGTGGCTGGCCCGGTGCGGCCTGCGATGCGGCAGGGAACAGCCAGAACAGGGCGAATGCGAGCGGCGTCGGGCGCAAGGCATGGAATAGTCCGGCCCTATGCAGCAACGACTGTTCGCGGAAAGGTTTTTTCATGTTCTGCAATAGGGCAACGGCCTCGGTCAGCGCCTGGTAGCCTGCCAGACGCGGATCGAGGCCATGTTGTGCGCTCGTTATTATTTGGGGCGGTATCGGTGATAAAATCGCATAAATTCGGCTTTTACGCAATGTGAGATTAAATGGATCGTCTTGAATTACTTGAAAACTGGCTGAAGCTACAAATCCCCGGCGTATCTTATACGCTGGCCCCGGCGTCGACCGATGCCAGCTTCCGCCGCTACTTTCGGGTGAATCTGCCGGATCGCTCGCTGATCGTGATGGATGCGCCGCCGGAGCGCGAGGATTGCCGGTCTTTCATCCATGTGGCGGAGCTGTTCCGGGATGCGGGTGTCCACGTGCCGCAAATTCTGGCGCAGGACTTGCAGCAGGGCTTTCTGCTGCTGACCGACCTGGGCAGCACCACTTATCTGGATGCGCTGAACGAGAATGAGGCGGCAGCGGATGCTTTATATACCGCCGCCACCGGAGCGCTGATCAATATTCAGCTCGCCAGCCGCCCGGCCGTGCTGCCGGACTACGACGAAGCACTGTTGCTGCGCGAAATGAGGCTGTTCCCGGATTGGTACGTGAGCAAGCACTTGCGAACAGAACTCTCCAGCACGCAGGCGGAAGCGCTGGACAAGGTTTTCACTCAGCTCCTGCGCAATAACCTGGCGCAACCCAAGGTCTTCGTGCACCGCGACTACCATTCCCGCAACCTGATGGCGACCGGCGGCGAGCCGGGAGCCTGTCGGACTTATGATGAATCCGACAGGCTCCCAGGCATTCTGGATTTCCAGGACGCAGTGTACGGCCCGATCACCTACGACCTGGTTTCCCTGTTCAAGGATGCCTACATCCACTGGGAAGAGGAGCGGGTGCTGGACTGGACGATCCGCTACTGGGAAAAGGCGAAGAAAGCCGGCCTGCCGGTGTCGCGCGATTTTGCCGAGTTTTACCTCGATTTC
This sequence comes from uncultured Sulfuricella sp., assembly GCA_947085875.1. Classification (GTDB taxonomy): domain Bacteria; phylum Pseudomonadota; class Gammaproteobacteria; order Burkholderiales; family Sulfuricellaceae; genus Sulfuricella. Next base: position 13,046 of record CAMTYG010000202.1, read on the forward strand.
GAATGGATGGGCGCGCAGCGCCACATCAAGGTGCTGGGTATCTTCGCCCGGCTTTGTCATCGCGACGGCAAGGAGAGCTATCTGAAAGACATGCCGCTGGTGATGGCTTGCTTGCGCAAGGTGTGCGAGCGCTACCGCGAGCTGCATCCGCTGTTGAAGCTGCTGGATGAGCTGGAAGAAAAAAAGAAAGTCCTGAGTCCGGCGAATCGCTGCGCGACGTTTTTTACTCAGGACTCCGCACTCAGGACTCAGGACTCGCAATGAAAGCGATGATCCTCGCCGCCGGGCGCGGCGAGCGCATGCGGCCGCTTACTGACGTCACGCCGAAACCTTTACTGGAGGCGGGCGGCAAGCCGCTGATCGTATGGCACATCGAAAGGCTGGCGCGGGCCGGTTTCACGGAACTGGTCATCAACCACGCCCACCTCGGCGAAAAGATCGAGGCTGCCCTGGGTGACGGCAGTCGTTTCGGGGTGAGCATTCGCTATTCTCCCGAGATTGAAGCGCTGGAGACCGCCGGTGGCATCGCCAACGCCATGCCGCTGCTGGGGCCGGAACCCTTCCTGGTGGTCAACGGCGATATTTTCTGCGACTATGACTTCACTACCCTGCCGCGTGAATTGGGTGAGTTCTCAGCCTGGCTGGTGCTGGTGGACAATCCCGATCAGCATCCCGATGGGGATTTTGCATTAAGACAGGGCAAGGTTCTGGATGAGGGCGAGCGCAAACTGACTTTCAGCGGGATAGGGATCTACCGCCCGGAACTGTTTGCGGTGATTGCCTGCGGGACAAAAGCCCGGCTCGCTCCGCTGCTGCGCGAACAGATGGTGGCAGGACGGGTCGGCGGCGAGCATCACCGCGGCTTGTGGCTGGATGTCGGCACGCCGCAGCGGTTGCGGCAGTTGGATATGGAATTGCGGAAAAAGCTTAACCACGAATGCCAAAAGTAGGCGCCTCTAGGCGACACGAATGTTCACGAATGAAAACCAAATGCTTACTCAACTACAGGTGCGCATGGATAAACCTTCCCATTTAAATCCATGCAATTATTGCTTTTATTCGTGTCGCCTAGCAGCCTGTCGGACTTGAAGAATCGTAGCGAAAATTCGGCTGGGCGAGGACAGATTTTGCTGGTTTTGCAGGTCAATAGTCGTTCTATTGACCAAAAAAGCGGCGAAATATGGACCGGCCAGGCGGATTTGCAGCC
>CAMTYG010000203.1:0-10540 GCA_947085875.1 uncultured Sulfuricella sp.
CGATCCGCGTGCGACAGCGCGCCTACCAACTCGTCGCAATACGCTTCAAACCGGGATTCAAGACTCAGCCCCATATAGCCTCCACCTCGCTAATTCCTACGCCTGAATTATCGCATTATTTGTAACACAGTAGAACTAGGCGCATGCCATTCATGCCTCCCCCTGCGGAAACACCGGGCATTCTGCGCCGCCTGACCAGCATGCCCTACGAAACACTGCTGCTGACAGCGGTGCTGTTTATCGCCGGCCTCGTTTTCACCGCAGCTTTCCACTCACCGCTGCCCCCCATTCTCCGCTTCGTTTTCCAGCTTTACCTGCTGCTGGTAACGGCATCCTATTTCCTCTGGTACTGGCTGCATGGCGGGCAAACCCTGCCCATGAAAACCTGGCACCTGCGGGTAGTGCGCACCGACGGCCAGCCCCTTGGCCTGAAACAGGCGTGCCTGCGTTTCCTCCTCGCCCTAATTGGCGTGGGACTGGGCTTCGGCATCCTGTGGGCGCTGTTCGACCGCGAGCGCCTGTTCTGGCACGATCGCATGGCGGGAACTAAGGTGGTGATAAGCAATGGGTGAGGGGTTAGAAGGTGAGGGGTGAGGCGGAAAGTCAAAACCTGCGCCAACTCCGCTTTTTCCCCTCACCCCTCACCCCTCACCGCCTCTCCACCCACCACATCATCCCCATCGCCGCGCAAAAGAACAACAGCGTCGGGAAAATGGCGCTGAACATCGGAGGCCAGTCGTTCAACAGCCCGAGATGCGCGAATAGCCGGCTCAGCAAATGAAAACCCAATCCCAGCATGATGCCGGCAAAGATTTTCGCGCTCACCCCGCCTGAACGTCCCTGGTAATAAGCAAACGGCAGCGCCAGCAAAATCATCACCAAAGGCGCGAAAGGGTAGGCCAGCTTCGACCACAGCGCGATTTCGTAGCGCGTGGTTTTCTGCTTGTTTTCACTCAGGTGCTGGACATATGAATACAGGTTCCAGGCCGACATCTGCTCCGGCACCACCAGCAGCACATTAAGGATGTCGGGAGTCAGCACCGAATGCCAATAGGCCTCGGGAAGCGTGCTGACTATCGTCCTGCCCGGCTCGAACCGGGTCTGCGCCACGCCCGTCAGGCGCCAGCGGTTCTCGGCCACATGCTCGCCGCGCTGTGCATAACTAATGGCGCGCAAACTAAAATCCGGGTCGAACTCGTAAATTTTCACCCCCTTCATGGAGGTATCCGGCAGCACTTCCTCGACGTTGACAAAGCTCCCCGCATCTTTCACCCACAACCCGGAGCGAAACTCCTGCGCCACTACCGAACTGGTCGCTTTCAAACGTAGCTCTTGGGCCGCTCGCCCGCTGAGTGGCGCGATAAACTCACCGAAAACAAAGGTCAGCGCCACGAACAGCAATCCGGCTTTCGCCAGAGACAAGGCGATACGCGGCGCGGACAACCCCGATACACGCATCACGGTAAGCTCGGAATGGGCCGTCAATTGCGCCAAGGCGAACAGGGAGCCGATCAGGGTCGCAATCGGGAATAGTTCGTAAATATGGCCGGGCAGGGAAAGCAGTACATAGCCAAAGATTTTCACCAGCCGGTAATCGCCCTTGCCCAGGTCGCCCAACTCATGAATCAGGTCAAAAAAAGCGAACAGCATGAGCAGCGCGGCAAACACCAGCAACGTGGCCGAATAAATTTCACGCGCCAGATAGCGGCTGATGATTCTCACGTGCGCTCGCCACCGAGCCGAGGAATCACTCTCTTCAGCCAGGTCATCCAGAATGGCGCCAGTACGAGCCGGCGGTAAAACAGCAACAACAACACCAGCAGCATCACGCCATGCACCAGCCACAGCCCGATATACGGGGACAATTTGCTTTGCGCCACCCAGGCCTGGGTAATACTGAGGAAATTGCTGTAAATCATGTAGAGCAGCAACGCCAGGATCAAATTAAGCGAGCGCCCTGTACGCGGGTTGACGAAACTCAGCGGGATCGCCAGCAACGCCAGAATGAAAGCGCTGAGCGGCAAGCCCAGCCGCCACAGCAGTTCCCCCATATTGACCGGCGAGCGGTCGCTCAGCAACATCGGAGTGGGCAGGGATTTCTGTGTCGGGGGGATCAGACTCGCCTCATAGGCATGAATCCGGATGGAATAACGTTCGAAGGTCATGATCTTGTAATCCGGCGAGCCACCCACTCCCTCATAGCGTCTGCCGTTGAGGAGCACCATGAATCGGTCGCCATTTTCAGATACCGTCTGGTAGCCATGCTGAGCGACCAGAATGCCCAATTTCTGATGCTGGACAGAGCGCATGAAAATGTTGCTGACCGTGTTCTTCTCGCCAGCGAAGCTTTCCACGAAATACACCCGCTCGGCGAATCTGGATTCCTTGAACACGCCCGGCGCCACCGAGGATACGTCGTCGCGGCGATCCATTTGCTGCCGGAACTCATCGCTTTTTCTCAATGCCCAAGGTGAAACCACCAGGCTTAAAAACGCGATAGCCAATACCGCCGGCGCGGCAAAGGTAATCACGGGACGCACCCATGCCTTCACGCTCAAGCCCGCAGTGAACCAGACCACCATTTCGCTATCGCGATAGCAGCGGGTCAATGTCATCAAAACAGCGATAAATACCGTCAAGGACAGCAAAACCGGCAAATAATTAATAATGCTGAAGCCGAGGAAAGCCGCCACCGCCTCGTTAGCCACGGCGCCACCGGCCGCCTGCCCGAGATAGCGGATCAGCATCGTGGTCAGGGTAATCATCAGCAGCACCGAAAAAACCAGCAATGCATTGCCGGCCATCTCGCGCAGCAGAGCGCGGCGGAAAATCATCGTTCGAGGTTTTCTTTGACTTTTAGAGTGCAGTCTGCGGATAATTGCCGATTACTAAACATGAATAAACCTAGAAAAGATTTTAACCACGAATTTACACGAATTAAACACGAATTAAACACGAATAATCACGAATAATCACGAATAATCAGTAGATTATTAAGTTAGCTTATCCGATTCAACTGTTTGGTGCCAAAAGTAGGCGCCTCCAAGCGACACAATGATTGTCTCTAACTATTCGTGTTTATTCGTGAACATTCGTGTCATTCGTGGTTAATCGCCGGTTTTAAGGACAAAGCCTGATACACGGGCAGGCATCAAGAAGGAGCAAAGAGTGGAATTTAGCATAAAAAGCGGCAGCCCGGAAAAACAGCGCAGCGCCTGCGTCGTGGTCGGCGTATTCGAGCCGCGCAAGCTTGCTCTGGCCGGCGAGCTAATCGACCAAATCTCGGATAACTATCTGAGCAACATTATCCGCCGCGGCGACATGGAAGGAAAGTCCGGCACCACACTCATGCTGCATAACGTCCCCAACACCCTGTGCGACCGGGTGTTACTGGTCGGGCTGGGCAAGGAACGCGAGTTCAAGGACAAGGAATATCGCGATGCGGTCCGCGCCGCCATCAAAACCCTGAATGAATCCGGATCGCTTGAAGCCTCGATTTTCCTCACCGAACTCCCGGTCAAGCGCCGCGACACCGCATGGAAAGTCGAGCAGGCCGTATTGATGGTGATGGAAGGGGTTTACCGCTTCGATCGCCTGAAAAGCAAGCAGGAGGAAGCCCGCAGACAGTTGCGCCGTATCGTTCTGAACGTGCCAAGCCGCGCCGAACTGGGCATCGGCGAAGAAGCCGCCAAACAGGGTCAGGCGATCGCCGACGGTGTGAATATGGCCAAGGATCTCGGCAACCTGCCGGGCAACATCTGCACCCCCACCTACCTGGCCGAGCAGGCGCAGGAGCTGGCAAAAACCTACAAGCTCAAGATTGAAGTGCTGGAACAGAAAGACATGGAAGCCCTGAAAATGGGCTCGCTGCTTTCCGTGGCGCGCGGCAGCCGGCAACCGCCCAAGCTGATCGTTTTGCACTACCAGGGAAATAAGAAACAAAAACCGGTGGTCCTGGTCGGCAAGGGCGTCACCTTCGATTCCGGCGGCATCTCCCTCAAGCCCGGCGCCGAAATGGATGAAATGAAGTACGACATGAGCGGCGCGGCCAGCGTGCTCGGCGCGTTCAAGGCGGTGGCGCAGCTCAGGCTGCCGATCAACCTGGTGGGCATCATACCGGCCACGGAGAACCTGCCGGACGGCAACGCCAGCAAGCCCGGCGACGTCGTCACCAGCATGTCGGGACAGACCATCGAAGTGCTGAATACCGACGCAGAAGGCCGCTTGATCCTGTGCGACGCGCTCACCTACGCCGAACGCTTCGAGCCGGAAGCCGTGGTGGATATCGCCACCCTCACCGGCGCCTGCGTCATCGCCCTGGGCAACCATGCCTCCGGGCTGTTCAGCAGCCACGGCGCCCTTGCCCGCGAGCTGCTCCACGCCGGCGAATACGCGGTCGACCGCGCCTGGCACATGCCGCTGTGGGACGATTACCAGGAGCAATTGAAGAGCAACTTCGCCGACATGGCCAACATCGGCGGCCGCGCCGGCGGTTCCATCACTGCCGCCTGCTTCTTGTCGCGCTTCACCAAAAAATACGACTGGGCACACCTGGACATTGCCGGTACCGCCTGGAAATCCGGCAAGGAAAAAGGTTCGACCGGGCGGCCGGTGGCGCTGCTGGTGCACTTTTTGATCAATAAAAGTGCTGAGTCCTGAGTGCTGAGTCCTGAGTAAAAACATCGCGGAGCGATACTTTCGAACTCAGGACTTTCCACTCAGCACTCAGGACTAGAATTTAAATGACCCAAATCGATTTCTACACTCACGCCACCGACAAATACCACACCGCTTGCGTGCTCTGCGCCAAGGCCGTGGAGCGCGGGTTACGGGTCATGGTCTATACTCCCGATGCCGCAACCACGGAAAAAATGGATCGGCTGCTGTGGAGCACGCCCGCTGTCGGCTTCATCCCCCATTGCCGCGCCTCGGACAGCCTTGCCCCGGTCACCCCGGTCATCGTTGACCATAACGCCGACCTGCTGGCGCACGACGACATCCTGCTCAATCTTCACGCCGAGCAGCCCCTGTTCTTCAGCCGCTTCCACCGGCTGATCGAGATCGTCGGCGCGGAAGAAAATGATGCGGCAGCCGCGCGCGAGCGCTTTCGCTTCTACCGCGACCGCGGCTATGAAATAAAAACCCACGACATTGGAAACAAGGCCAGATAAATGGATTCCGCCCACGGCACGCCCGACGTACTCGGAAAAATAGATGCCCTGCTCACCCGGCATCGCACCGGCGCTCCCACGCAGCAAGATCTCGCGTCGGCCGAAGCGCTAGCTGCCCGGGCGGCGATTCCCGTCCTGACGGAAATCATCACCGATGACAGCACCATTCCGGTATTGACTGAAGCCGTGCCCGCTGCGGAGGTCAACGAAGCCGCAACGGCCAGTGAAGACAAGCTTCCATTCCACACCGAGGTCGCCACAAGTGAACCAGCCAGCACAGGCACCCTGATCGCGGACATCCCTCATGACGAAGCCGCCCTGCGCGAAATTGAGGAATTCATGGTGCAGGAACTGGAAAATCGCATTGCGCTGGAATTCACCGCCACCCTGGACCGCGCCCTGAACGAGTTGCTCGACCATTCACGCGAACATATCCGGCTTGCTGTGCGTGTAGCACTCAGGCAACGGCCCGGCATCCCGCCCCACGGCGCAGACAAAGACCCAGATCAGCCCTGACCGCCGGCCCGCTTCGACGGGGAAAACAGGTATAATTGCCGCCTTTCCCGTTACCCCAAGAAATTCCAAACCATGGAACTCGCCAAAAGTTTTGAGCCCGCCGCCATCGAGGCGCACTGGTACCCGCTGTGGGAATCCCGCGGCTATTTCAAGCCTGCCCAGAGCAACGTCGAAGGGGCCGCCGCCGAGGCCGGCAAGCCCGCCTACTGCATCATGCTGCCGCCGCCCAACGTCACCGGCACGCTGCACATGGGCCACGCCTTCCAGGACACCCTGATGGATACCCTGGTTCGCTACCACCGGATGAAGGGCGAGAATACCCTGTGGCAACCGGGCACCGACCACGCCGGCATCGCCACCCAGATCGTGGTGGAGCGCCAGATGGATGCACAAGGCGTATCGCGCCACGACCTCGGCCGTGAGGAATTTCTTAAGCGAGTGTGGGCCTGGAAGGAAGAATCCGGCTCCACCATCACCCGCCAGATGCGCCGCCTAGGCGCCTCCTGCGACTGGTCGCGCGAGCGTTTCACCATGGACGAAGGTTTGTCGAAAGCCGTCACCGAGGTCTTCGTCACCCTGCATAGCCAGGGCCTGATCTACCGCGGCAAACGCCTGGTCAACTGGGATCCGGTGCTGCTGACCGCGGTTTCCGACCTGGAAGTGGTTTCGGAAGAAGAAGACGGCTTCATGTGGCACATCCGCTACCCGGTCGAGGGCAGCGACGAAGCGCTGGTCGTCGCCACCACCCGCCCCGAAACCATGCTCGGCGACATGGCTGTGGCGGTCCACCCCGACGACGAACGCTACAAACATCTGGTCGGCAAGCATGTGCGTCTGCCGCTGTGCGAAAGAACCATCGCCATTATCGCCGACAACTATGTTGACCCGGCCTTCGGCACCGGCTGCGTCAAGATCACCCCGGCGCACGACTTCAACGACTACCAGGTCGGCCTGCGCCACCATCTGGAGCCGCTCAATATCCTCACCCTCGATGCCAGAATCAACGATCTGGCGCCCAGCGAATACCAGGGGCTGGACCGCTACGAGGCGCGCAAGAGAATCGTCGCCGACCTCGAATCTCAGGGGCTGCTGGTCGAAACCAAGCCGCACAAGCTGATGGTGCCACGCGGCGACCGCACTCATACCATCATCGAACCTCTGCTCACCGACCAGTGGTATGTGGCGATGGATGACCTCGCCAAGCGGGGCCTGGAAGTGGTCGCCGACGGCGATGTCAAATTCGTGCCGGATAACTGGACCCACGTCTACAACCAGTGGCTGGAGAATATCCAGGACTGGTGCATCTCCCGTCAATTGTGGTGGGGCCACCGCATCCCGGCATGGTACGACGAGGATGGCAATATCCATGTCGCGCGCAATCTGGAAGAGGCGCAGAAACAGGCCGGCCCGGACAAGCAACTCCGCCAGGACGAAGACGTGCTCGACACCTGGTTCTCCTCCGCATTGTGGCCGTTCTCGACCCTGGGCTGGCCGGACAAAACACCGGAACTCGCTTGTTTCCTGCCTTCCAGCGTGCTGGTGACCGGCTTCGACATCATCTTCTTCTGGGTCGCCCGGATGGTCATGATGTCGGAACACTTCACCGGCCAGGTGCCGTTCAGGGAAGTCTACGTGCACGGACTGGTGCGTGACATCCACGGCAACAAGATGAGCAAGTCCAAGGGCAACGTGATCGACCCGATCGACCTGATCGACGGCATCACCCTGGAAGCGCTGGTGGCAAAACGCCAGACCGGCCTGATGAACCCGAAGCTGGCGGAATCCATCGCCAGGCAGACGCGCAAGGATTACCCCGATGGCTTCCCCGCCTTCGGCACCGATGCCATCCGCTTCACCTTCGCCAGCCTCGCCAGCCATGGCCGCGACATCAAGTTCGACCTGCAGCGCTGCGATGGCTACCGCAACTTCTGCAACAAACTGTGGAATGCCACCCGCTTTGTGCTGATGAACACCGAAGGCAAGGACTGCGGCCAGGACGAATCCCTGCCCCTGGAATTCTCGGACGTGGACAAATGGATCATCAGCCGCCTGCAACAGGCGGAAAAGGAAGTGACCGAGGCTTTCAACACCTATCGCTTCGATATGGCGGCGCGGGCCATCTATGAATTCGTCTGGGACGAATACTGCGACTGGTACGTGGAGCTGGCCAAGGTTCAGATCGCCAGCGGCAACGAAGCGCAGCAACGCGCCACGCGCCGCACCCTGGTGCGGGTGCTGGAAACCACGCTGCGACTCGCCCACCCGATCATTCCCTTCATCACCGAGGAACTGTGGCAGAAGATCGCCCCGCTGGCCGGGAAAATCCCCCCCAGCCCCCCTTTGACAAAGGGGGGAGCCGAAACCGCCGATGAGGTTCCCCCCTTTGAAAAAGGGGGGGCAGGGGGGATTTATTCCATCATGCTCCAGCCCTACCCCGACGCTGACCTGAGCCGGGCCGATGCAGCCGCCGCCGGACGCGTCGCCCTGCTCAAGGAAATCATCAACGCCTGCCGCACGCTGCGCGGCGAGATGAACCTGTCTCCGGCACTGAAGGTGCCGCTGATCGCACTGGGCGACATCGCCGCGCTGGCGCCCTACATCCAGGCGCTGGCGAAGATTTCCGAAGTGGCTATCGTACAGGGTGAGTTGCCGGTCGCCGATGCACCTGTGGCGGTGGTCGGCGACATCCGCCTGATGCTCAAGATCGAGGTGGACAAGGAAGTCGAGCAGGCACGGCTGTCCAAGGAGATTGCCCGGCTGGAAGGGGAAATCACCAAGGCTCAGGCCAAGCTCGGCAACGAGAGCTTCGTCGCCAGAGCCCCGGCTGCCGTTGTTGCGCAGGAAAAAGAGCGTCTGGAAAACTTCGGCGCTACGCTGGAAAAACTCAAAGCACAACTCGCCAAACTCGGGTAGGGACGGCTTGGTTGAGGTTAGCGACTCCCCCAATCACGCCTCCCCGCCAAGCGCACCAACAAAAAACCCCGCCGAAGCGGGGCCAATTTTTTTTATTATTAAGCCGGTTCCGGCTTGTTGTTGGTGTTATTTCTTTCCGCCCGCCGCCGCCACCATGGCCTTGCGGATCGCTTCAGGCGACTCCATGATCTGCATGAAACCGTTCGCGCCAGCCATTTTCAATTCAGGGTAATTAAGCGTAATGCGGAAGCGGGCATGCAGCGCGATCACCTTGTTGCCGGTGACCAGCATTTCAAGAGGCAGGTGCGCCGAGCCCTTGAGATCGCCGGAATCTATCACACTCATGATGTGCTTGTCATCCATGTACTTGTCGCCGCCCTTCATGGCCACGCCGAACACGGATTCCTTCTTGCCCGGAACATCAACGCGGTAGACCTTGGTGCAACCGCCCTTGCCAGCCGCCAGATTGGCCTCGACCGCCTTCACGGCCTCTTCATGGCTGGCGTACTCAGCCAGGGTTACCGGTTCGTCAAAGGATTCCATGTCGAACAGGTAGCGGTATTTGCGCAGATCAGAAGCGGTCAGGCCCTTGGCACCGAAGTCCTCCACCCAGCCCAGGGCGGCCTTCAATTTCTCGTAAGTCTGCGGCAGGTCGCCCGCCATGCGATAGCCGTTGGCCATGTAGGTCGGGTTGGTATAGGAAACCTGCACCTCCTCATTCACCTTGGTCACCGAAACGCGCTGGGCGGCACCGAATCCGCCAAGCTCGGATTTCGCCGCCGTGGTTTTCATCTCGTCGTTGGTCACTACGATGATTGTGGCATCCGGGTAGGGCGAGTAGCTGCCGGCGATGGCGAAACCGTTCGCCTGCAAGGCGGCTTTGGCGGCGGCAACTTTGGCGGCCACCGTGCCGGCGCCCTTGGATGCAAGAACGAAAGGCTTGAGATCATCCGCCAGCGCAGCGCCCATGCTCAGGCCCAAGGTCAGGGTTACGAAAACAAGTTTTTTCAGAACTCCATTCACGTTGCCTCCACAAACCAATTGTCTGGTTTTAAATAAAATGGGCTGAAGGCGATTGCTCGCCTTCAGCCCATTTTACCTCTTTACGAACTCATTCTAGCAAATGACCAGATTAAAACTTCATCCCGTAGGTCACCCCCAGGGAATTCTGATACATCTTAATCGTCTCGTTACCACCCACATTGAAGTATGGATTGGTCGCCGGACCCGTAACTGACTCTTCCGTGGCATGCATGTACGCCATGGTGATTTCAGAGGCCGGGCTCACCGCATAGGTGAAACCAAGCGTGACATGGTTCTGAACCACCCCCGGGGCCAAGATATTGAAAGTCACATCTTGAGCCCTGATTGGGTTATCACCGTGGTTGTAGCCGGCCCGTAGCGTTAGCTTGTCGCTGTACTTATACTCGGCACCGAGCTTCCACACGTCCACATCGCCCCAGCCAAAGCCGATACCGTTGCTGCCGCCCAAACATCCTGCACCAGTACCAGGCCCAGCAGGTGGAGCAGCCGTGCAGCCGCTCTGCCTGCTCGAATTGGCAATAGCGGCAACACCGCCGTAGCTTATGCGCTGGTAATCCAGCGCCAGGGTCATGGCTGGCGTAGCCTTGAACGCAATACCGAGATTGTAGTTTTCAGGGATATCAAAATTGCCCTGTTCGGCGAACAGGCCCTTATATTTGTCCAGCTTGCTCATGTTGATCTTGCTGGAGTAAGAAGCTCCCACCGTCACGCTGTCCGAGAGGCGGCCCATCCAGCCCACGCGCGCCCCCCAACCGGTGGCCGTGTCATGGCCCCGATTGGTCAGATTGCTGGGATCAGAAGAAATCTGTCCGAATGCTTGCAAGCCATCAGCACTGAAACGCTGATATCCGAACAGGGGCGCAACGCCGATGGAGTGATTTTGATTGAGCTTGTAA
>CAMTYG010000204.1:0-3824 GCA_947085875.1 uncultured Sulfuricella sp.
CCTGAACGATTGTTCTAATAATGTAATGGCATTAATCACTAATCCAGACTTTGGTTGCTTGCCGCTGCCAGTTTCAGGATACGGTCAAACTGCGCTGGTGTGAGATCATTATAAAAGTAGTAAATAGGATCTACGGGTATGCCGTTGCGGTGCACTTCATAATGACAGTGCGGGCCGGTACTTTTACCTGAATTGCCAACATACCCTATCACTTCACCCCGTTTCACCTGTTCCCCTACCCGCGCTTTAATGCGTAGCATGTGGCCATACAATGTTTCATATCCATATCCATGATTGATCACTACCCGGTTACCAAAGCCACTGGTATGAAAGCCCGCATCTTTAACCGTGCCATCAGCAGTGGCATAAATGGGCGTTCCCTGCGGGGCGGCAAAGTCGAGGCCCATATGCGCACGCCTGTCTTTATATACGGGGTCAATCCGGTAACCAAAACCCGATGCCACCCTGGTGAGATCCTTGTTGCTCAATGGCTGAATGGCAGGTATGGCCGCCAGTAATTTCTCTTTATTCCTGATCATATTATTGATCTCATCAAAAGACTTCATTTGAAAAGCAGAACGGAGTGAGAGGTTATTTAACTGGCTCTCTATACTTTTTACCAGTTCAGATTCACCCATGCTTTGAACCAGCTTCACTTCATTTTTCTGTTCCATATCTTTTACCCGCGCACTATCTGGTATGGGTTTCGATTCAAAAATGGATCGGTAAACAGTATTATCTCTCGTCTCTATCTCGTTCATCTGCAATTCCAGTTGCTTAATCCGTTCAATGAATATGCTGTAATTGCCCTTCAGGTCGTCATTTTGCTGCCGCAGGTATTTTTCTTTGGGTGAATCTATATACTGGAAAGCCACCGCAAAAATGATCATCCCCGTAACCATCGAAGCCGTAATAAAGCCCATTACCCGCAAAAGCCTTACCCGCAAAGGTGTATCCAGCTTTTCGTAACGGAGGGTATGGGTATTATAGTAGTATTTGACCTTTTTCATGATGGCAATTCCTTTATGGGACCCTTACTGGTGAGTGGTGAGTGGTGAGTGGTGAGTTTACCCAATGATCGCTACTCACCACTCACAATTGACGCACTAAATCCTTACCTTTGGTGCCCTTAAAAAGCTATCAAATATAGTTTCTAACCATCTAACTATTTGCTTAAAATTTTGTTCCCTACGATGACAAGTGCTGAGATACGTAAACAATTTTTAGATTTTTTTGCTTCTAAACAGCACCAGATTGTGCCATCTGCCCCTATTGTGGTAAAGAATGACCCCACCTTACTGTTTACCAATGCAGGGATGAACCAGTTTAAAGATTATTTTCTGGGAAATAAAAAACCTGAGAACCCGCGTATCGCCGATACACAAAAATGTTTACGTGTAAGTGGCAAACACAATGACCTGGAAGAAGTGGGTGTAGATACCTACCACCATACCATGTTTGAAATGCTGGGTAACTGGAGCTTTGGAGATTATTTTAAAAAAGAGGCTATTGCCTGGAGTTGGGAGCTGCTGACAGAGGTATACAAACTGCCAAAAGACAGATTATATGTATCCATTTTTGAAGGCGATGAAAAAGAAGGATTGCCCAAAGATGAAGAAGCCTATGCGGAATGGAAAAAAGTTATTGCGGAAGAAAGAATATTACAATTTAACAAGAAAGATAATTTTTGGGAGATGGGTGATACCGGCCCCTGCGGCCCCTGCACCGAGATTTTCTACGACCATGGCGAGCATATCTTCGGCGGCCCTCCCGGCAGCCCGGACGAAGATGGTGACCGCTACATCGAAATCTGGAACAACGTCTTCATGCAGTTCAACCGGGACGAGCAGGGCGTCATGCACCCCCTGCCCAAGCCGTCGGTGGATACCGGCATGGGCCTGGAGCGGATCTCCGCCGTGCTGCAGGGCGTGCATGCCAACTACGAGATCGACCTGTTCCAGACCCTGATCCAGGCCGCCGCACGGGAAACCCATTGCGCCGACCTCGACAGCCCGTCGCTGAAAGTGCTGGCCGACCACATCCGCGCCTGCTCCTTCCTCATCGCCGACGGCATCATCCCCGGCAACGAAGGCCGCGGCTACGTGCTGCGCCGCATCATCCGCCGCGCCATCCGGCACGGCTACAAGCTCGGCGCCCGCACGGCGTTTTTCCATAAGCTGCTGCCGGACCTGGTGGCGGAGATGGGCGATGCCTATCCGGAACTGAAGCAGAATCAAAGCCGCATCAGCGAGGTGCTGAGGCTGGAGGAGGAGCGTTTTTTCGCCACCATCGAGCACGGCATGGCGATCCTGGAGGCAGAACTCCAATCCGTTCGCCCTGAGCTTGTCGAAGGGCAGGGGGCTTCGACAAGCTCAGCCCGAACGGCTGTATTAAGTGGCGAGACCGCTTTCAAGCTGCACGACACCTACGGCTTTCCCCTCGATCTGACCCAGGACGTGTGCCGCGAGCACGGCGTCACGGTGGACGCAGCCGCCTTCGACGTTGCCATGGCGCGCCAGCGCGAGCAGGCGCGCGCCGCCGGAAAATTCAAGATGGCGGCCAACCTGGATTACGCCGGCCCGGCCACCGTCTTCCATGGCTACGAAACCCTGGAAGCCAAGGGCAACGTGCTGGCCCTGTACCAGGACGGCACCCCGGTGAATGAACTGGCGGAAGGCGAGATGGGCGTGGTGGTGCTGGACAACACCCCGTTCTACGCCGAGTCCGGCGGTCAGGTGGGGGATAGAGGCGCGCTGCAAAACGTGCATGGCATCTTCGCCGTGGAAGACACCCAGAAAATCCAGGCCAGCGTGTTCGGCCATCACGGCGTGGTGAAGACCGGCAGGATCAGCGTCGGCAACAACGTCACCGCCAGGGTGGACACCCAGGCCCGCGCCCGCATCATGCGCAACCACTCGGCCACCCATCTGATGCACAAGGCTTTGCGCGAAGTGCTGGGTTCCCATGTGCAGCAGAAGGGCTCGCAGGTGGATCCGGACAAGACCCGTTTCGACTTCGCCCACAATGCGCCGATGAGCGCCGGGGAACTCCGCCGGGTGGAACAGATCGTCAATGCCGAGATTCTTGCCAATGCGGCCACTCAGACCCGTCTTGTGGCCATCGAGGAAGCCCAGAAGCTGGGCGCCATGATGCTGTTCGGCGAGAAATACGGCGATGAAGTGCGGGTACTCGACATCGGCAGCTCCCGCGAGCTGTGCGGCGGCACCCATGTGGCCCGTAGCGGCGATATCGGCCTGTTCAAGGTGGTGGCGGAAAGCGGCGTGGCTGCCGGGGTGCGGCGTATCGAGGCGGTCTGCGGCGATAACGCGCTGGCCCTGGTGCAGCAGCAGCAGATGCTGCTGGCGGGCGTGGCCGAGGCGCTCAAGGCCCAGCCGCAGGAGGCGGAAGCCCGGGCCGTCCAGGTGCTCGATCATGTGAAGACCCTGGAAAAAGAACTCGGCCGGCTAAAATCCAGGCTGGCCTCCAGCCAGGGTGACGATCTCGCCGCTCAGGCGGCGGATGTCAAGGGCGCCAGGGTGCTGGCGGCGGCCATCGAAGGCGGTGATGCCAAAACCCTGCGCGAAACGCTGGACAAGCTCAAGGACAAGCTCAAGAGTGCGGCGATCGTGCTGGCGGCGGTGGAGGACGGCAAGGTTGTCCTGATTGCCGGCGTGACCGCTGATCTGACTGCTAAAGTGAAGGCCGGCGAACTGGTCAATTTCGTCGCCCAGCAGGTGGGCGGCAAGGGCGGCGGGAGGCCGGACATGGCCCAGGCCGGCGGCACCGAGCCGGACAAACTGCCGGCGGCGCTGGCTTCGGTAAGG
>CAMTYG010000205.1:0-7996 GCA_947085875.1 uncultured Sulfuricella sp.
CGTGGTTTTGCCGGCATCGGGGTGGGAAATGATGGCGAAGGTGCGGCGGCGGCGGATTTCTTCTTGCAGGGTCATGGCAACAGGCTGTTTTGGAAAGTAAAAGAGGCGGAATTATAGCGTTTTATCGGGTTGATAGACAGCTCACATCAGACTATATTTATGCTTGGGAGTTCAGAGGATTTTGTGATGCGTTTTGTACCCAGCCTGCCGCCGCTACCCTCGGTAAAGGAAGAAGATGAGCCGCACCCGGTCAGGGCTATCCGGCCGGTCAAGCCGGTGGAGCCGCGCACGCGTGTGCCCCGGGTGATTCAACGTTTCGGGCCAAACGCAGGGGCTGAGAAAGTGGCAGGCGGGTCCACGGCTGTGCGGCAGGAGAAACGCGCCACCAATGAACGTCGTGAATCGTGCCGCCGCCTGCAGCGCGGGCAGCCTTTTCTGGACACCCGCATCGCCGTGGAGCGGCGGAAGGAAAAGCGGCGCGATAACGATATCGTCACCACACTGGATGAAGAAGTCTAACCTGCCTTATTCACGGATTTTCAAAATTGCCGTGCCGATTTCATAGCTGCGACCGGAGTCCAGTTTGACGCAGCGCCTGACCTGGACCAGTGCGCGCAGCGGCTTGATGGTCGAGCCTTGGGGAGGAAGCACGTGGATGTCGAGCAACTGGCCAAAGCGCGGGACATAGTCGGTTAGCAATGAAACACCATCGACGCTCAGATCCTTGGTGGTGCCGTAGACGATTTCACCGTTTTCCGTAACCCGGATTTTTACCTGGCAGTTGATGGGGATGCGCCGCCCGTTGCGCATCTCGCCTTTGTGTTGCCGGCGTCCGCCGGGAAGGAGCCGGAGCCTGGCGGGTTGATCTTCCTGTGCGGACGATGGGTCTTCCGCGAAAAGCACCTTGGGTTGTGGCATGAAACTCCTCCATGGTTGATTTTGTTTGCTAATCCCTGACCACAATATATGGGTTGGATGTTTTTATTTATATCAACATATAGTGGTAAAGTCTAGAGCAAAAAAATCCATCCGGCAATATGCCGGGGCATTTTTTTCAGGGCGGGGATTACATTACCTGGTGCGGCGGGTTGCTCGTGTGTGCTGGGTGCGGGCTGCGCCTCCGCCGGTTTCGGGGCGGCTTCCCGCCTGCGTGCGCCCCGTTCCCGCTGGTTGCCAGGCCGGCACCAAGTGCTTCTTGCCGCCGCCGATCAGGTCGGCGCGGCCCATCTGCTTGAGCGCCTCGCGCAACAGCGGCCAGTTCTCGGGATCGTGGTAGCGCAAAAAGGCCTTGTGCAGCCGCCGTGCCCTGCCGCTTTTCGGGATCGGCACTTCTTCGCCCTGGCGGCTGACCTTGCGTAGCGGGTTCCTGCCGGTGTGATACATGGCGGAGGCCATCGCCATCGGCGTGGGGGTGAAGTTCTGCACCTGGTCCAGGCGGAAGCTGTTGGCCTTGAGCCACAGCGCCAGTTCCAGCATGTCCTCGTCGGTGGTGCCGGGGTGGGCGGAGATGAAATAGGGGATCAGGTACTGTTCCTTGCCGGCTTCCCTGGAAAACTTCTCGAACAGCTCCTTGAACTTGTAATAGGCGCCCATGCCCGGCTTCATCATCTTCGACAATGGCCCTTCGGCGATGTGTTCCGGCGCGATCTTGAGATAGCCGCCGACATGGTGGCTGACCAGTTCCCTGACGTATTCCGGCGACTTCACCGCGAGGTCGTAACGCACACCCGAGCTGATCAGGATTTTCTTGATGCCGGGCAGCATCCGCGCCTTGCGGTAGAGCTGGATCAGCGGGCCGTGGTCGGTGCCCATGTTGATGCAGATATCCGGGAACACGCAGCTAAGCCTTCGGCAGGCGGATTCGACTTGGGGGTCGCGGCACTTCAGCCGGTACATGTTGGCGGTGGGGCCGCCCAGGTCGGAGACGATGCCGGTGAAGCCCGGCGTCTTGTCGCGGATTTCCTCGACCTCGTGCAGGATCGAGGCTTCCGAGCGATTCTGGATGATGCGCCCCTCGTGCTCGGTGATCGAGCAGAAGGTGCAGCCGCCGAAGCAGCCGCGCATGATGTTGATCGAGAAGCGGATCATTTCGTAGGCCGGAATCTTCGCCTCGCCATAGGCCGGATGCGGGCGCCGGGTGTAGGGCAGGTCGTAGACGCCATCCAGCTCTTCGGTGGTCAGCGGGATCGGCGGCGGATTGATCCAGACGTCGCGGTCGCCGTGCGCCTGCACCAGCGCGCGGGCGTTGCCGGGGTTGGTTTCCAGGTGCAGCAGGCGGTTGGCATGGGCATACAGCACCGGATCGTCGCGCACCTGCTCGAAAGACGGCAGACGGATCACGTCCTGGGTGCGATCCGCCCGATGTTTTACTCCCTCTCCCTCAGGGAGAGAGGTGGGGTGAGGGTGGGGTGCGCACGCCACCCCATCCCCTCCCTTGCCCTCCCCTTGAAGGGGAGGATGGGCATAAGGATTAACGTGCGCCGTCACCTTGCCCGGCGTATCCACCGAGGTCGAGTCGATTTCGTGCCAGTGAAAATCCCCCCTCCGCCCCCCTTTTTCAAAGGGGGGGACTGTCGGAGCTTCTTCGCGCCCCCCTTTGCAAAAGGGGGGGTGGGGGGGATTTCTGCGCAGGATGGCGGTGCCGCGCAGGTCGGCGATGCCGGCGATGGGCTCGCCCCTGGCTAGACGGTGGGCCAGCTCCACCAGCGCTCGTTCGGCATTGCCGTAGAGCAGGATATCGGCCTTGGAATCCGGCAGGATCGAGCGGCGTACCTTGTCCGACCAGTAGTCGAAGTGGGCGATGCGGCGCAGCGATGCCTCGATGCCGCCGATCACCACCGGCACGTCGGCATAGGCCTCGCGGCAGCGCTGCGAATAAACGATCACCGCCCGGTCGGGGCGCTTGTTGCCTTCGGCGTTGGGGGTGTAGGCGTCGTCGGAGCGGATCTTGCGGTCGGCGGTGTAGCGGTTGACCATCGAATCCATGTTGCCGGCGGTGACGCCATAAAACAGGTTGGGCTTGCCCAGAGCCTTGAAGGCGCTCGGGCTGTGCCAGTCAGGCTGGGCAATGATGCCGACGCGGAAGCCCTGCTCCTCCAGCAGCCGTCCGACCAGCGCCATGCCGAAGCTGGGGTGGTCGATGTAGGCGTCGCCGGTGACCAGGACGATGTCGCAGCTGTCCCAGCCGAGCTGATCCATCTCGGCGCGCGACATCGGCAGCACGGGCGCCGTGCCGAAGCGTTTGGCCCAGTATTTGCGATGGGAAAAAATGTTGCGGGCGGTTTCCATGGGGAGCCTATTCTACGCGATAGGCTATCGACACGCGAACCGGCGGAATGTTCCTTCAGCCCAAGACCATCACTCGTAGCGCAGGAAATTTTCCGCCACAGTGTCCTGGCCGTAACGGCCGATCAGGGTTTCGATTTCTTCCTGCAGGGTTTCGTTTTCGTCCGGCTCGATGGCGCCCTCCCCGGCCAGGCGCGCGGCCAGTCCATGCAGCATGGCATCCCGCACCGTGCCCAGGGTTGGCGGGGCGCTGGCGCCGGTGTCCATCAGCGCCGAGATGATGCGAGTCAGGCTTTCGCTGGCCTTGACGGTGACGAAATCGATGGCGGGGGCATCGTCCCCAAATTGCTCGATCAGGTCATCGATTTCCTCAAGGTGTGAACGGTTCTGGTCGAAATGCAGGCGATCGGCTTCCGTTTGTTCGCCATCCGTCGTTCTGGAGACAATCCACCGAACCGAGCCGAGTGTAGGCGCTTCGTCGGCGTCCGGGTCATTGACTGCGGCTTCCAGGATTTGCGACAACTCATCGCTCACACTGCTGGCGATATCGATAAACGGCTTCATGCTTTACCTCCCCGGTAATCCATCTCGCTTTCATTGTAGGACAAACCGGGTCATTGCGATGAGGCCTGCCGGGAAACTCACCAAACCGGGTCCGGAGTGGTTACAATCAAAATTATTTGATCCGGTTTTGCCGATGAAAAATCTTTCCGTTCCATGGGGTGGCCTCGGCCTGCGTGGACGCTTGCTGGCGATGATGGCGCTGCTGCTGGTGTTAAGCGGCGCGGTATCGCACTACATGCAGTTGCAGCGTGAGGCGGGCGATTATCGGGCGGAACTCTCGCACGATATGAATCACTCCATGGATCTGCTGGAAATGAGCTTGACGGAGCATGCCATCACGAGTGGCTTTGCCGCCATTCAGCGGATTCTCACCCTGCAGGCGCAGTATTCCCTGATTGACGAAATCCAGTGGCGGGATCACTCCGGCACCGTGGTCAAGGCTCAGGCAATCAAACACGAAGCCGCGGCTTATCCTCCCTGGTTTCACCATTTGTTGGGCCTCAACCCGAAGGAACAAATGCGCGGCGTGGCGGTGGGCGAAAGAAATTATGGCGTCATTTGGGCCAAATTCAGCAGCGTTCCTCTGGAAAACCGCCTATGGCGAGAAACCACGAGCCATTTGTGGCAGTCCAGCCTGGGGCTGGTTCTGCTGATGCTGGTGGTTTACCTGCTGCTGGGGCGGTGGCTGAAACCCCTGAAGAGCGTTACCGCAATGGGACATCAACTGTTGGCGGGGGATTACTGGGCAGGCATTGCCGATTTTTCCCGCTTCGTGCCGGAAATCCGCGACATGGCCAGAATTCTCAACCAGGCGGCAACCGAGGCAGGAGGACTGGTGCTTTCCCTTTCCGAGCAGCGGCGCGCCATCGATAATGCGGTGATCGTGACTGAATCGGATATCAATGGGATCATTACCTACGTCAATGACAAGTTTTGCGAGGTCAGCGGCTACAGCCGCGACGAGGTGATTGGGCGCGACCATCGCTTTCTCAATTCGGGGGTGCACCCGCGCGCGTTTTTCGATGAGTTGTGGGCAGACCTCCGTCGTGGCGAGACCTGGCAGGGGGAAGTTTGCAACCGCAGCAAAAGCGGCGGCATCTTCTGGCTCCTGACCACGATTACGCCCATCATGGGGCCAGATGGCGCGCCGCTTAAATACATTTCGGTCAGGGTCGATATCACCCAGCGCAATCTGGTGGAAGGGATCTTGTCCCAGCAGGCCCAGATTCTCAACCAGACGCATGACGCGGTGTTTTCGACCGACTCCAGGGGAACGCTGGTGAGCTGGAACAGGGGCGCGGAATTGCTGTTCGGCCATGGCAGCAATGCAGCCATCGACGAGCCGGTGCAATTCATCGCCTTGCCGGGCGAGCAGGAGCGTTTTTATCACCAGGTATTCCTCGGCCTGATCCGTTCCGGTGGCGGCGTACAAGAAACCCGGCTGGCGAAGAAATCCGGGGAGCCCTTCGATGCCTGGTTTTCTTTATCCCTGCTCAAGGACACGGAAGGCAAGGAAATTGGCGTTGCCTGTTACGTGACCGACATCAGTGCGCGCAAGCGCATGGAACACAAATTGCGCGAAAGCGAAACGAGGCTGGCCAAGGCACAGCAGATGGCGCGGCTCGGGAACTGGGAGTGGGAGATTGCGACGGGCGAAACTCAATGGTCGGACGAGGTATACCGCATCTTTGGCGTGGATCGGGATACCCCGGTCACTTTTGAATTTTTTCTGAGCTGCGTGCATCCCGAGGATCGCGAACTGATGGAGAAATCACTGACTGCGGCGTTGGCGCGAGAAGTGAATTACAACGTGGATGCGAGACTTTTGCCTGCTGGCGGTGAGGTGCGGTTTATCCACGCCGAAGCGGAAGTGGAGTTCGATGGCGGGGGGAAGGCGCTGCGCATGTTCGGCACGGTGCAGGACATTACCGAACGCAAGGAGATCGAGCAGGAAATTCGCGCTTCGCGCGAGCAGCTACGCGAGCTGTCGAGCCATATCCAGACCGCACGGGAAGAGGAAAAGGCGGCTATTGCACGGGAAATTCACGATGAACTGGGCGGCAACCTGACCGCCCTGAAAATGGATATTTCCTGGCTGACACGCAAGTTGCCGCCGGAAATGGAAGCCGCTCTGGAGAAGACCCGATCCATGGCCGACCTGGTGGACACTTCGGTCTACGCCATGCGCCGCATTGTGACCGAACTGCGGCCAACCGTGCTGGACGATCTCGGCCTGCTCGCCGCGATGCGCTGGCAGGCTTCCGAGTTCACCAAACGTTACGGCATCCAGTGCAAGGTCGCGATGCACGGGGAAGAAATACCCGTAGAGGGGGCTTACCGTATCGCCCTGTTCCGCATTTTTCAGGAATCGCTGACCAATGCGGCGCGCTATTCCAAAGCGGACCGGGTGCTGGTGGATGTGTGGCGGGAGCATGATACGATCGCCCTGGATATTGTCGACAACGGAATCGGACTGCCTGAAAACAAGGCCATGGATCCCACTTCGCATGGCTTGCGCGGCATGATGGAGCGCGCCCGCACTTTGGGCGGGACGGTGGAAATTGGCAGCGCGCCGGGCGAGGGTGTGGCCATCAGCGTGCGCATCCCGCTCCCGGCTAAAGAAGAGATTTCAACCTAAGAAACTTAGTTGAACCGCAGAGACGCAGAGGCGCTGAGAAAAAACTATGAGTTATAGTATTGTACGACCTCACCTATTTGGTGAGACAGAAAATCGTTGTAATCCATTTATTCCTCTGCGTCTCTGCGCCTCTGCGGTTAAGCAATTGCTGTTTTTAGGTTCAACATGATAAGAGTCCTGATTGCCGACGACCATGCCATTGTGCGCAACGGCCTGAAGCAGATTCTGACCGATTCCGGCAGCATGGTGGTGGTCGCCGAGGCGAAGAATGGCATCGAGGCAGTGCAAAAGGTGCGCGCGCTGGAGGGCGGCCTGGATGTCGTGGTGCTGGACATCTCCATGCCCGGCACGAGCGGGATCGATGCCCTGAAAATGATCAGGGACGTGGCGCCCAAACTGCCGGTGCTGATTCTCAGCATGTACCCCGAGGAACAGTACGCGGTGCGCCTGATCAAGTCGGGCGCCGCAGGCTACATGACCAAGGAAACCGCGCCGCAGGAACTGGTGGACGCGATCCGCAAAGTGGCTGCGGGCAAAAAATACATCAGCCCCAGCGTGGCGGAAATGCTGGCCGAGGAAGTCGGCGGCGGCAACGCCAGCCTGCTTCACGCCAGCCTTTCCGACCGGGAATACCAGATTCTGCTCAAGCTTGCATCCGGGAAAACCGTGTCCGGCATTGCCGATGAGATGGCGCTTTCGGTCAAGACCGTCAGCACTTACCGCAGCCGCCTCCTGGGCAAGATGCGCATGAAAAACAACGCGGAGCTCACTCACTACGTGATTTCTCACCAACTGGCCGAATAGGCGCTGCAACTGCCGCTCGGCAGTCACATGTAAGTTGGGTTAGGCGCGGCTTTTTGCGCCGTAACCCACCAGAAGTAAGCGCCTCTAGGCGACAAACCTAATCCTCTCTTTAACCCAGATAATTATTAGCCCCAAATCCGTTCGCTCTGAGCCTCACCACGAACGGGTTTTTGCGCACGATTTCGCCAATAATTATCTGGGTTTAATGATCACCGGCGAAACGATACAGCGGCCCTCCAAAATGAAATAAATTCCTGTTTCCGGGTATTCTGCTGCATGCAACGCTCCACCCCGCATGCCCGCTTGCGTGAAAACCCCATCAGGCGGTATTCTCACAACATAATTCTACTTTGTCAGATTCCATTCCACTTTGATGCAGATAGGATAACATCCTGTTTTTCATAAGCAAAATTCTTGGCGCGTTGTCGTCGTCGATGTCGCGCCTCGATGGGCGCGTCGAGATCGGCGTCTGTTTCGATCTTGCACGGCAATTTGTGGCGCATGATTTCCACCAGATCGTTGCAGGACAACAGGTCTGCCGACTCGCGACACGCCATCCGCTCTTTGGCCAGAAACATCAGCGCCACCATGACCAGGGCCATATGGTGATGCCACGCCTGCCAGCCCCGAACCTGATAGTCCGCCATCCCGCACGCACCCTTGGCATCCTCGAACGCCCGCTCCACGAAATGCCGTGCCGTCTGC
>CAMTYG010000206.1:0-9925 GCA_947085875.1 uncultured Sulfuricella sp.
TAACGCATCTCGCCCGCTTCCCCCACCGTTACTCAATGTTGCACTTCGAATTTGAATCCGCGTCCGCCCACACAGCATAGAATCAGACTGAAGTTTTAGCGACGGTTGCGGCAAAAATATCGAGGATAGGCTGAATCTGCTCGCGCTTGAGCTTTAGCGCCGCCTGGTTCACCACCAGCCGCGAGCTGATCTGCATGATCTCCTCCACCGCCACCAGGTGGTTGGCCTTGAGCGTGCCGCCGCTGCTCACCAGGTCGACGATGGCATCGGCCAGCCCGACCAGCGGCGCCAGTTCCATCGAGCCGTAAAGCTTGATCAAATCGACATGCACGCCCTTCTTGGCGAAATGCTCGCGCGCGGTTTGCAGGTACTTGGTGGCGACGCGCAGGCGCGCGCCCTGGCGCACCGCGTTTTCATAATCGAAGCCTTCCGGCACCGCCACCATCATGCGGCAGCGCGCGATCTGCAAGTCCAGCGGCTGGTACAGGCCGGTGCCGCCGTGCTCGTTGAGCACGTCCTTGCCGGCGATGCCCATGTCGGCCGCGCCGTACTGGACGTAGGTCGGCACGTCGGAGGCACGCACCACGATCAGGCGTACCTCCGGTCGGTTGGTGGACAGGATCAGCTTGCGCGAGGTTTCCGGGTCGTCGAGCGGAATGATGCCCGCCGCTTTCAGCAACGGCGCGGTTTCCTCGAATATGCGGCCCTTGGAGAGGGCGATGGTGATTCCAGTCACGTCGGATATCTCAATTTACTCAAAAAACAATTTTACCGCAGAGGCGCAGAGACGCCGAGAAATTCGAATCTCGAACCCTCTGCGTCTCTGCGCCTCTGCGGTGAAAAAAACTCAATGCACCCGCTTGATCCGCGCCCCGAGCTGAGACAGCTTTTCTTCGATGCACTCGTAGCCGCGGTCGATGTGGTAAATCCGCTCGATGCTGGTTTCGCCCTGGGCGATCAGGCCGGCCACGACCAGGCTTGCCGAGGCGCGCAGGTCGGTCGCCATCACCGTGGCGCCGCTTAAGGCGGCCACGCCCCGCACCACGGCGGTATTGCCCTCGGTTTCGATGTTCGCACCCAGGCGCTGCAGTTCCTGCACGTGCATGAAACGGTTTTCAAAGATGGTCTCGGTGACGGTGGCGGCGCCATTCGCCACGGCATTCAGCGCCATGAACTGCGCCTGCATGTCGGTGGGGAAAGCCGGGTAGGGGGCGGTGCGTACGTTCACGGACTTGAGCGGGCCGGACATTTCCAGGCTGATGGTGTCCGCACCGCATTCGATATGGGCGCCGGCCTCGCGCAGTTTTTCCAGCACGGCATCGAGGATGTCGGGGCGCACATCCTTGAGCAGCACTTTGCCGCCGGTGGCCGCTGCCGCCACCAGAAAAGTCCCGGCTTCAATCCGGTCGGGCATGACCCGGTAGTCAGCGCCATGCAGACGGTCGACACCATGTATGGTGATCACGTCGCTGCCGGCATTCTCGATTTTTGCGCCCATGGCGATCAGGCAGTTCGCCAGATCCACCACCTCGGGCTCGCGCGCGGCATTTTCCAGCGCCGTCGTGCCTTCAGCCAGGGTCGCCGCCATCATCAGGTTTTCCGTGCCGGTGACGGTGACGGTATCCATGAAAATCCGTGCGCCCTTGAGACGCTCCGCGCGCGCCAGGATGTAGCCGTGCTCGATCTCGATTTCCGCGCCCATCGCCTGCAGGCCCTTGATGTGCAAATCCACCGGACGGGATCCGATGGCACAGCCGCCCGGCAGGGACACCCGCGCCTGGCCGCAGCGGGCCAGCATCGGGCCCAGCACCAGGATCGAGGCGCGCATGGTTTTCACCAGTTCGTAGGGAGCCACCAGATTGTGCAGCTTCTGCGCAACGATCTCCACCCCCATGCGGTCGTTGACCGACACTTCCGCCCCCATCTGGTTGAGCAGTTCGAGCATGGTCGTGACATCGCGCAAATGAGGCATGTTGCCGATGCGAAGCGGCTCTTCCGTCAGCAATGCGGCGCAGAGAATCGGCAGCGCCGCGTTTTTAGCTCCGGAAATGCGAATTTCCCCGGACAGGGGAATCCCGCCCTGAATGACCAGCTTGTCCATGGATCAGGCCTTAGCGCTTTCCACCAGCTTCTGCATCTCGCCCTTTTCGTAAAGGTCTTTCATGATGTCGGAGCCGCCGATCAATTCGCCTTTGATATAGAGCTGGGGGAAAGTCGGCCAGTTGGCGTAATACTTCAGGTTTTCATAGACTTCCGCGTCCGCCAGCACATTGACCGCGACATAGTTGGTCACGCCGCAGGCTTTCAGAACCTGGGCCGCCAGCCCGGAAAAACCACACTGCGGGAACTGCGGGGTGCCTTTCATGTACAGCACGATCGGGTTCTCGGTGACGGTTTGCTTGATTTTGTTCAATGCGTTTTGATCCATATCCACTCCAATAAATATTCAGTTACTTCGCCCACTGCTCCGGGGTAAAGGTTTTCATCGACAGAGCATGAATTTCCTCATGCATCCTGTCGCCCAGCGCCCGGTAGACGAGCTGGTGCTGCTGTACCATGCCTTTGCCCTCGAAGGCCGGACTGACGATCACCGCCTCGAAATGGCGGCCGTCGCCATGCACCTCTATATGGGTACACTCCAGGCCTTGTTCAATATATGTTTTAACGTTTTCAGGCGTGACCATGTCAATTCCGTAATTTATAGCCGCTCTTCAGCAAAGCCAAAGTCGCCAATGATAATGCCAAACAGCAGGCGCCGACAATCGCCAGGCCCAGCGCGGGCGAAACGTCCGAGACGCCGAAGAAGCCATAACGGAACCCGTCGATCAGATAAAAAAACGGGTTGTAACGCGACAGCGCCTGCCAGAACGGCGGCAGGGTGTGGATCGAGTAGAACACCCCGGACAGGAAAGTCAGCGGCATGATGACGAAATTCTGCACCGCCGCCATCTGATCGTAACCGCCCGCCCACAGCGCCGTAACGATGCCCGCCGCCCCCAGCATGGCGCAACCCGCCAGCGCGAACGCCATCATCCACAGGGGGTGGGCCAGCGCGACCGGCGTGAACCACCAGCCGGCCAGCCCCACCCCGAAGCCAACCACCAGACCACGCACGATGGCCGCTGCCACATAGGCGGTAAAAAACTCCCAGTAGGCCAGCGGCGGCAATAGCAGGAACACGACGTTGCCCGACATTTTCGACTGAATCAGGCTGGAAGAACTGTTGGCGAAAGCGTTCTGCAACATGGCCATCATCACCAGCCCCGGGATCAGGAAGGCGGTATAGCCGACACCGGGATAAACCTGCACATGCGCTTCCAGCACGTGGGAAAAAATCAGCAGATAGAGCAATGTCGTCACCAGCGGCGACAGTATGGTCTGCAGACCAACTTTCCAGAAACGCAGCAGCTCCTTGTAAAACAGCGTCCACAGGCCGATCATCTCGCCACTTCCTTGCCCATGATCCGCAAAAACACTTCTTCCAGGGCCGGCTTCGACACTTCCAGCTCATCCACCGCCACGTTTGCCGCGCGCAGGGTTGCCAGCACTTTTTCCAGCCCGCTGTAATCCTTTAGCTCCAGACGAAAGCAACCAGCTTCCTCGGCGACAAGCAGCGGCCGCAACGCATCTGGCAGCCGGTTGGGGTTGAGCCTGAGTCGAACCTGGGTTGCCGCATGGGCGCTGAGCAGGTTGTGCGTGGTGTCGAGCGCGATGACCTGCCCCTGCTTCAGCATGGCGATACGGCTGCACAGGGTTTCCGCCTCTTCCAGGTAGTGGGTGGTGAGCACGATGGTGTGGCCGTCGCGGTTCAGGCGCCGGATAAACTCCCACAAATTCTGGCGCAGCTCCACGTCCACCCCGGCGGTCGGTTCGTCGAGCACGATCACCGGCGGCTTGTGCACCAGCGC
Source organism: uncultured Sulfuricella sp. (assembly GCA_947085875.1). Lineage (GTDB taxonomy): Bacteria > Pseudomonadota > Gammaproteobacteria > Burkholderiales > Sulfuricellaceae > Sulfuricella. Next base: position 3,909 of record CAMTYG010000206.1, read on the forward strand.
CTGAGCCACCAGCACGCGCCGTTTCATGCCGCCGGACAGCAAGCGGGTGTAGGTGTCGGCCCGGTCCGTCAGGCCCAGGTTGTGGAGCAGTTCGTCGATCCAGGCGTCGTTCTTGCGCAGGCCGAAATAGCCGGACTGGAAGCGCAGCATTTCACGCACGGTAAAAAAGGCGTCGTAAACCAGCTCCTGCGGCACCACGCCAAGGGCGCGCCGCGCATTGCGGTAGTCGGCCACCACGTCGTGGCCCATCACCCTGCTGCAGCCTTGTGTAGCCCGTGACAGCCCGGCCAGGATGTTGATCAGGGTGGTTTTTCCGGCGCCGTTGGGGCCGAGCAAGGCGAAAAACTCGCCCGGCTCCACCGTCAGATCGATGCCACGCAAAGCATGCAGGCTACCGAAGCGCTTATGCACTTCGCGAAATTCGATCGCAGGGGTCACTGGTAGTCAGTCAACATGAAACAACGGTGCGTAGGAGCGACCTCCAGGTCGCGAATTTGGTGGTTCGCGACCGGGAGGTCGCTCCTACATCATGCAATTTCAACGTGACTGACTACCAGGTTGCGGCGGATCAGCCGGCTGAATCAAATCGAGTACGCCGTACAGGGTCGCCAGGCTCTTCAGATTTTCAGGAAGGTGGGTGAAGCGGAGCTTGCGTTGATTGCGCCGGGCCTCGCGCAACCACTCCAGCACCAGGCTGACTGCGGAGGAGTCCACCTCCTCCAGTTGCGACAGATCCACTTCCAGGCCATCGCGGACGAACAGCTTCAAGCCTTCCGTCAACAGAGCGTTGGCGTTGGCCATGGTGATCCGGCCCTGAATCCGGTAATTGTCGCCGTCCTGTAAAATCATGTCCACGGTATATCCGCTTCAGCCTTTGGCGCCCGAAGTTTCGGTCGCGCGGTTCTTGTCGACCAGAACCTTGATCAGGCCGTCGATGCCGGACTGGCGAATCTCGCTGGCGAAAGAGCCGCGGTAATTGGTGACCAGGCTGACGTTGTCCACCACCACATCGTAGACCTTCCAGCCGTCAGCGGTTTTCTGCAGGTTGTAGTCGATGGGAATGGGCTGACCGCCGGGCTGGTTGACCACGGTCTTCACCGTCACATCGGTGTCGCCGGGCTGCATCCTCAGCGGCCTGTAGTCAATGGTCTGGTTTTTATAAGCAGTCAGCGAAATGGAATAAGTACGCACCAGCAAGGCACGGAACTCCTTCACCAGCTCGTCCTGCTGTGCCGGTGTGGCCTGACGCCAGTGTTTTCCCACTGCGAGCTGGGTCATGCGCTTGAAATCGAAATGGGGCAGCACCTTGGCATCAACCAGAGCGTAGATCTTTTGCTTGTCCCCGGTCTGGATATCCTTATCTTTCTTGACGATTTCCAGCACATCCCGGGAAGTCTCCTTGACCAGCGCGTCCGGCGCCATTTCCGTTGCGACCGCGGTTGCCGTCGCATAAAGGAATGCCGTCACAAGGAATAAGGCATGGCAAAACGATTTTTTCATAATGAGCTCCAAAAAATATTGTAACTGTGCAAGTGCCGCCGGTTTTCTCCTTCCCCTTTGCAGGGGGAAGGCCGGGATGGGGGTAGAAAACTTGGGTAAAGATACGGCATCAACAATTTCACCTTCGCACCCCCATCCTAACCTTCCCCCTGCAAGGGGGAAGGGACAATGGTAAAAGGCGCTTATTTTGATTTTCCGCCCTCATCCGCCGCTTTGCTGAAAAGGAACTGGCCGATCAACTGCTCCATCACCATCGCCGACTGGGTCAGCTTGAATTTATCGCCCTCCTTCAGATTCGCCTCGTCCCCCCCGGCTTCCAGGCCGATGTACTGCTCGCCCAACAGGCCGGAAGTCAGGATAGATGCGCTGGTGTCCTTGGGGAACTGAAAGTTTTTGCTGAGGCGCATTTCCACACGAGCCTGGAAGGTTTTATTGTCAAACTGGATGCCCGACACCCGACCGACCACCACGCCGGAGCTTTTCACCGGCGCCTTGATTTTGAGTCCGCCGATATTGTCGAATTCGCCATACACCTTGTAAGCTTCTGACCCATCATAGCCGCTGAGATTCCCCACCTTGAAAGCCAGAATCAGCAGCGCGATGAGGCCGCCCACCACAAAGGCGCCCACCCACATATCCAGTGTCGTCCGTTCCATAAACCTACACCCCTCGAAACATGAGTACCGTTAAAATAAAATCCAGCCCCAACACCGCCAGCGCCGACGTCACCACGGTGCGGGTTGTGGCGTGGGATACGCCCTCCGCCGTAGGCGGGGCATCATAACCCTCGAACAGCGCGATTGCGGTCACCGCAATGCCGAACACCACGCTCTTGATCACGCCGTTCACGATGTCTTGCCTGAAATCAACCGCCGCCTGCATTTGCGACCAGAACGATCCCTCGTCCACCCCGATCAGCACTACCCCGACCAGGTAGCCGCCGAACACGCCGACGGCGGAAAACATCGCGGCCAGCAACGGCATCGAGATCACTCCGGCCCAGAAGCGCGGCGCCACCACGCGGGAGATGGGATCGACCGCCATCATCTCCATCGCGGCGATCTGCTCGGTCGCTTTCATCAGGCCGATTTCGGCGGTGATGGCGGAACCGGCACGGCTGGCGAACAGCAAGGCGGCCAGCACCGGGCCCAGTTCGCGCACCAGCGACAGCGCCACCAGCGAGCCCAGCGCCGACTCGGAACCGTATTTCTGCAGGGTTTCGTAGCCCTGCAGCCCCAGCACCATGCCGACGAACAGGCCGGAAACCAGGATGATGATCAGCGACATCACCCCCGTGAAATAGATTTCGCGGATGGTCAGGTGAAAACGGCGGAAGCTCGCGCCGGAACTGATCAGCGTCATCAGGAAGAAACGGCTGGCGAACCCCAGGCGCCACACGCCATTGACCACGGTGTGGCCAATGCTGCGCAACCCGAACCCCACTTTTTTATGCGGCATGTGCAGCCTCCAGCAGCAAATCTTCCTGGTAAGGCGGGCTGGGATAATGAAACGACACCGGCCCGTCGATCTCGCCCCACACGAACTGGTGCACGTACGGCAGCTTGCTCGCCCTGATGTCTTCAGCGGAGCCTTCGGCGACAACCACGCCATCCGCCATGAAATACACGTAGTCCACAATCTTCAGAGATTCCTGGATATCGTGGGTCACCACGATCGAGGTTGCGCCAAGGGCATCATTCAGATGCCGGATCAGGTTGCCGATTACCGACAGCGAAATCGGATCGAGCCCGGCAAACGGCTCATCGTACATCATCAGCATCGGATCAAGGGCAATCGCCCGCGCCAGCGCCACGCGCCGCGCCATGCCCCCGGACAGCTCGGACGGCATCAGCTTGTGCGCACCGACCAGGCCCACGGCATGGAGCTTCATCATCACCAGATCGCGGATCACGGTTTCAGGCAAATCGGTATGCTCGCGCATCTGGAAGGCCACATTCTCGTAAACGGAAAGGTCGGTAAACAGCGCCCCGAACTGGAACAACATGCCCATCTTGCGGCGCATTTTGTACAGGCCTTCCGTATCCAGCCCGCCCATTTCTATTCCCGCAACCTTGACACTGCCGGTAGTCGGCTTGATCGCCCCGCCGATCAGGCGCAGCGTGGTGGTCTTGCCGCAACCGGATAGCCCCATGATGGCGACGAGCTTGCCTCGGGGGATCTTCATATTGATCCCCTTCAAGATTGGACGCTTGCCGTAAGTGAAGTTCAGATCGCTGATTTCAACCAGATTTTCAGCAGGCACGAGAAGTTGTTCTTTAAATAGGCGAAGCACGCATTCTAAACCAGCTTGACTCGGGCAACAAATCAACCCTCATGATTTCCAACAGGGTCTTCACCTGATTCATCGCCTCCAAATGTATCGGCCAAGGGTTTTCCTATTCCACCGGAATGGTTTATGGCACAATCCTTCGATACCTTATCAGGCTCATTCCAAGCAATGTATCTCGATCATTTCGGCCTAAATCAGCCCCCCTTCAAGATCACGCCGAACACCGGATTTTTCTATGCCGGCGGCAACCGTGGCGCCATTCTGGACACGCTACTCTACGCCATCGTCCACGGCGAAGGCATCGTCAAGGTCACCGGCGAGATCGGCAGCGGCAAGACCATGCTGTGCCGGATGCTGGAGAGCATGCTGCCGGAGGGGGTGGAAACCATCTATCTACCCAACCCCAGCATTAACCGCGACGAGATTCTTTTTGTCATCGCCGGAGAGCTCGGCCTCATCACCGAAGGCCAGCGGACAACCATGATCATCCGGGAGCTGCAGCGCCGTCTGATCGAGAACCACGCCCAGGGCCGCCAGATGGTCATCATCGTCGACGAGGCCCAGGCCATGCCGCTGGAAAGCCTGGAAGAAATCCGCCTGCTCTCCAACCTGGAAACCGAAACCCACAAGCTGTTGCAGATTGTACTGTTCGGCCAGCCCGACCTGGATGACAACCTGGCGCAACCGCAGATTCGCCAGCTCAAGGAGCGGATCACCCACAATTTCGTCCTGCCGCCCCTCCAGAAAGGGTCGCTGGCCGATTACCTGATGTTCCGCATGCGCGCCGCCGGCTACCACGGGCCGGACATCTTCAACCAGGACGCGATCAAGCGGATCGCCGCCGCCTCCCAGGGCATCACGCGGCGCATCAACATCCTCGCGGACAAGGCGCTGCTTGCGGCATTTTCGGACAACACGCACAACATCCTGCCCAAGCACGTCAAGGCTGCGATCAAGGACAGTGAATTTACCACGCCTCGCAGCGGCCTGCCGTTGAAACAGATCGGCCTCACCGCTGCCCTTCTTGTGCTGGGAATAGCCCTTGGGGCCGGCTGGCAGCATTTCGCGAGTTTGCCGCCCAAAGCCGGTGCAGCCGAGTCAGTGCCAGCACCGACCCCCGCTGCCGAACAAGCGCCGCGGCAAAGCCTCCCGGCCGAGAATCCGCCCACCCCCGTTTCTGCCCCATCGCCTGCGCACGACCCGCTGCAGCAAAGGCTGGCCGCCACCCAGTCATGGCTGGCCAACGAGGATGGCGCCCACTTCACTGTTCAATTGATGCTGCTGACCGATACCGGCACGGAACCCCGATTGGGGAGCGCCTTGACCAGACTGGGCAGGGAATTCGGGATGGCGCAAATTTACGTTTACCCCACCCGCACCCGCATCACGGCAAATCGCCAATTCAACATCACTTTCGGCAGCTTCTCCTCGCGTAAGGAAGCCCTCGCCGCCCTTGCCGCGCTACCCGCCGGTTACCTTGCCAATCAACCCGCACTGCGCACGGTCAAGGGCATCAGGGACGAAATTGCAGAACAAACAAACACAGCAACAACACCATCACAGATTTAAAATTAAAAAAACCTCCTAACAGATTGATTGCAAATACTCCGAGTGGTAACCTTGCGCACATGAACAAAGTCACGATCGCCATTATCGGTTGTTCGATGCTTGCCGCCTGCGGCACGCAGCCGGTCACGCCGTCAGCCGGCCACATCAAGGATGAACCGCGTCCTGCCGGCAACATCCCGAAACCGGTGCAGCAGGCCGCGCCGCTGCCCCCGCCCAAACCCGCTCTCAAGGCGGAAACCTACAGCGTGGTCGTGAACAAGGTTCCGGTGCAGGAACTGCTGTTCGCGCTGGCGCGGGACGCCAAAGTGAACGTCGACATCCACCCCGGCATCGAGGGCGGCGTTACCCTCAACGCGCTCAACCAGACCCTGCCGCAGTTGCTTACCCGTATCGCCAAGCAGGTGGACATGCGCTACGAACTGGATGGCCCCAACTTGGCCGTCATGCCGGACGCCCCGTTCCTGCGCAACTACAAGGTGGATTACCTCAACATGTCGCGGGATGCCACCAGCAACGTCAGCATCGCCACCCAGATCTCCACCACCGGCACCGGGGCTGGAGCCGCAGGCGGCGGCACGGGCAACAACAACTCCACCACCTCCGTCACCAACAAATCCAACAACCGCTTCTGGGACACCCTGGTGCAAAACATCAAGGA
>CAMTYG010000207.1:0-1664 GCA_947085875.1 uncultured Sulfuricella sp.
GCCGGTGTCGGGCAGTGCAGCGGCAGGTCGGCTGCCGTCACTTCGGAATAATGTGGCTTGACTTCGTGTTGCATCGATCGCTCCTTAAACCGGGGCCAGCCAATCCTGATGGTTGGATGACTTGCCGGTGACGCAGTCAAAAAATAGAGTCTGCAATTGGGTCGTGACCGGGCCGCGCCTGCCCTCGCCGATGGTGCGATTGTCCAGCTCGCGGATCGGCGTGACTTCAGCCGCGGTGCCGGTGAAGAAGGCTTCGTCGGCGCAATACACTTCGTCGCGGGTGATGCGTTTTTCGATCACCGGGATGCCCAGTTCTCCGGCGAGCTCGATGATCGAGGCGCGGGTGATGCCTTCCAGGCAGGAGGTCAGGTCGGGCGTGAACAGTTTGCCGTTCTTGACGATGAAGAGATTTTCTCCCGCGCCTTCCGCCACATAGCCGTCCACATCCAGCAGCAAGGCTTCGTCGTAGCCATCGTGCGCCGCTTCCTGGTGGGCGAGAATGGAGTTGGTGTAGGTGGATACCGACTTGGCGCGGCACATGTTGACGTTGACGTGGTGGCGGGTGAACGAAGAGGTTTTCACGCGGATGCCTTTCTCCAGCGCTTCCGCGCCGAGATAGGTGCCCCACGACCAGGCGGCCACGGCGATATGGGTGGAGAGCGTGGTTGCCGAGATGCCCATGGCTTCCGAACCGTAAAACACGATCGGGCGGATGTAGCCGGATTCGAGCTTGTTCTCGCGCACCACATCCAGCTGGGCCTGCATCAGCGTGGCTTTATCGAAAGGCATTTTCATGCCGAAGATGTGTGCCGAGGCGAATAGCCGGTCGGTATGCTCCTTGAGCCGGAAGATCGCCGTGCCCTTGTCGGTCTTGTAGGCGCGCACGCCTTCGAACACACCCATGCCGTAGTGCAGGGTGTGGGTAAGGACGTGGGTGGTGGCGTCGCGCCAGTTCACCATCTTGCCGTCGTACCAGATCAGGCCGTCGCGGTCGGACATAGACATGCTTGTGCTCCAGAATTCAAAAAATGAGAATGGCCTAATTGTAACGCATTTCAGTTCAAAAACGGCTTTCACCGCAGAGTGCGCCAACCCCGATCCCGCAACCTTCCACCGCTTGCGAGTGGAGGGGATTGAGGGGAGGGATGTTGCTGGCGGCTCTAAGTGGACGTAACGAGGATTCCAGGGTTTGGTTGGCAAAGTGACGTAATTCGTCATCTTGTGACTTTATTGCGTCACTTATCCTGTAGATTTAATTGGGCTGATGTCCCAGTCGACACCATGAACACGCGTATCTACGCTATGCAAGTCAATATAACTCGATATAAATAGATGTGGCATATTAATTGCGTAATGTTATAGCAGGTGACTGGGAATGAGTCCTGAGCCAAGGTGTTTTTTTAATATGAATTAAGTTTGAGGAGTAATGCTATGAACAGGCAAATAAAATCCAGGGCCGTAGCGTCCGGCCTTCTCTTTTCGCTGTTGACCATGGTGGCGGGCGGCGCATCCGCGGCCATCACTGGTTCCAAGCATGACCTTTCCACCAGCGGTGGCGGCACGATCAAATCCACCACCCAGACCGAAATCTGTGTCTTTTGCCACACCCCCCACGATGCGCTCAAGAATGCCGACATCCCGCTGTGGAACCATAACTTATCAGC
>CAMTYG010000208.1:0-18444 GCA_947085875.1 uncultured Sulfuricella sp.
GATGCAACGCCACGTCCCGAATTCGATCTCCACATTGCGCTTCCGGCTCGCAGCCGCCATCGTGAAAGGCTTGCGGCAATGCCCATGCTGCGGGAGATCAGCAAATCAGGTTATGAATATTTAATAACACAGTAGAACTAGGGAAGCCCTGATTTTAACAACATCCTCAAAGAGGAAATCGGGCAAATGGGGGCTAAACAGCTTCCCTTGCAGCAGGGATTATCAACCAGCAGCTACGCGCTGGATGACAAACTCAATGTGCTGATTATCAGTGTTTCCGATGATGCAAGCTTCATACGCGCAAAAACCGGTATTTTTTATACGGGAATCATTGCCGGTTGCAGTTGTGCGGACGACCCCACGCCTGTCGAAGAACAGGTTGAGTACTGTGTGGTGCAGCTTGATATCAATAAAGTGACGGCCGAGACGACGGTCGCTCTTCTGGCGGAATAAGCGTCGTTTCTAACCGCCTGGATGTTCACTTCTTGTCGCCGGAACTCACGACCACAACCCGATCAAGAAAGATGATTTCAGGGAAGGCCTTGTTCATCGATTTGCTGAAGAAATCCTTCATCACCGATCCATTGCCATAGCGGACCACCGCATCCTTCGTTATGACCGCTCTCGGGGCGGCAAGCCAGCGGGTTGCTTCCTTGTAAGTGACTTCGACATAGGTATAGCCGCCAGCGTCCTTGACATCGACGACCTTGCCTTCGTTCGGCAGATTTGCGGCCGATGTATCCGGTGCTGCGACGGCGCCTTCTATCGAAGGATGCCCCTCAGGCATCGCGCTGACCGGCATCGATGGGTGCCCTTCAGGCATGGCTGCAGATGCAGGAACTGCTCGCTCAGATGGAGCGGGCGCAGCACGGTCTCCTTGTGCCACAGCCACCGAGGCAAAACTGATCGCGGTCAGGGCAACAATCGGAAGAAGATGCTTCATGGTCATTGATCCTTCTTAAAATAGTAATGGTATGGTAGATGCCGCCAGACAGGCTGCTGGCGGCATCGCAGTTTATTATAACACCAGCAAAACGCAAGTTAGTCAAAGCGGAGGCCGAGAAAGTTCCGCCGGAAATCAGTCTTTCTAAGCTCGCCGCCCCGAGTCTGTTGTTCGCCGATCAGATCGGCCAGGGTATACAGATCCAGCGTCGCCAGAAAATGGAGGGGTAGGTGGTTAGCGGGTCAACTGCGCGTACAGCAGCGGCAGCTGTTTCGGCAGTTCCGAGGGTTTCCTGATGACAACATATCCACCGATGCCGAACAAGTGCGGCAGGTAGCTGCCGGCCTTTTCGTCGATCGTGACGCAGAACGGGCGCAGCCCCATCTGGCGTGCTTCGAGCAGGGCGACGCGGGTGTCTTCGATGCCGTAGCGCCCCTCGTACTGGTCGAGGTCGTTGGGTTTTCCGTCGGTGAGGAGGAACAAAATTCTTTGCGTCGCCTGCTGTTTCGCCAGGAGCTGGCTGGCGTGGCGGATGGCGGCGCCCATGCGGGTGTAGTAGCCGGGCTTGATGGCATTGATGCGGCCGCGCACGCTGGCGTTGTATTTCTCGCCGAATTCCTTGATGACATGAAAGCGGACGTTGTCGCGCTTGAGCGAGGAAAAGCCGTACAGGCTGAAACGGTCGCCGGTGGCGGAGAGCGCTTCGGCGAACAGAAACAGGCTGTCGCGGATGACGTCGATGACGCGGGCGGTATCGCTTACCCAGGCGTCGGTGGAGAGCGACAGGTCGGCCAGCATCAAACAGGCCAGGTCACGGTCGCGGTAGTGGTGGGCGCGGTACAGGCCGCGCTCGGCGGCATGGCCGGTGAGGCGGTCGGCGGTGAACTGGACGCAGGCGTCCAGGTCGGGTTCGGTGCCGTCGAACTGGCCCCTGACCCACACCCGCGCCGGGGTCAGCGCCTCGAACTGGCTGCGGATGCGGCGCGCGGTGGCCGCGAGGTGGTGAGGCAGCGGGCAGGGCGGCGCTTCGCGCGCGATCATCGGCTGCAGGCAACAGTGGCTGGGTTGCAGGATCTGCTTCTTGTAGTGCCACTCCGGCAGCCGGATGCCCTGCCCCAGCGGCAGGTCGTCCTGTGCCGCGGAAGGCAGGTCGAGGTCGAACCTGAGGCGCGAGGCGACGCTTTTGCCGTCCTGCGCCACGCTCAGGTGGTTGAGGTCATCGATGGCCGGGTCGGCGCCGGGGTCGCTGTTATCCTCGGTAGGGCGGTTGGCCTTGATGTATTCGGCCCAGCTGAAAATGCTTTCGGCGCGGAAAAACAGGATGAATGGGCTCTTGTTATCCGGCATGTCCACCCGTTCGGCCTGGCGGCGTTTGGTGTCGTCGGTTTTCTTGCTCTTGCCGTCGCCTTCCTGCTGCGGCTCGCCGGAGGTGGCTGCGTTGCCGGCCTGATCTGGCATTGATCGTGGCGGGTTGGGGTGCAGCCACAGGTGCACCGGATGCGGCGGACGGCTGGCGCGCGGCAGTTTGTCCACGCTGCCCGGGTTGGTCAGCGCGGCGCGGATGGCCTGCTCCATGGCCGCTTCGTCCTCCGGTAGTTTGGCCGGGTCGGGGCGCAGCGCCAGCGTGGCATCGAGCAGGCGCTGGTAGCGCGAGCGCAGGCCGGGGAAGCGATCGAATGCCGTCAATGTGGCCTGTTGGCTGCGCACCACCCAGGATGGTGTGTCAGGTTCGTCCACTGCCGCCAGCGCAATCAACCACAGGTAGAGATCGCGGTTGAGGCTGCGCTGCGGCAGGATGTCGAGCACCGCGGGCAGGCGCAGGGTATCTTCATCGAGCCAAGTCAGCTCGGCTCTTTCGCCGCTGCCGGCAATGCGCTGCAGCAGGCTCCGGCGCGCACCGTGTTCGGTCGCACTGGTTGCGCTGACGCTGAGGCCGCTGTCGCCGCCAAGGGCGCGGAAGAAGATGCCGGCGGTCTTGCTCATGCTTTCGAGCGTCACGGCTTCCTGCGGATAGCGCATCGAAGCCGCGCCGGTAATGAGCTTGTGCCAGAAGGCACCGACTGTTTCTTCCATAGCTTAAATGCCCACCACGAATGACACGAATGAACACGAATTTCCACGAATAACCGCTACAGTTATTGTCCACGTATAAACACGGAGGTTCACGGATTGCCCCCGAGAGTATTCGTGTGCATTCGTGAACCTCCGTATTCATTCGTGGTTAAAGTTTGTTTTGGCTGTTTCCCTGGTTCAAAGCAATGCTCAGGAATGTTTTCGTGATGCCCGAAATCGCGCGCCGACTTGTCCAGCGCGCATTCCTGGTCCACCCATTTCAGCAGCGTGCCCCTGGGGTTGCCGGCCTGTACCTGGGAACAGGCATTGGCGCACTGGCCGCACTGGGTGCAGGTGAACATGTGACGTTTGGTCGAGCGGGGCTTGATGCGCATCGGACAGATATTGTCGCAGGCGGCGTTGCAGTCGATACAGGCTGCGGCGCGCTTGCGGTCGAAGCCGATCACCATCGCCTTGCGGTTGCCCATCCAGGCCAGCGACTGGAACAGTCCGACGGCGCAGGCGTAGCGGCAGAACAGGTGGCGCGCGAACATGAATTCGATGAAGAACAGCAGGGTGCCGATGCCGATGAAGCGAGCCTGATTGCCGGTCAATTCGCCATGCCACAGGTTGCCGTAAATTTCGGCCGGAGGCAGCAGATAGGTGAGCAGCGCGGTTGCCCAGGTGAAGGCGAAGGCCAGTGCCAGCGGTGCCGCCACCAGCCAGTACAGGGGATTGACCCTGGTGATGCTGCCGTCGGCGTTGCGTTCCGGCAGGGGGTGCCTGTCCCAGAGGCTCTGCTTGCCGATGGCGCGGCGCAGTACGCCGTTGATGGTTTCCACCACGGAGAAATGCGGACACAGCCAGCCGCAGTAGAGGCGGCCATATTTCCATGCGACCCACACGCCGGTACCGATCACGCCCAGGATCGGCAGGCCGCCGCGCAGGGTGAGGTTGAGCGCGGCCTGGGTGGCGTCGATACGACCGGCGAGGAAGTCGTCCAGGCCAAGCGTCCAGTTCATGCCGAGAAAGAAGAAGTGCTTGACGTTCAGGTCGAAGCGGAACAGGTCAAATACCGGCGCCAGGATGAACAGAATGAAGAAGCCGGCCTGGAACCAAAGCCGTTTTTGTTGGGTATTAGTCACAAGGCCTGCCTATCAGCGGATAGACATATTTCTGCCCCGCCATCGCCTTGGCCAGGCCGAGCACGCCGAGCAGCACCAGGGTGGAGTGGCAGGTGGTGAAGTAGATGATCACGATGACCCAGGTATTCGGCGCGGCATAGCCGCCGAGCAGGATGATGAGCAGGTTGGCGATCACCAGCAGGGCGCCGGCCCAGATGCTGGCGCTGATGGCTTGGCGCAGGTGGCAGATGGCGAGCGCCGGCATGTCGGCGCTGCGCTTGAAATACAGCCAGAGCAGGGCGGCAAAGGCCAGCCCCGGCGCAATCAGCAGGTTGCTCAGATACAGCACTTCCGCCCAGACCGCCAGGGACTGGCCGGGGGGTTCGGTTTGCTCGCTATCTGCCGAAACTGGCATGGACGATCTCCATCAATGCGTCGGCGGTTTCCACGTCGTCAGTCAGGGTTTCCACCATCGCCGCACGGCACGCATCCACCGGGTCGAAGCCGCTGCCGATCAGGGTCGCTGCATAGACCAGCAGGCGCGTGCTGGCGGCTTCTTCCAGGTCGTGCTCCTTGAGCGCGCGCAGGGCGTTGGCCAGGTTGACCAGGCGCTTCGCCAGCATCGCGTCGGCGCCGGTTTCGCCGATCAGGATTTCCTGCTCCAGCGCGCTTTCGGGAAAATCGAAGCGCAGGGAAACGAAGCGTTGGCGCGTGCTCGGCTTCATCCCTTTCAAAAAATTCTGGTAGCCGGGATTGTACGACACCACCAGCATGAACTCCGGCGGCGCCTGCAAAATTTCTCCGGTGCGCTCGATCGGCAGGATGCGCCGGTCGTCGGAGAGAGGATGCAGGACGACGGTCGTGTCCTTGCGCGCCTCTACCACCTCGTCCAGGTAACAAATTCCGCCTTCGCGCACCGAACGCGACAACGGGCCGTCGCTCCAGTAGGTGCGGCCGTCGCCGATCAGGTGGCGGCCGACCAGGTCGGCGGCAGTCAGGTCGTCGTGGCAAGCCACCGTGTACAGCGGCCGGTTGAGCTTGGCCGCCATATGCGCGACAAACCGGGTTTTGCCGCAGCCGGTCGGCCCCTTGATCAGCAGTGGCAGCTGATTGCGGTAAGCGTGTTCGAACAATTCGATTTCATTGCTGTGCGGTTTGTAGAACGGTTCGTTGCTCATGATTGAACTTTCAATTCGACATTAAAGTGGGCGCATTGGTTGCAGTTATTTGAGCCCCATCAGGTAGGCGATGGCGATGCCGCCGCCGACGATCACCAGATAGGATGCCATGATGGCGCGCCACAGCAGGCTGGTCTGGCGCAGGCCCATGAAATAGCCGGCGACCATTTCGCTCTTGATGAAGGTGATGATCAGCACCAGCATCACGATCTGTGTACCGCCAAGCGTCATTTCGCCGAGGCCGTAGGTGACGCCGGTCAGCACCAGCAACCCGAGCCAGATGCGGGTACAGGGGCTGATGAACTGGCTGCGTTGGTTTTCTATGTTGTGCATTTACTTTCCCTTAGTGATTCCCTCACCCCTGCCCTCTCCCGTCGGCGGGAGAGGGGGGCGAAGTGTCGCTTTGCGACTATTGCTTTATCGAATGACGTAAACCAGTGGAAACAGGATGATCCACAGAAGGTCTACCATGTGCCAGTAGGAAGCGCCGGTCTCGACGCCGGTGTGGTGCTCTGCGCTGTAGCCGCCGCGCCGCGCCTTCAGCATCACCGCCACCAGGATCACCATGCCGAGGATGACGTGCATGAAGTGGAAGATGGTGAGCGATAGGTAGAACATGTAGAAAGTATTGGTGCTGAGCGTGATTCCGGCGGAAAATTTTTCTTGAAACTCGAACAGCTTGATCACCACGAATACGCCGCCCAGGCCGATGGCCGCAGCCAGCCAGTGGGCGCACTGGCGCGACATTCCTTCGCGGATGGCGGCAACGGCGCGCACCACGAAATAGCTGCTGGTGATCAGAACCACGGTATTGATGGCGCCGGATTCGCGGTTGAGGTGTTGTTGCGATTCGTTGAACAGCTCGACATTGTGGGAGCGGGCAAAGGCGTAAGAAAGAAAAAATATTCCGAATGCCAGCAGTTCGGCAAAGATGAACAGCCAGATGGCCAGATCTCCCGGGGGAGTGCCGGGCTTGTGGCTGTCCATGGCAATAGTTTGAGTAGACATTGAGGTTAACCGGTGAGGCGTAAAACGCAACATTCTAGCGCTTGCCGTTCGAGGATAATAGCCTATTAAAATAGTCTGGTATTTGAAGTTAAAAAAGGGAGGGGCGTACCCCTCCCTTTCAGGCTTTAAGCGGCTTCTTTCTTGCTTTCGCCTCCAACAAAGAAACTGATAATGTAGAGAACCAGGCCGGCCAGGAAGACCACGCCTGCGATCTCACGCAACCAGTAGAACAGCGTGATCTGGTCCTGCGCCGCCATGAAGCCGAGCGGTGCGGTAGACACGCGCTGCAGCCACACTTGCAGGATGCCGGCGGCAGTCAGGAACAGGGTGATGAACACGATGGCGACGGTCATCAGCCAGAACGACCACATTTCCACCACCTGTGACTTTTCGCTGTTGGCGGCACGTCCGCGCATCATCGGCATGGCGTAGGAGATGATGCACAGCACCACCATCACATACGCACCGTAGAACGCCATGTGGCCGTGGGCAGCAGTGATCTGGGTGCCGTGAGTGTAGAAGTTCACCGGAGCCAGGGTGTGCAGGAAGCCCCACACACCGGCGCCGAGGAACGCCATCACGCCAGTACCCAGCGCCCACAGGACGGCGACCTTGTTGGGGTGCTCGCGGCGGCGACGATTCACCATGTTGAACGCGAATACGGTCATCATGAAGAAAGGAATCGGTTCCAGCGCGGAGAACACCGAACCAAACCACTGCCAGTACTCAGGCGTGCCGATCCAGAAGTAGTGGTGGCCCATGCCGACGATGCCGGTGATCAGGGTCATGGCGATGATCAGGTACAGCCATTTCTCGATGATTTCACGGTCGACGCCGGTCACCTTGATCAGCACGAAAGCCAGCAACGCTCCAAGGATCAGTTCCCAGACGCCTTCCACCCAGAGATGCACGGTCCACCACCAGAAGAACTTGTCCAGCACCAAATTGGCGGGGTTGTAGAAGGAGAACAGGAAGAACACCGCCAGACCCCACAAGCCCATCAGCAGAACAATGCTGATCGAGGTCTTGCGGCCTTTCAGCACGGTCATGGTGATATTGAAGAGCATTGACAGCGCCACGACCACGATACCCAGCTTGGTGAACAGCGGCTGTTCCAGGAACTCGCGTCCCATCGTCGGCCACAGATCGTTGAGTGTGTACTTGGCCAGGGTGGCGTAAGGCACTGTCAGGTATCCGACGATGGTCAGTGCGCCGGCAACCAGAAAAATCCAGAACGTGATCAGCGCCAGCTTGGGACTGAACAGCTCGCGTTCCGATTCCTCCGGGATCATGTAGTAGGCCGCACCCATGAAGCCGAACAGCAGCCACACGATCAGCAGGTTGGTGTGAACCATGCGGGCGACGTTGAAGGGAATGGCCGGGAACAGAAAGTCTCCCATTACGTATTGCAGGCCCATGATCAGGCCGAACAGGATCTGTCCGACGAATAGGCCAATGGCAGCGATGAAGTAGGGCTTCGCTACCGCCTGAGATTGATATTGCATAAGTATTCCTCCTTAAGCCTTTAAGAAATCAGTGTGGCCGAAATTAACCTTCGATGTTTGGCGGCCATCCGGCGGTATTGATTTCGCCGGTCCATTTCAGGAATGCCACCATGTCATCCAGTTCCTGATCGGTCAGGTTGAATTGCGGCATCTGGCGACGGTTGCCTGGTGTGCCTTCGGCAGGGCGGCTCTGGATCCATGCCTTGATGAATTCACCACCACCACGTCGTGCGTAGACATTACCAAGCTCTGGTGCGTAGTAGGCGCCTTCACCGAGCAGCGAGTGACAACCGATACAGTTGTTCTTTTCCCAGATCATCTTGCCGCGCTCCACTGCGGGAGTGATGTTTTCCCGGTGGTCGCGCGTCGGCAGTACCTGCATGGTGTCGAAAGTCAGGGCGACGAGGAGCAGGAAAAAGAATGTTGTTCCCCCGAAGAAAATATTTCGCGCCATTGACTTGGTAAATGCTTGGCTCATGTTTACCTCCTAAAGTTAATCCAAGAAATCTTCTTTATCGTTTTTTAAGACGTTTAATCATTAAATTGCGTATACATATTTGCATGGCCCCCCTTGATAGGCTGGTGGCTGGTTTGCTCTGTTATCCTGCTTGGAACGGAGATGGCTTTGCTATCCTTTACGGCGCAGGCTGCAATTTAGTGGATAGGGGAGAATTCAACCTTGATTTAGGTCAAGGATTCGGAGAAGCGCTTAAACAAGAATGAGAGCGCCTCCTGCTCGCGGGTTTTCACCCTGATTGAAGCGGGAGGTTTTTCAATGGCGAGCATGGGTTTGTAAGTGATCATATGATCAACCGTTGTCTCCGGCCCGGGTTAATTTTCCACTTTTTGTCGCATCAAATTTGGAACACAGGATTATCATGGAAACCATCAGTAATTATATGACCAGCGATCACCATCGCTGCGACGAATTGTTCTCGCAGGCGGAAGCGGCCGCATCCGGCCAGGATTGGGGTGCGGTCGCTGCCGGTCTGCAGGCCTTTCTCGATTCCATGCACCAGCATTTCAAGATGGAAGAGGAGGTATTGTTCCCCGCTTTCGAGCAGCGCACCGGCATGAGCATGGGGCCGACCCAGGTGATGCGGATGGAGCACGTCCAGATGCGCGAATTGTTCGATGCCATGGCCGATGCAGTGAAGCAGCAGGATAGGGACGAATTTTTGGGCCAGGCTGAGACGCTGCTGGTGATGATGCAGCAGCACAACATGAAGGAAGAGCAGATGCTCTATCGCATGGCCGATCAGGCACTGGCGGGTGAAATGGAAGAGGTGCTGCAACAGATGCGTGCTGTGGGCGCGTAGCGGGTGAAACGGTGATGAGTCAGGAGCGCATATTGGATGTTCGTGGGCTGGAGCCGCCCGAACCGCTGGAAAGGGTGCTGGACGCTATCGCGACGCTGCAGCCGGGTGAACGGGTGCGCATGATCCATCACCGCGAGCCGTGCCTGCTGTATCCGTTGCTGGAGAAACGGGGTTTTCAGCACCTTGCCGAGGCCAAATCGGAAGATCTCCACGAGATTCTGATCTGGCGCAAAGGAGATGCCGAGGCCGCGCCGCATGGCTTGATACAGTGAACCTAGAAACCGCACACTCCACCCCATCCAACTGAGGTTTCTAGATTGAATCTGCAACCCGGTCTCTCGTTCAGCCAGGCGCCGCCGATCCTGGTGCCGTTCCGTTTTTTCCTGAGCGCGCCGCTGTTCGGGCTGCTGGCCGCGCTGCTCATGCTGTGGTACGGCCCTTCCCTGCTGGACAGCCGCTGGCAGACGCCGGTGCTGGCGTTGACGCACCTGATGACGCTGGGCTTTCTCGGCATGGCGATGGTCGGCGCCATGATGCAGATGCTGCCGGTGGTGGCAGGCTCGCCGGTTGCCCACCCGGTGGGTGTGGCGCGCGCCGTCCATGTTTTGCTGCTGCCGGGCGTGCTGTTGCTGGCGGGCGGTTTTCTCTTTGGCGCGCATTGGCCGATGCGGATCGCAATGTTTCTGCTGGGCAGCGGTTTTATGGTGTATATCGCCGCCGTGGGCCTGAGCCTGACACGGGCGTCATCTGACAACCCGACTGTGGTCGGGATGCGCTTTGCGATCGGCGCGCTGGCGGTCACCGTAACCCTCGGGCTGACTCTGGCCAGCAATTACGGCTGGGATTGGTGGCTGGCCAACTGGGTTCAGGTGACGAACCTCCATGCCGCATGGGGGCTGCTGGGGTGGGTCGGGCTGCTGGTGATCGGAGTCTCCTACCAGGTGGTGCCGATGTTCCAGCTCACTCCTTCCTATCCCAGGCCGCTGACGCGTTGGCTTACGGCGGCGCTATTCGCGCTGTTGCTGTTATGGTCGGCCGCCCATTTTTTGCCTGAGGCGCTGCTGGCGGTGGGGTCGGCTATTGCAATCTGTTTCACGGTGTTTGCGGTTGTCACTTTGCGCCTCCAGTTGCAACGGCGCCGCAAGCAGTCGGACGTGACCCTGCTGTTCTGGCGCTTCGGCATGGCGTGCCTGCTGCTCGCCCTGACCCTGGGCCTCGCCGGGCAGGCAATGCCATCCTGGGCTGGCGCGCAAAGCGTTAATTTCATGATGGCGTTTCTGTTCATTGCCGGTTTCGCGGTATCGGTGGTGAACGGCATGTTGTACAAGATCGTCCCGTTCCTGATCTGGTTTCATTTGCAAAGCCTGCTGATGGGCGTAGCGAAGGTGCCGAACATGAAGCTGATTATGCCGGAAGCGGGAATGCGCCGGCAGATGTGGCTGCATTTCTCCGCAGTACCCATGCTGGCCCTGTCCACGTTGTGGCCGCCGCTGATTTACCCGGCGGCGCTGCTGTTCGCCATTTCCATGGCGTTGTTGGAAATCAACCTGCTGTACGCTTTCCGGGTCTACCGACAGAACGCCAGACTGGCGCCAAAGGCAGAACCGTCGCCAGCTTGAGGGGGATTGAGGTCGGTTGGCAATAGTGGAGTCCAACGGGTTAAGCGGCGAGTTGATTTTCATAATATCGCTGCATGAAGGCGGCGGGAGACAGCAACAACGTCCTGCATGACCGGGCGGGCTTCAGCGATGATGAGAGCCACCGCCGCCTGCTTTACCGCGCGCGCTACTACGACCGGATTGCCGGCACGGGGGGGGAAGTGTACGGATTATAGAAAAACCGAACCGCAAGGGACGCGAAGGGCGCACGCGACGCTGATCCCTCTGAGGGAAAATCGAGAAGGGCTCCTAGCCCCGTGTGGAACTCAGAGCTTCGCCCACCAGCGCTTTAAGCTGCTCGTAACCGAAACGTGGCAACGGCTTGCCGTTCACGAAAAACGTCGGTGTCTTGGTAACATTGAGGGCTTTCGCATCATCAAGGTCCTGCGCAATCAGGAAAGCGATTTCGGGCGCCATCATGTCGGCCCGGAGTTGCTCAAGATTCAGGCCGAGTCCTTCGAGGTGCGTCCAAACCAGACTCACCTGCGGCGTGTGGTGCGGCGCCCAGTCGGCCTGCGTGGCCAGGAGGGCTTCCAGTGCAGGCCAGAACTTGCCCTGCTTGCGTGCTGCCTCCAGCACCGCCACCACTTTATCCGAACCGTTATGGAACGGCGCGTAGCGCAGCACAAGTCGAATCTGGTCGGGATTCACTGCCATCATTTCCTTGACCAGAGGATGGAATGCCCGGCAGGTCTCGCACGCGGGATCGATAAATTCAACGATCACGACCGGCGCATCAGGCTTGCCAAGGGTCGGCGAGTGCATGCGGACGAGTACCGCGCGATTCGCTTCGGCCATCTGCACGGACTGCTTCTCTTCCTGGACGGTATAAAACAGTGTGCCGACGACAAAGGCCAGCAGCAGACCCACCAAGGCAACGATGAACAGAGTTTTGTGTTTCATTTTGAACCCCGAAAATGCGCCGCAATCAGCAACGCAATGATGATTGAAAAAGCCGCTACCGACAGCAATGGAATAGTAACAAAACCGAACCACTCGATGACCTTTGCAGAGCACGGCACACCCTGCGTGCAGGGCTTGATGCTCGCGGGGATCACCCCGGCAATCAGAAGCAGATGAAAGACGGCAAACAGCCAGCCGAGCACAGCCAATGGCAGCGCATAGCGTACCACCTTCCGGTCAAAGGGGAACAGTCCGATCGGCAGGATCAGCGCCAGCGGAAACATGAAGATGCGTTGGTACCAGCAGAGAACGCAGGGCGGCAGTTGCATGACTTCGCCGAAAAACAGCGCGCCGAGCGTCGAGACGCTGGCGACCAGCCAAGCGCCGAAAAGCAGCATCCATGCCGTCGTTTCATTGCGTGTGCGAGCAGAGGGTTTTGTCGTATTCATTAACGAGCTCTAAGCATGGTTCTGGCTGCGCCGATCAGTTGCAGCAGGAACAACGCGAGCGCCGCCACAGCCAGTATCATCCCGCCGCGCCAGCCGCCGGCAAGGAGCAGGCCGCCGCCAAGAAACATCAGACCGCGAACCCCGCCGCCCCACTGCAGTCGTTGCCGGATTTGCCCATGCCAGGCGGTTTGCAGGCCGGGTTTCAGCCATACCGGCAGCAACTGGCTGACCGCGCCGGTCACCAGCGGAAACAGAAAGGCGAGGATGAAGGCATGGGCGCCATCGCCGGGGGGGAGCACGCCGGCAGCGTGCAGGACCCCGAACAGCAGGGCGGCGGAAAACCCTGCCAGGGCCGCAGCGAGCGAGGGTGCGGCGCCGTGGACATGCCGAATTTCAGCGCGATAGAGCGCGAGCCATGCTCGACCCAGCCGCAACACCGGCAGCGCCCACATTAGCGTGCCCAGCCATGCCAGCGCCGTGAGCCAGGCGCTCCCGACGGCGATCAGCAGCGTGCCGCCCAGCGCCCATTTCAAATCCTGACGCAAGCGGGTGGCGGCCTGCAGATCTGGCCTCCCGGCTGCTGTGGGCAGCAGCACCTGCAGGGTGGCGATGGCGGTCAGTCCGATGAAACCCAGGGTGTTGAGGTGAAGATGCAGCCGTTTCAGCGCCAGCCGCTGCTCCGGCCAGATAGCCATGGCGGCCACTGCCGCCAGCGCCAGCATCAGGCAGGCAATCGCGGCGAGGTACCAGTGCAGGCAGGGATGGGGGTTGCCCAAGGCCGATCGGCCGCGCCTGAAGATCCAGCCGGCAAACGCGGTCGCAGCGGCCAGCGCGAGCAGCGCGGCGAAATAATAAGCCTGGCTGGGGGCGATAAAGGAGAAAACGGCCAGCGCCCCTGCTGCCAGCGCCAGCAAGGGGATGGTGCGCACACCGGCAGCGGACGCGCCGCTGCGCGTCAGCACCGGCACGAAATGGCTCATCGCGCCCAGGATCAGCGGCATGACGCCCGCGGCCAGGGCGAGATGGATGTGGGCGGCAGGAGGCAGAGGCTGGAACCAGGCCAGGAAAACGGCGCCGGCGAAGCTTGCCAGCGCCGTCAGCGCCAGTGTAACCAGCACGCCAGCTTTTACTTGCGGGTGAAGTCGATCACGATCTGGCCGGGTTCGCGGGCGACGTAGTTGATTTCGATGGCGTCGCCATAGCGCTCCATCAGTTGGGCCAGCAGCGGCAGCGGGTCGTGGTCATTGACGAAACGCATGGTTTCGCCCGGATGCAGCGAATCCAGTGCGCCGAAGATGGCTGCATGGCGGAAACGCTTGGCAACGCCGCGAGCGTCGAAGGGGTAGCGCATGTCGGGGGAGATGATGTTGGCGCAGTTGTGGGACATTTTTGGTTCCTTGAAACAATTAATCGGAGGTTAATGCCCGACTATTTTAATAAGATATATAAAAAATGCAAGTTACCAATCAGGATGCCGATTGTCCATAACTCACGCGCTCGATGCCGGCCAGGTCGGCAGCCGAGGCGACCTGCGCGAAGCCCGCCTGGGCCAGCAGTTCGCGGCACGCCGCCGCCTGGTCGTAGCCATGTTCGAACAGCAGCCAGGCACCGGGCTTGAGGTGGGCGGCGGCGCTCCGGACGATGGACCGGATGTCGTCCAGCCCGTCCGCGCCGGAAGCCAGCGCCGCAGCGGGCTCGAAGCGCAGGTCGCCCTGTGCGAGATGCGGGTCGGTGGCGGCGATGTAAGGCGGGTTGGAAACGATCAGGTCAAATTTTTCTCCATCCAGGGTGCTGTACCAGTCGCTCTGGATCAGGCGCAGGTTGCCTGCCCCCAACCGCTGCGCATTTTCCCGCGCGACTTCCAGCGCCGCGGCGGACCAGTCCGCCGCAACCACATCTGCCTGGGGGCGGTGCAGCGCCAGGCAGATGGCCACCGCGCCGCTGCCGGTGCCCAGATCCAGCACTCGGCAGGGAATGCCGGCGGGCAGTCGTTCCAGCGCCAGATCCACCAGCAGCTCGGTTTCCGGACGCGGAATCAGCACCGCCGGGGTGACCTTGAAATCAAGGCTGTAGAATTCGCGCTCGCCGAGGATGTAGGCAATGGGCTCGCCCTGGAGGCGGCGCTGCAGCAGGGCAGTGAAAGCGGCAACCTGTTGCGGCGGGATGGGGTCACGGTCATGAGCGGCCAGCCAGTCGCGGGGTTGCTGCATGACGCGGCAGAGCAGAATTTGCGCTTCGAGGCGGGCTTCTCTTTGATCGAGATTCAACGCTGCAGCAAGGGCATTGGCACCTTGCCGCAGGGTGGCATTCAGCGGGTAGGGTGGGCACGCCTTTGTGCCCACGCGGTCAGCATCAATCATATTCCAGCCCCCCGCTTTCCATCACCCCAGCCCAATCATGCGCATACACCCCATCACGCACATAGCGGTGAAATGTCGAATAAGGCCAATCCTCCGCTTGTTGTACATGCCCGTGTTTAACCGGGTTGAAGTAAATGTAATCGACATGGCGGGCAAAATCGTTTTCATCGCGAATTTGATGTTCCCAGAATCGACGTTGCCAGATTGTCGATTCGCGATGTTTGAGTTTTGATGCGGTTACCCAGTCGGCACGGCGATAATCTTCTCTACAAGCCAAAGAAACCGCGCGCTTGATCATCATCCAACGGGTGGAAAAATCGGCATCACCATCAGGCAATGTCCACACGCAATGCAAATGGTCCGGCAACAATACCCATGCATCAATGACGAAAGGACGCGCCACACGCGCCGTTTCGATGGCGGCGCGCAATGCGCTGCGTATCGTTTCGTCACAGAGGATCGGTTGTCGCCGGTAAGCGACTACGGTAAAGAAATAGCTTGATCCCGCAGCTGTTGCGCGGCGATATCGAGACATGGTTGTTTACTCTAAAATTTTGAATCCGCGTGGGCACAAGGGCGTGCCCACCCTACTTGGCTACTTGGCTTTTTCATCGAAGACTCCCCATGCGTTTTCGTATCCGAGTTCGGAGAAAATCTTGGGGTGAATGCCAGGCATCTTCGGGTCTTTGAAATACTTCGTGAATCGTTCAGGTTCGTTGGCAAGCGTTTCTCCGGGAACGATAAAGTACTGCACTGCTTGACCCAGCTTGTTCAGCAGCACGAAAACGTAAATGTGGGCTGCTTCGACCTTGCTGTGACTGATAAGGAAAAAGTTTTTTGCACGAAGCGCCTTCACTTGGACAGTGAACGTCCTTCCGGTCATGGAATTATGTGCGAATAGATCAATGGCCTTAGCGTTGCCGAAAGTTACGGAAGTTTGAAGTCCGCGCTTCAGTAATTCCGCCGCCACGAACAGCTCTCCCGCAAGGCCAGTGACCTGGCCGTCGGCACGCTTCGGTTTGATGGTGGTCATAAGCGCCCTAACTTTGTTATATCCGTGTAGGGTGGGCAGGGATTTTATCTGCCCACGCGGTTTTGAATCCGCGTGGGCACAAAGTCGTGCCCACCCTACTCCCCGCCCAGCGAAGCCAGCAGTTCCGCCTGGTGTTCGGCCATCAGCGCGCCGACCAGTTCGTCCAGGTCGCCGTCCATGATCTGTTCGATCTTGTACAGGGTGAGGTTGATGCGATGGTCGGTGATGCGCCCCTGCGGGAAGTTGTAGGTGCGGATACGCTCGGAGCGGTCGCCGCTGCCGATCAGCGATTTGCGGGTGGCGGCTTCCCTGGACTGGCGTTCGCGCAACTGCACGTCCATGATGCGCGCCGCCAGCACCGACATCGCCTGCGACTTGTTCTTGTGCTGCGAGCGGTCGTCCTGGCACTCCACCACGATGCCGGTGGGCAGGTGGGTGATGCGCACCGCCGAATCGGTCTTGTTGATGTGCTGGCCGCCGGCACCCGAGGCGCGGTAGGTGTCGATCCTGAGGTCGGCGGGGTTGAGGTTCACTTCCGCCAGCTCATCCGCTTCCGGCATGATGGCGACGGTACAGGCCGAAGTATGAATCCTCCCCTGGGTTTCGGTCGCCGGCACGCGCTGGACGCGGTGGCCGCCGGACTCGAATTTGAGTTTGGAATAGGCGCCATGGCCGACAATCTTGGCGATGATCTCCTTGTAGCCGCCCATTTCACCCAGGCTTTCCGACAGAACCTCCACTTTCCAGCGCTGCCTTTCGGCATAGCGCGCATACATGCGGAACAGATCGCCGGCGAACAGAGCCGATTCGTCGCCGCCGGTGCCGGCGCGGATTTCCAGGAAAATATTGCGTTCGTCGTTGGGGTCCTTCGGCAGCAGCAGCTTTTGCAGGTCGATTTCAATCTGCGCCAGTTGCTCTTTGGCGCTGTTTGCCTCGTCCTCGGCAAACGCCTTCATCTCCGGGTCGGAGAGCATCTCCTGGGCGGTTTTCAGGTCCAGCTCGGCTTGCTGGAAGCGTTGGTAGAGCTCGACCACCGGCGTGATTTCAGAATGCTCGCGGGTGAGGCGGCGATAGTTTTCCATGTCCGACGTGGCGTCGTTGCTGCTCAGTCGCTGGGTTAATTCAACCAGGCGCTCGGCAAGCTGGTCGAGCTTGGATTGGATGGAGGGTTTCATGTTTTTAGAAAAGCGATTTAACCACGAATGACACGAATAAACACGAATGAAAAGCCGCGTGATTGCCGGTGTCTTTTATTCGTGAACTTTCGTGGAAATTCGTGTTATTCGTGGTCAGGGTTTTTATTCCGGGTGGATGTGATACAAACGGCGCAGCAGCGCTTCGAGCTGGGCGCGGTCTTCTCCGGTGGCATGGTTGAGGGCGTGGCTGGAGTCGTGCAGGAATTTATTGGCGAGCGCCCGGCTCATCTGTTCGAGCACTTCGCGCGGGTCTTCTCCCTTGTCGAGCAGGCGCTGGGCGCGATCCAGCTCATGGCGGCGCTGCCGTTCGGCATGGTCACGCAGGGCGCGGATGGTGGGCACGACGCTGCGCGTATCCATCCAGTGCATGAAATTTTCCACTTTAACCTCGATGATCGCCTCGGCCTCCTCGGCGGCCAGCTGGCGATTGCCGAGACCGGCCTCGATCACCTGAGCAAGGTCATCCACGGTATAGAGGAACACATCGTTCAACTCGCCGACCTCGGCCTCGATGTCGCGCGGCACCGCCAGATCCACCATGAATATCGGCCGGTGCTTGCGCTGCTTGATGACGCGTTCGACCAGGCCTTTGCCCAGAATCGGCAGGGGGCTGGCGGTGGAGGTGATGATGATGTCGTGGGTGGCGAGGTGATCCGGCAGTTCGTTCAGGGTGATGGCGCTGCCGCCAAACCGCAGGGCCAGCGCGCTGGCGCGCTCCAGGGTGCGGTTGGCGACGGTGATGTGCTTGGGGTGCTGCGCCGCGAAATGATTGGCGCACAGCTCGATCATTTCGCCCGCGCCGATGAACAGCACGCGCTGTTCGCTGATCGAGGGGAAGATGCGTTCCGCCAGTCGCACCGCGGCGGCGGCCATGGAAACGCTGTTGGCGCCGATCTCGGTCTGGGTGCGCACTTCCTTGGCAACCGAAAAGGTGCGCTGGAACAGCTTGTGCAGCAGCGTGCCCAGGGTGCCGGCGCGTTCCGCGGTGTTCACTGCCTGTTTCAGCTGGCCGAGAATCTGGGTCTCGCCCAGCACCATCGAATCCAGCCCGCTGGCGACGCGGAAGGCGTGCTTGACCGCCTCGCCCTGCGGCAGGGTATACAGGTGCGGCGCGATTGCCTGCTGCTTGATGTGGTGGTAATCCGCCAGCCATTCGATGGCTTTCTGCGGGCTGTCGGTGTTGCAGTAGATTTCAGTGCGGTTGCAGGTGGAAAGAATCGCCGCCTCTTTTGCCACGCGGTGACCGACCAGGTCGTGCAACGCCTGCTCCAGGGTTTCAGCGTGGAAGGCGACCTGTTCGCGGACTGACAGGGGCGCGGTTTGGTGATTGATTCCGAAGGTGAATAACTGCATGGCTCAATTGTGCCCTTATCGTCGCGGGCTTGGCAACAGGGCAGGGAATAGGCTGAAAGAACTGTGGGGGCGGGATTCGGCGAGGAAGCCCGTCCGCCGACACAGGGATTTCAGATCTTCCCCGCAGTGCTGCCGCGCGGCTTGCCGTAAATCTGCATCAATCTGATGGAAAATCAGAAAATTGTAACAGAAAACCATGTGTAATTCGTTATGCGAATTGGACAGTGTTAGCCCCAAGTAGTAATGTCTGGTTTCTCCCAAATAGAAATGTCCGGTGGCGATTAAACTCACTCCCGTTTAAAACAGCGGCGGATATTTTTAAAATGGACAAACTTATGAGTCAGAAAGAAGTTCAAAGGGCGC
>CAMTYG010000209.1:0-3727 GCA_947085875.1 uncultured Sulfuricella sp.
GAGGGAGCAAAAGACACGGAACCCTCATGAGCTCACCCCACGTCCTTACCCCCGGCAGCAGCGTCAGCACCATCATGCTGCTGGTGCTGGCCGCGCTGCTGCCGGCGATTGGCGCCTATTATTTCTTCTTCGGCCCCGGCATCCTGATCAGCCTCGCCCTGGCCAGCGTCACGGCTCTGGCGGCCGAAGCGGCGATGCTGAAACTGCGCAACTATCCGGTAAAGCATTTCCTGACCGACGGCAGCGCCGTCCTCACCGCCTGGCTGCTGGCGCTGTCCATCCCGCCGCTGGCACCGTGGTGGCTGGTCGTGGTCGGCACCGCCTTCGCCATCGTCGTCGCCAAGCACCTTTACGGCGGCCTCGGCAACAACCTGTTCAATCCGGCGATGGTGGGCTTCGCCGTGCTGATGATCTCCTTCCCCTCCACCATGACGCAATGGCCGGCGCCGCTGCTGCTGTCTCAGCACCCGGTCGGTTTCAGCGAGGCGCTGCAATACTATTTCAGCGGCGCGCTGCAGGGCATCAAGCTCGACGCGGTAACCATGGCCACCCCGCTCGACACCCTGAAGACCCAGCTCAACCTTCAGCGCACCGTGGGCGAAGTGAAGAACATGCCGATCTTCGGTGTGTTCGGCGGCAGGGGCACCGAGGTGATCGCCGCCATGTACCTGCTCGGCGGTCTGTTCCTTTGGCAGCGGCGCATCATCACCTGGCACACCCCGGTTTCTTTCCTCGCCGCCCTGGCTCTGGTCGCCGCGCTGTTCAACGGCATTGACTCCAACCGCTATGCTACGCCGATATTCCACCTGTTCACCGGCGGCGCCATGCTGGGCGCATTCTTCATTGCCACCGACTACGTCACCAGCCCGACCACGCCGCTCGGCAAGCTGATCTTCGGCGCCGGCGCCGGCTTTCTCGTGTACATCATTCGTGTATTCGGCGGCTACCCGGACGGCATCGCATTCGCCGTCCTGATCATGAACGCCGCCGTGCCGCTGATCGACGCCTACACCCAGCCGCGGGTATACGGCCACGACACCGGAACGAAACCATGACCACCAGCATCCTGCGCCACACGTTTAGTTCAGCCGGCATCCTCACCGCCTTCGCGGTCGTCGGCACGGCGCTGCTTGCCGCCACCTATCTGGTCACCCGCCCAATCATCGCCGAAACCGAAAAACAGGCCAAACTCGCCCTGATCAGCCAGATCCTGCCGGCCACGCTATACGACAACGATTTGTTCAAGGACGCTGCGCTGCTTCCGCCCGCCGGGGAGCTCGGCAACAGCGAACCCACTCCGGTCTATCGCGCCGTCAAGGAAGGCAAGCCCTCCGCCGCAGTGCTGGAAGTGATTGCCCCCGACGGCTACAGCGGCAAGATCCGGATGATCGTCGCGATCAAGGCGGATGGCGAAATTTCCGGCGTGCGCGTGGTGACCCACAAAGAAACCCCCGGCCTGGGCGACTATATCGATATCGCGAAAAACCGCTGGATCCGGATATTCGAGGGAAAATCGCTGTCGAAATATGCGGATCAGGACTGGAAAGTGAAAAAGGACGGCGGCAAGTTCGAGCACATGGCCGGCGCCACGGTCAGCCCGCGCACCGTGGTAAAGGCCGTACACAAGTCGCTGAAATACTTTGTCGCCAACCAGGACAAAATCTTCTCCCTGCCGGCAGAAACTCAGGCGCAAGCAAAATGAGATATGCAGGCAATGTAGGTTGGGTTAGGCGCAGTTTTTTGCGCCGTAACCCAACAAACCCAAGCTTCCTTCAAAAGGTTGGTTTCGCCTGGAGGCGCCTACCTCTGGTGAAGTTTGGGTTTGTCGCCTAGAGGCGCCTACTTCTGGTGGGTTACGCGATAAAGCCGCTAACCCAACCTACATGACTTCGCCGCGAATCAGGACAATTTTTTCTCCCAGTCGGCTGACAACCAGGAGCAAGCCAAATGAGCACGGACACCATCAGCTACAAGGAAATCATCTGGAACGGCATCTGGAAAAACAACGCCGGCATCGTCGCACTGCTCGGCCTGTGCCCCCTGCTGGCGGTCAGTGCCACAGCGGTCAACGGCATCAGCCTGGGGCTGGCCACAGCGCTGGTGATGGCTTTCAGCAACGGAGCGGTGTCGGTGGTGCGGAACTGGGTGCCGAACGAAATTCGCATTCCCGTTTTCATTCTGATCATCGCTGTGCTGGTGACCATTATCCAGCTGTTGATGAATGCCTACATGCAGCCGATCTATCTGGTGCTGGGCATTTTCGTGCCGCTGATCGTGGTCAACTGCAACGTGCTCGGTCGCGCCGAAGCCTTCGCCTCGAAAAACCCGGTGATGCCCTCGATGGTGGACGGCTTCATGGTCGGCTTCGGCCTCACGCTCACCCTGGGCGTGCTGGGCGCGATGCGCGAAATATTCGGCAAAGGCACCCTATTTTCCGGCATCGACCTGGCGCTGGGCGAATCGGCCAAAGGGCTGGTCATTACCGTGTTCCCCGACTACCAGGGCTTCCTGTTCGCCATTCTGCCGCCCGGCGCCTTCCTCGGCTTGGGCCTGTTGATTGCGGGCAAGAACTGGATCGATCAGCGCAAAGGCGTGAAGACGCAACAGCAGACCGCCGCAGGCTGCCATCCTTCCTCCGTAACAGCGTAGGGGTATTAACCAGGGGAAAGAGAGTTGACCGTCCATTAGCCCTGATGCACAATGACCATTATGACCATAACGATTGAGAAGCCATGATTACTGAAACCAGTGCGGTTAGCTTTAGGCAGAACTTGGGCGAAATGCTCAATCAGGTGCAGTATCGGCACGACAGCGTGATCATCAACAAGGACGGCAAGCCAGTGGCTGCTCTGGTAGATGCCCGGTTATTCGAGCGCATCCGCCGCATGCAGGGCCGCTTCGACGCGCTATGCCAGCGTATAGAGGCGGGCTTTGCCAGTGTGCCTGAGGCGGAAGGGTTTGCTGAAATTGAGGCTGCCATTGCGCTTGAACGGGCGCAGGCACGCGCATCGATCAAGAAGCGTTGAGCCGCAGTGGCTACTCTGCGGGTGGTGCTCGATACAAATGTGCTGCTCTCGGGCATTGCCTATCCGGCAAGCGTGCCGGGCAAGATCATGGCGGCTTGGCGCCACGGCTCTGTTGATGTGCTTCTTTCGGCTTACATTCTGGATGAGTTGCGACGCGTACTACCCCGGTTGGCCAACCGCCATGGTTTGACATCGGCGGAGATCGAAGACCTGGTAGATGCACTTTCCATACAAGCCGAAGTCATTGAGCCGCTACCCGATGCGGAACCCGACTTGCGCGACGTTGATGACCAGCCTGTGCTGGGCACTTTGCTGGCGGCGCTCAAGACATCCGCCGTTGACTACCTCATTACGGGTGACAAGGACTTGCTGGCGCTGGCTGAACGCTACCCCATCGTGGCTCCCGCGAAGTTCTGGGCAACACACGCGGGACTTTGAGCGTGAAGCCTGGGTGGGTTGGGCACGTCTTTGTGCCCACACGGGAATAACCTCCGCTGACCGCGTGGGCACAAAGACGTGCCCACCCTACGTGGCTACCTGGCTTTTTGCCGTGTTAAACTTTTTCACATGAACGCCGCCAAACGCCTCGAAATCTTCACCCGCTTTCGCGCCGCCAATCCCAATCCCACTACTGAACTGGTCTACCGCACCCCGTTCGAACTGCTGGTGGCGGTGGTGCTGTCGGCCCAGGCCACGGACAA
>CAMTYG010000210.1:0-7068 GCA_947085875.1 uncultured Sulfuricella sp.
AATGCTGGGCTACCATCGGCTGCTCTCCAAAAGATTCCCATTTGCCGTGTATTACCGTGTCGCTGACGATGAGGTCTTGATATTCGCCGTTCTTGATTGCCGCCGAAATCCAAGCTGGATAAGGGTAAAACTATCCAAGTAATGAGTCAGCTACGCTCTGGCTACGGGGCGCGAATTTTATCCGAACCCGACCCCTTTAATTTTTCTGGCAGAAAGCGAGTTTATCGAGGGCGGCTTGCAACTCGCGTAAGTCGAAATGTAGGGTGTCAATAAGCGAAGCGCATTGCACCGGATGTTTTCATTCGGCGCAATAATGATTGCGCCCTACACGGGCTGTTCTTTAGCGACTGGGGCGCGTGGGGCGTGGACAAATACGTCTCCCTGGAGTGGGTGGCTTTCTTCCACACCGCCGGCGCGTTCATGATGCTGCTGTTCCTGATCGCCCACGTCTACCTGACCACGGCCGGCCACACGCCGACTTCGCACATCAAGGCGATGATTACCGGTTGGGAAGAAGTGGAATAAAGCTTGTTGCCACAAAAAAAGGGCCGCTACGCGTAGCGGCCCTTTTTCATTGGTGCGGCGCCCTGCTTACCAGAACTTCCAGAAGCTCTTCTTGGTGGAACCGCGCTCCACCCCTTTGGAAAGGAAGTAAGGCACGTAGGCCTTGTCGGTCTCCAGAATGTGATGCGACAACCAGCCGCGCAGGAAATGAAGCAACTCGAAGCTGATGTTGGCCTTGCCGCTTTTGAGCTTCTGCTGGAGCTCGACCACATGCCTGATCAGCTTGTCATGTTCCTCATGGTGATCCTCATATTCCGGATAGCCCAGGATGCGCATCAGGCTCTCTTCGACCGTGAAATGCACCCGGGTATATTCGACCAGTTTGTCGAGAATCTCCATGCACGCCGCGGTGCCGTGCTTCTCATGGATCGCGGTATGGAGCTGATTCAACAACCCTACCAGCGCCTTGTGCTGATCGTCGATTTCCTCGATACCCACACTCAGTTTGTCATTCCATTCCATTAGTTCATTCATTCTGTATACACCTAATAAGAAGATAACGGGATATGAATGTATTATTTTAGGGCAAGAAGTAATCAGGAACATTGAGCGAGGTCAACCTTCGATCGATATTATTTTCCCGATTTCGCCGCCACGTCGCGCAAGAAGGGCAGATACTGCAACCAGCCTTGGATCGGCCCGACGCGGGAAAACACCACGATGCCATGCTTGTCGAGGACATAGGTAGTAGGGAAAGCGACCGCCATTCTGCGATCTGGAATGGTCTTGCCGTTGGCCAGAGTCAGAGACTCGGTGCCCATCTCTTTAACTCCAGAGTCATGCAAAGGCAGGGTTAAATGCTGCTGCTGCGCCCACTGGCGTGCGGTGGCAAAATCCTCCCGCATCTGCAGCAAGACTAGCTGCACGCTGGAGGAAGCGCCCAGTTCCTGATGGAGCTTCTGCAATTCCGGCATTTCGCGCCGGCAGGGCGGGCACCATGTGCCCCAGAAATGCAGCACGGTCACCTTGCCGCGCAGGTCGGACACCTTCATCGGCTTGCCGGCGGGGCTCTTGATGGCGAGATCGAAGAACCGGTCGCCGCGCTCCTTGCCGACATGTGCCCTGGCTGCTTCCGCGCGGCTCAGATAGGGCCCCCACAATGTGGCCCACCGCTTGGCATCGAACACCACCTTGTCATCGACGAGATAAGGCACACAAGGCTGTTCGGTTCCGTGCTGGCACTCCTGTATCGCCCCTTCGACAGCCGCATCAACTGTCGGCTCATCGCCTTTCCAGGCCCATGCACCACCTGGCGCGATCACGAAGGCGCGATGCTTCCCCGCTGCAAGAAACCCCCTGAACCCCTCATTGCCCTGGCTGTCGAGATGAGGGATGGCCTCGGCATCGCTCGGTTTCGCCGCTAGCGCAGGCAAGCAGGCCAGGCACGCCGCGACGACCACAAATCTCAGGATAATTTGGATTGTCATACTCACTCGCCGATCAAATGCAGCATGACCTTGCGCCGCTGCGGATCGTAACGGTGCTCGTAGAGAAAGACACCCTGCCAGGCGCCCAGCACCGGAGCGCCGCCGGCAACCGGGATGGCAAGGTGAATCTGGGTCAGAGCGGTGCGGGCGTGGGCAGCCATATCGTCCGTCCCTTCCTGACGATGCTGGAAAATCGGGTCGCCGTCCGGCACCAGCCTTGCGAAAAACCGCTCCAGATCGGCCTGCACGGTCGGGTCTGCATTTTCCTGAATCAGCAACCCGCGTAAGGCGTAACCCGCGTAAGGCGTAGGGCGGCAATAAGCGAAGCGCATTGCGCCGTATGTTTCTCGAATAAGGTGCAATGCGCTTCGCTTATTGCACCCTACATGAACTGTATCGTAACAGTGGCGATTGGAATCTCGTGGAAGGCCTACTCGCACCGTATGCTTTTGGCAATTACGCATAAATGACGCGTTAGCGAAAATTTGGTTGCGTTTTGTCAACCTTGCAACTAGAATTAGTGGTAAGTTGATTGGCTAGACACAACATGTTGTGGAAAATAGCCAACACACCCGTGACCCGCCGCGAAAATAATGGAGAACAAAAAACCATGCAACTTTCTACCGATTCCGCTTCGCCTTCCCCTTTTTCCGTCTCGAATTTCGGCTCCGGCGAAACCGCGACGGGCCGGGAATCCGCTTATGCCCAATACCGGGTCATCCGCCGCAACGGTTCGGTGGTCGGCTTCGAACCCGCCAAGATCTCGATTGCGCTGACCAAGGCGTTCATCGCCGTCAACGGTGGCCAGGGCGCGGCTTCCGCGCGCGTGCGCGAGGTCGTCGCCGCGCTGACCGAGAGCGTGGTGTCGGCCCTGATGCGCCGCCAGCCCAACGGCGGCACTTTCCATATCGAGGATATCCAGGATCAGGTCGAACTGGCGCTGATGCGCTCCGGCGAGCACGATGTCGCCCGTTCCTACGTGCTGTACCGCGAGCAGCGCACCCAGGAGCGCGCCCGGCACAAGCAGGAGCAGCCCGCCGCCGCGCCGCATGTCATCAACGTCAGCGAAAACGGCCAGACCCGCCCGCTCGACATGGCGCGCCTCAACGGCCTGCTGCAATCAGCCTGCGACGGACTGGGCGAGGCCGTTACGCCTCAGCCGATTCTCGAACATACCCTGAAGAATCTGTACGACGGCGTGCCGATCGAGGAAGTGGGCAAGGCGGCCATCCTCTCCGCCCGTACCCTGATCGAGAAAGAGCCGGCCTACAGTTTCGTCACCGCGCGCCTGCTGCTCGACACCATCCGCAAGGAAGTGCTGGGCGAGGCCGCCAGCCAGACCGACATGGCGACGCGTTACGCCGAGTATTTCCCCGACTTCATCAAGCAGGGCATCGCCGCCGAGCGCCTCGACGAGCGCCTCGCGCAGTTCGACCTGAAGCGCCTGGGCGCGGCGCTGGAGGCCTCGCGCGACCTGCAGTTCGGCTACCTCAGCCTGCAAACCCTGTACGACCGCTATTTCCTGCACATCGACGAGCGCCGCATCGAGCTGCCGCAGGCTTTCTTCATGCGCGTGGCGATGGGCCTCTCCCTCAACGAGATCGACCGCGAAAGCCGCGCCATCGAGTTCTACAACGTGCTCTCCAGCTTCGATTTCATGAGCTCGACGCCGACCCTGTTCAATTCCGGCACCCGCCGCTCGCAGCTTTCCTCCTGCTACCTGACCACAGTGAGCGACGACCTCGACGGCATCTACGAAGCGATCAAGGAAAACGCGCTCTTGTCCAAGTTCGCCGGCGGACTCGGCAACGACTGGAGCCGGGTGCGCGCGCTGGGCAGCCATATCAAGGGCACCAACGGGAAATCCCAGGGCGTGGTGCCGTTCCTGAAAGTGGTCAACGACACCGCCGTGGCGGTGAACCAGGGCGGCAAGCGCAAGGGCGCGGTGTGCGCCTACCTGGAAACCTGGCACCTCGACATCGAGGAATTCCTGGAGCTGCGCAAGAACACCGGCGACGACCGCCGCCGCACCCACGACATGAATACCTGCAACTGGATTCCCGACCTGTTCATGAAGCGGGTGATGGAAGCCGGCGACTGGACCCTGTTCAGCCCGAACGACGTGCCCGACCTGCACGACAAGTTCGGCAAGGCTTTTGAAGAGGCTTACACCGGCTACGAAGACAAGGCCGCGCGCGGCGAGCTCAAGCTGCACAAGAAGGTTCCCGCCCTGCAGCTGTGGCGCAAGATGCTCACCATGCTGTTCGAAACCGGCCATCCCTGGATCACCTTCAAGGACCCGTGCAACATCCGCAGCCCGCAGCAGCACGTGGGCACGGTGCACAGCTCCAACCTGTGCACCGAGATCACGCTCAACACCAACGAGCACGAAATCGCGGTGTGCAACCTGGGCTCGGTCAATCTGGTGGCGCACCTGAAAGACGGCGTGCTCGATACGGTTAAACTGCAAAAAACCGTGCGCACCGCGATGCGCATGCTCGACAACGTCATCGACATCAACTACTACGCCGTGGCCAAGGCGCGCAACGCCAACCTCAAGCACCGCCCGGTGGGGATGGGCATCATGGGCTTCCAGGACTGCCTGCATGCCCTGCGCGTGCCCTACGCCAGCCAGAGCGCGGTCGAATTCGCCGACCGCAGCATGGAAGCGGTGGCCTACTATGCCTACCTGGCCTCCACCGAGCTGGCCGAAGAACGCGGCCGCTATGCCACCTTCACCGGCAGCCTGTGGGATCGAGGCATCCTGCCGCACGAGACCAACGCCATGGTGAAAGAGGCGCGTGGCGGCTACCTGGAACTGGACGAGTCCGTCACCCTGGATTGGGAAGCCGTGCGCTCCCGCATCCAGCAGTTCGGCATGCGCAACTCCAACTGCCTGGCGATCGCGCCGACTGCGACCATCTCCAACATCGTCGGGGTTTCCGCCAGCATCGAGCCGACTTACCAGAACCTCTACGTCAAATCCAACCTGTCGGGCGAATTCACCGTGGTCAACGAGTACCTGGTGAAAGACCTGAAAGCGGCCGGGCTGTGGGATGAAGTGATGATCTCCGACCTCAAGTATTTCGACGGCACCCTGGCCAAGATCGACCGCATCCCGGCTGAACTGCGCCAGCTTTACGCCACCGCCTTCGAGGTCGACCCGAGCTGGCTGATCGAAGCCGCCGCCCGCCGTCAGAAGTGGATCGACCAGGCGCAGAGCCTGAACCTCTACATCGGCCAGCCCTCCGGCAAGAAGCTCGACGAGACCTACAAGCTGGCCTGGATTCGCGGCCTCAAGACCACCTACTACCTGCGCAGCCTGGGCGCGTCTCACGCCGAAAAATCCACCTCCAAGGCCGGCGCGTTGAATGCCGTGCCGGTGGATGGCGGGACGGTGGCGGAGAGCAAGTTCTGCTCGATCGACAATCCAGAGTGCGAGGCTTGTCAGTAAAAACCCAAATCCCCCCTGCCCCCCCTTTTTCAAAGGGGGGAATTGAATCGGAGACATCCTCTTCTTCCCCCTTTGTAAAAGGGGGATTGAGGGGGATTTGGGTTACGGCTAAAAAGGCCTCGCTTAACCCAGCCACATGAACTGCGGTAAAGAAATAATCAAGGAGACAACAATATGCTCAGTTTCGAAGACGCCACCCCCGCCAAGCCCGCCGCGCCCATGCCGCAAGCCGCGCCCTTGTCCGCCGCCCTCACCGGCATCCACGACACCCGCCGCATCCGCGCCGAGGACAAGCGCATCATCAATGGCGGCGCCGACGTCAACCAATTGGTGCCGTTCAAGTACAAATGGGCGTGGGAAAAATACCTGAATGCCTGCGCCAACCACTGGATGCCGCAGGAAGTGAACATGAACCGCGACATCGCGCTGTGGAAAGACCCCAACGGCCTGACCGACGACGAGCGCCGCATCGTCATGCGCAACCTCGGCTTCTTCACCACCGCCGACAGCCTCGCCGCCAACAACATCGTGCTCGGCACCTACCGCCACATCACCGCGCCGGAATGCCGCCAGTACCTGCTGCGCCAGGCGTTCGAAGAGGCCATCCACACCCACGCCTACCAGTACATCGTCGAAAGCCTGGGCCTGGACGAGGGCGAAGTCTTCAACATGTACCACGAGATCCCCTCGATCCGCGACAAGGACGAATTCCTGATCCCGTTCATCGACACCCTGTGCAACCCCAACTTCAAGACCGGCACGCCGGAAGATGACCAGAAGCTGCTGCGCTCGATCATCGTCTTCGCCTGCATCATGGAAGGCATCTTTTTCTATGTCGGCTTCGTGCAAATATTGGCTTTGGGCCGGATGAACAAGATGGTCGGCGCCGCCGAGCAATACCAGTACATCCTGCGCGACGAGTCCATGCACCTGAATTTCGGCGTGGATCTGATCAACCAGATCAAGATGGAAAACCCGCACCTGTGGACGCCGGAATTCCGCGTCGAGATCGCCGGCCTGATCAGGAAGGCAGTGGAACTGGAATACGCCTATGCCGAAGACACCATGCCGCGCGGCGTGCTCGGCATGAATGCCTCGATGTTCAAGGAATACCTGCGCTTCATCGCCAACCGCCGCTGCCAGCAGATCGGGATCGATCAGCTTTATCCGGGGGCGAGCAACCCGTTCCCGTGGATGAGCGAGATGATCGATTTGAAGAAGGAGAAGAATTTCTTTGAGACCAGGGTGACGGAGTATCAGAGTGGGGGGGCGTTGAGCTGGGATTGAGGCTCGGGGGAAATGGCGCAGTCATTTGCGTCTTTTTTACTTTTGCAACTCGCATAAGGCGTAATCAGGTAGGGCGTCAATAAGCGAAGCGCATTGCGCCGGATGGTTTTGTGTGCGCTTCGCGCAGCTGTTTAGATGCCGGGGGCTGCCCGGCAGCAGGTCACTTTATTTTGCTTGCCCAAAATACAAGTAACCAAACAAAAGGGCACCCCGCCGCACCGGCCCTTCGGGCTACCCTCGATTTTCCTGGCAAATCGGGCGGCCGCGTCGCCTAGAGGCGCCTACTTTTGGTAAACTCGGCCTTTGGCCTCAGACAAACGCAGCCGACGGCCCCCG
>CAMTYG010000211.1:0-14385 GCA_947085875.1 uncultured Sulfuricella sp.
AAGGGTGAAAGGGGGTCAGCATCACATAATTTTATACCCGCAAAGCAATGTGATGCTGCCCCAATGGTTTGGACAGAGGTTGTCAATCAACGACAAACACATTTGCTTTGCAAGCAACCATTCTGGAACTGACTGAATTATCTGGCAGCCATGAAACCCGGCAACTTGGATGCTTTCACATCGAAGGTCGCCGTCGCCCGACATCCCATCCGTCTGTTTTTGGCGCCGATCAGGCAATCCGCAAAATCGGTAGTGGTGTCCTTCCAGATGAAAAGAGCTTCCTCGATGGCCGGCTCATCCTCAAATTGGACATCGGTCGCATTCAATAGGCCTGAAATGGTTTCGATGATCTGATTCTTCGGCACAACATATCGGCTGCGCAGTACCCATTCGGTTTCCATGAGAACCAACTGATTGATGAAAACACGACGCCCTGCTGCAACTTCACGCTTGATCAGTTTGCGTGCCTTTTCAAACTGGGCATCGTCGTCCCGAACCAGGAAGCGAACGAGTACGTTGGTGTCGATTCCGAGCATCAGCGCGACAGTAACTCTACAGGAACAGGCTTCCTTCCTTTTTTGTACAGCGTGCCTGCCAGTTCGGCAAGGCTCCCGCTTTTTACGCGCATGACGACGGTGGCATCGGGCATCAACGTGAAGGTCATCCGGTCCCCGGGCTTCATGCCAAGACTATCCCGGATTTCCTTGGGTATTGTCGTTTGGCCCTTGCTGGTCAGTGTGGCATCGGTTGACATTGCAATCTCCTTTAATCCTTACAAAAGGAATTATAGTAAGGATAATGGAAAAAGGCAATTGGGAGACAATTTGTTATCTGGACGTACGCTACTGGTACACAACCTGCCTCTAACCCCTCTCGGCCTACAGCGCCATCGACACCATCGGGTGGCCGCTGATCTCGCGATACAGGTCGTCGAGCTGAGCCTGCGAAACGGCGGTAATGGTGCAGGTCAGGGATATGTATTTGCCGGTCCTGCTTGCCTTCATTTCCGTGCTCGCGGCGGCGAAATCCGGCGCGTGGCGCAGCACGATTTCCAGCATGGCATCGGCGAACCCTTCTTTCGCTTCACCCATGATCTTGATCGGGAAGGCGCAGGGAAATTCGAGTAACGAGTGTTCAGTATTCATTTAAAAACCTTTTCAGCCACAAAAAAGCACAAAATTATGTGCCTCTTGTGCCTCTTGTGCCTCTTGTGCCTTTTCGTGGCTATTCCGTTTTGCCGCGCATCACGCTGCTTTTGTAATCCTGGTAAAGACGGTGCATCTGGCGGAACCATGGGCCGGGCCGTCCGTCCGCGACCGGCTTGCCGTCCAGACGGGTGATCGCCAGCACTTCCTTGGTCGAGGAGGTGAGCCACAGCTCCTGCGCCGTCCTCACTTCATGCTCGCTGATGCGCCGCACCTCGGTTTTGAGGGAGGCTAAGGCGGCGAGTTCCAGGATCACGTCGTAGGTGATGCCGGGCAGCATCAGGTTGTTTTTCGGCGGCGCCAGCAGGACATCATCGCGCACTACGAAGATGTTGCTGGCGGCGCCCTCGGTAAGGAAACCATCGCGCAGCAGCAGGGTTTCGGCCGCGCCCGCATCCACCGCCAACTGGCGCAGCAATACGTTGGGCAGCAAGGCTATCGCCTTGATGTCGCAGCGCAGCCAGCGATTGTCCGCCGCGCTCACCACGGCAACGCCGCTTTCCACCAGTTCGGGCGTCGAGGTCACCAGCGGGTTGCTCATCATGAATACCGTCGGCGCCACGCCCGGTGGGAAGGCGTGGTCGCGCTTGGCCACGCCGCGCGTGACATGCAGGTAGAGCGACTGGTCCTCATCCTGGTTGCGCTTGACCAGCTCGCCGATCAGTTCCGCCCATTCCTCCTCGCTGTGGGGATTGGCGAGGCGGATGCTGTCCAGGCTGTGCTGCAGGCGTTTCAGATGCTCGCGCAGGCGGAATGGACGGCGTGAGTAGACCGGGATCACTTCGTAGACCCCGTCGCCGAAGATGAAGCCGCGGTCGAGCACCGGCACGCGGGCCTCTTCGATCGGCATGAATTCGCCGTTGAGGTAGATCATTTGAACCACAGCTTGATCCCGTCCCAGCCGCGCTTGAAGAAATTCGCCGTGGCCACGCCTTCCAGCGCCACCAGCGGGTATTCGGCATAGGGTTTGTCGTCCAGCGTCAGGCGGATGGTGCCGACTTGCTGCCCGGCCGCCAGCGGTGCCAGCAAGGGCTGCTTGCTGACCAGCGAGGCCTTGAGGCGCGCGTATTGGCCCTTGGGCAGCGAGATGTAGAAATCCTGGGCGACGCCGGCTTTGAGGATATTTTCACTGCCCTTCCACACCGGCAGGCTGGCCACAACCTGATCCTTCTTATACAGATGGTGGGTATCGAAATTCTGGAAGCCGTAATTCAGCAGTTTCTGGCTCTCGCTGGCGCGCATGCTTTCCGAAGTTGTTCCCAGCACCACCGAAAGCAGCCGCCTGGAGTCGCGTTTTGCCGAGGCGATCAGGCAGTAGCCGGCGGATTCGGTATGCCCGGTTTTCATGCCGTCGACGGTGGGATCCTGCCACAGCAGGCGGTTGCGGTTGGCCTGGGTGATGTTGTTGTACTTGTACTCCTTCAGCGAATAGAGCGGATAGTATCCGGGAAAATCGCGAATGATCGCCCGCGCCAGCAGGGAAAGATCGTAAGCCGTGGTGTAGTGGTTGGGATGCGGCAGGCCGGTGGCGTTCATGAAATGGGTGTTTTTCATGCCCAGGCGCTGGGCTTCCAGATTCATGCGCCGGACAAATTCTTCCTCGCTGCCGGCGATTCCCTCCGCCAGGGTGATGCAGGCATCATTGCCGGATTGCACGATCATGCCGCGAATCAGATCGTCCACGGTAACCGGCGTGTTCGGCTGAATGAACATGCGCGAACCCTCGGCGCGCCAGGCCCGTTCCGACACCGGCAACGCCTGGGTAGGCTTGATCACTCCCTGGCGCAGGGCGGCAAAAGTCAGATAGCCCGTCATCAGTTTGGTCAGCGAAGCGGGCTCCATCCGTTCGTCCCCGCCCCGCTGCTGCAACGTCTGGCCGCTGGACAAATCTACCAGGACATAACTTCTGGCAGCGATGTCCGGCGCGGGAGGCGGGGAAATGGCGGCAGGCGCCGCAAACACGGGGAGCGCGGCCAATAGCAAAGCAAGCGTAAGAAGTTTTTTCATCATATATCTGAGTCCTGAGTTCTGAGTCCTGAGTTCTGAGTGAAAAACATCGCGAAGCGATTCAACTCGCTTAGGACTTTCAACTCAGGACTCAGGACTTCCATTAGCGGGTGGTCAACACTGTTTTGATATTCAGCGAATTCTTGATCTCGGCAGCAACCTGGCTGGCTTCGGCCAAGGTCTGAAATGGCCCGGCGCGCACCCGGAACAGTCCGTCGGCGGGGTGGATTTGCAGCTTGTCGGCCAGTTGGGCCAGCTCAACCTTGAGCCTGCCGCGGAATTGCTCGGCATTGTCCTGCGCGCCGAACGCACCGAGCTGGACATAGTGGCCGTTCGACGGCGCTTCCTGGGCTGCTGCAACCGGACTCTTGTCGGCCAGCGGAGCGGCGACCGGCGCTTCAGCCGGTTTTGCTGCGGCCACGTAATTGGCCGGGTCGATCGATTCCACCAGCACCCGGGTGCTGCCGCCGGCGAGCACGCCCAGCTTGTAGGCCGCGGTGTAGGACAAATCGATCAGGCGGTCGCTGTGGAACGGGCCGCGGTCGTTGACCCGCACCACCACCGATTTGCTGTTCTTCAGGTTGGTGACGCGCACATAACCGGGAAGGGCCAGGGTGGGGTGCGCGGCCGTCATGCCATACATGTCGTAAACTTCTCCGATCGAGGTTTTCTGCCCGTGATAGCGCCTGCCATACCACGAAGCCACGCCGGTTTCCTTGTAGGGCTTGAGGCGGGTGTCGGGCGTATAGTTCTGGCCCAGAACGAAGTAAGGCCGGTTGGCGAACTTGTGCAGCGGCTCAGGCCTGGGTTCGGCATCGGGAATGGCGTCGATATTGGCGGGCGGGTTGTCGCCGGGGCCATCGTCGAGGTAATAGCCGCCCCCTTTTTTGGTCGCCACGGCCGGTTTTTCCGGTTTGGAGACAACCGGGGCATCCTGCCGTGGCGCAACGCTGCCGCAGCCGGTCAGAAATGCGGACAACAAATATAACATGGAAATAGGGGATACCCCCCTTTGTAAAAGGGGGGCTAGGGGGGATTTGATGCACCGCCAAATCCCCCTCAATCCCCCTTTTACAAAGGGGGAGGCGGTCGTGCGGTCTGGCTCGAATATTCTCATGACTGCACCAGTTTGCGGTGGGTTTGAATACTCATCAACATACCAAATCCAACCAGCAGTGTCACCATGGAAGTCCCTCCGTAGCTGATCAGGGGCAGCGGCACGCCGACCACGGGCAGGATGCCGCTCACCATGCCCATGTTGACGAAGGCGTAGGTGAAGAAAGTCAGCGTGATGCTGCCCGCCAGGAGGCGGCTGAACAGGGTCGGCGCTTTGGCGGCGATCACCAGGCCGCGCCCGATCAGCAGAGTGTACACCGCCAGCAGGATAAGGTTGCCGGCCAGGCCGAATTCCTCGGCGTAGACGGCAAAAATGAAGTCCGTGGTGCGCTCCGGCAGGAAGTCGAGGTGAGCTTGCGTCCCGTTGAGCCAGCCCTTGCCGAAAACGCCGCCCGAGCCTAATGCAATGCTCGACTGGATGATGTGATAACCCGCGCCGAGAGGATCCTGGGAAGGGTCGATCAGGGTCAGGATACGCTGGCGCTGGTAATCATGCAGCAACGACCACAAAATCGGCGCGCTCGCTGCCCCCATTACAGCCAGCCCGAGGATGATGCGCCAGCTCAGGCCGGCCAGGAACAGCACGTAGAAGCCGGAGGCCGTGATCAGCAAGGAAGTGCCGAGATCCGGCTGTTTTAAAATCAGCCCGACCGGGGCCGCCAGCATCAGGACGGCGACGCCGAAATCCTTGAGGTTGAGGGTTTTTTCGCGCCGGTCCAGGTGCCAGGCGAGCATCAGCGGCACGGCCAGCTTCATTATCTCCGAGGGCTGGATGCGGGTGACCCCGATATGCAGCCAGCGCCGTGCGCCGTGACTGACGTCGCCGAACAGCGCGACACCAACCAGCAGCAACAGCCCAAAGACATAAACCGGCAAGGCCAGTCGCGCCAGATGCTGTGGCGGCACCTTGGCCACAATCCACATCAAAAGCAGCGCCACGAACATGTTGACCATCTGGCTGGAAGTCCTGGCGAGATCCTGGCCGGAGGCGCTGTACAGCACCCCCAGGCTGATCAGCATCAGCATCAGAATAAAGCTCAGCAGCAAGCCGTCGACATTCCCGGTCAAGCGCAGCCATAACCGACGCAAGTCGATTTTAATCATGCTCCTCCTCGATCGCCTCGACGGGCGGCACTGGCGTTGGCGGCAGTTTGCCCAGCAGGAAATAGTCCAGCACCATGCGGGCGATCGGCCCCGCAGTCGAGCCGCCGTGGCCGCCGTTTTCCACCAGGATGGCGAAGGCAATCCTGGGATCTTCGGCTGGCGCATAGGCGATGAACAAGGCATGGTCGCGGTGACGCTCGGCAACCCGGCTTTCCACGTATTTCTCGCCCTGCTTGATGGCGATCACCTGGGCCGTGCCGGTCTTGCCGGCGGTGAGGTAGGGAGCGCCCACGCCAACGCGCGGCGCCGTGCCCCCCGGCTGAGTGACCGCAACCATCGCTTTCTTCACCAGCTCCAGATTCTCCGGCTTAAAGGCCAGAGTGGCGACAGGCTTGGCGGCAGGCGTCGTCCGCACCTGATTGGTGCCGGTATCGAGAATCGAGCGCACCAGGTGCGGGCGGATAACGGTGCCGTTATTGGCCAGCACCGCCGTGGCGAAGGCCAGTTGCAGGGGGGTGGCCAGGTTATAGCCCTGACCGATGCTGGCGCTCACGGTGTCGCCGGTGTACCACTTTTGCTTGTGGCGCTTCATTTTCCACTCGCGCGAGGGTAGCAGGCCGGTGGTTTCCCCCTCGATGTCGATGCCGGTTTTCCTGCCGAAGCCGAACTGGCCGATGAAGTTGGTGATGTTGTCGATGCCCAGATCGACACCCAGGCCATAGTAGTAAGTATCACAGGAAATCACGATGGATTTGTGCAGATCCACCGAGCCGTGTCCTCCCACCTTCCAGTCCCTGTAGCGATGGGCATTGCCGGGCAGGGTAAAAAACCCGGGGTCGGAGATGGAGTAGGAAGGCGTGCGCTTGCCCAGCTCCAGCCCGGCCAGCGCCATGAACGGCTTGAAGGTCGAGCCCGGCGGATACTGCCCGCGCAAGGCGCGGTTGTTGAGCGGCTTGTCGGGGGAATTGTTGAGGGCATCCCAGTTAACCGGGTCGATGCCGTCGATGAACAGGTTGGGGTCGAACCCGGGCTTGCTGACGAAGGCCAGCACCTCGCCGCTCTTCGGGTCGATGGCCACCAGAGCGCCGCGGTACTGTGCGAAAGCATTCTCGGCGACTTCCTGCAAGCGGCTGTCGATGGTCAAGGTCAGGTCGTCGCCGGGCACCGGGGGGCGTCGGCTCAGCGTCCGGATGGCGCGACCGCCGGCATCGGTTTCTACCTGCTCGAAGCCGGTGACGCCATGCAACTGCTTTTCGTAACTCTGCTCGATGCCGAGCTTGCCGATGTGGTCGCTGCCGCGATAATTCGCCATATCTTCCGCGGCCTCCAGCCGGTTGAGGTCGGCTTCGT
The DNA here is from genome assembly GCA_947085875.1 of uncultured Sulfuricella sp. Lineage (GTDB taxonomy): Bacteria > Pseudomonadota > Gammaproteobacteria > Burkholderiales > Sulfuricellaceae > Sulfuricella. The sequence continues at coordinate 6,783 of CAMTYG010000211.1, forward strand.
TGATGCGCCCGATATGTCCAATGGCGTGGGAAGCCAGCTCCCCCTTGGGGTAATGGCGGAACAGCCGTGCCTTGATGTCCACGCCGGGGAAACGGAAGCGGTTGGCGGTAAAGCGGGCAACCTCGACATCATTCAGACGGGCGCGAATCGGCAGACTTTCAAAATTGCGGCTTTCCTCAAGCAATTTCCTGAAGCGCTTGCGATCGCGCGGCTGGATGTCGACCAGCGTTGCCAGTCCGTTGATCGTCGCCTCCAGATCCTTGATCTTGCTCGGCGTGATTTCCAGGGTGTACGCGGAATAATTGTGCGCCAGAACGATGCCGTTGCGGTCGAGGATCAGGCCGCGATTGGGAACGACGGGAACGATGGAAATACGGTTATTTTCAGCCAGGGTGTGGAAATGTTCATACTGCGCCACCTGCAGGAAGAAGAAGCGCCCCGCCAGCAGCGTAAAGAGCAGTACGGCTCCAGCCGCGGCAATGCCCAGCCGCCACCTGAAATAATACAGCTCCCGCCGATGGTTTTTGAGTTCGGTCTGGCGCGTCACTTGTGGCCTGCGGAATACACCGAATCAGTGTCAGGCCGGCCGCGCTGAGGAAGCAGAAACAGCAGGCTCAAGGCCGGCCATAGCATCGCGCCGGTCAGGCAGGAAAGGAAATAACCGGGGCCGGGAAAAACGCCGCCGCCGAACAACCGAATGACCAGCATCGTGGTCTGCAGCAAAAGCAGCAGCAGCAGCACGTGAGACGCCTGCTGCCACAGGGTGAAGCGCTGAATGCGCCGATGCAGCATGATCGCGACATAGACGCCGAGGGTGTAAGCAAAAGCATGCTGCCCCAAAATCACGCCATCGCCGACATCCATCAGCAGTCCGGCGACCCAGGCTGCGGCGAACCCCGATTTCCGTGGCTCATGGATAGCCCAGAACAGGAGCGCCAGGGCGACGAAATCCGGACGAAACGAGAGTGCCAGCCCGTGCCAGGGCAACAGGTTGAGCAGCAATCCGCTCACCAGCGTCAGCAAGATAAATTTCAGGCTGGCAGGCTTGAGCAGTTCCGGAGCTCCGGGGTAATGCATATCGTCAGCCTCTCTTCTTTCTTGAAACTGGCGCTTTGCCGCCAGTCGTTCCTGTGACAGCCGGATCGGGCTCAGGCTTCTGGAACCGCCGCACTTCGCCGGTCAGGATTAAAATCTGCTTGTGGCGGTTCACGCCCGCGCTCGGGGTGCATGTTATCTTGGCGAAAGCCGCGTTGCGCTCGATTTTCGATACCACCGCTACCGGCAACCCGGCGGGATAAACACCATCGATACCGGAGGTCACCAGGGTGTCGCCGTTCTGGATATCCGCATTGGCCGCCATGAAAGGCAGCTCCAGCGTACCATCCTGGCCATGGCCGAAAGCGATGGCGCGGGCGCCATTGCGAACGATTTCAACAGGAATTGCCTGATCCTTGTCGGTGAGCAGGGTGATCTCGCTGCTGAACGGGTAGACCTGGGTAACCTGGCCGATCACGCCAACATCGTCGAGTGCCGGTTGTCCGGCCTGGACTTTATGATTCGAGCCCTTGTCCACGGTGATTTTCTGGGAAAACGGATCGCGCCCGACATAGACGATTTCAGCCGCCACCACGCTTTCGCCGCGCTGCTGCTGAACACCGAGGAGGTTTCGGAGATGGATATTCTCCGCCTGCATCGCCTGCATCCGTTGCAATTGCGCCGCCTGCGCCAGTTGCTGCTGCCTGAGCACGGCGTTCTCGTTTTGCAGGCGCGCCTGAGTCACGAAAAAGTTGCCGGTCCGGTCGAGAAGTTCGGCGGGAGTCATGGCCAGACGCTGCAGCGGAGCGACAGCAACCGAAATGATCTGGCGCAACGAATCCAGTGCGTTCAGACGAGCATCCAGCACCATCAGCACCAGGGAAATCGAGGCGAAAAAGATGAAGCGCGCCAGCGGGCTGGGGCCGTGCTTGAAAAAGGGTTGATGTTCCATCGTAGCCATGCGCGTTCAGTCAGTAGGGTGGGCACGTCTTTGTGCCCACGCGGAACTCCATTGACCGCGTGGGCACAAAGACGTGCCCACCCTACATGCTACGTCAGTCACTCGTGAAGACGCCGCCCAACTTGTCCATTTCCTCGAGCGCCCGGCCGCTGCCGCGCACCACGCAGGTGAGCGGGTCTTCGGCGACGATCACCGGCAGCCCGGTCTCTTCCATCAACAGGCGATCCAGGTCGCGCAGGAGCGCGCCGCCGCCGGTCAGGACCATGCCCTTTTCGGCGATGTCCGCGCCCAGCTCCGGCGGAGTCTGTTCCAGCGCCGACTTGACCGCGCTGACGATGCTGTTGAGCGGGTCGGTCAGGGCTTCCAGAATTTCGTTGCTGGAAATGGTGAAGCTGCGCGGAATGCCTTCGGCCAGATTGCGCCCTTTTACTTCCATTTCGCGCACTTCGCTGCCGGGGAAGGCAGAGCCGATCTCTTTCTTGATTCTCTCGGCCGTGGCTTCGCCGATCAGCATGCCGTAGTTGCGGCGGATGTAGTGGATGATCGCCTCGTCGAACTTGTCGCCGCCGACCCGTATCGATGTGGCATAGACGATGCCGCCGAGAGAGATCACGCCGACCTCGGTGGTGCCGCCGCCGATATCCACCACCATCGAGCCGGTCGCCTCCGCCACCGGCAGGCCGGCGCCGATCGCCGCCGCCATCGGCTCCTCGATCAGGTACACCTGGCGCGCGCCGGCGCCGATCGCCGATTCGCGGATGGCGCGCCGCTCCACCTGGGTCGAGCCGCAGGGCACGCAGATGATGATGCGCGGGCTCGGGGAGAGCATGCGCGAATCGTGAATTTTCTTGATGAAGTACTTGAGCATCTGCTCGGTGATGGTGAAGTCGGCGATTACGCCGTCCTTCATCGGGCGGATCGCGGTGATGTTGCCCGGCGTGCGGCCCAGCATCCGCTTCGCTTCCATGCCCACCGCCTGGATGGTTTTTTTCCCAGAAGGCCCGCCTTCCTGGCGAATCGCCACCACCGAGGGCTCGTCCAGCACGATGCCCTTGCCGCGCACGAAAATCAGGGTGTTGGCAGTGCCCAGGTCGATAGCCAGGTCGTTGGAAAAATATCCGCGTAAGAATCCAAACATCATTACTTAATTCCAGTGATTGAGGTGCGTCGGTTAAATGAAACATGATACCATTTTAACGGACACGGCGAGAAGTGCCTCCCCGAATGATGAGCGTTGCTTCTCGCCGTGTCCGTTCGCGATGTTCGCGTTAAAAGTATTGCTTTAAAGTTCTCCGGGTGAATTTTATGTCATTGAATCTGGCCGATGTGAAGCGCATTGCCCATCTTGCCCGCATTGCGGTGATCGATGCCGAAATGCCGGGCTATTTGCAGCAACTCTCCAACATCCTCAGCCTGGTCGAGGAAATGCAGGCCGTCGATACCACCGGCATCGAGCCGATGGCGCACGCCCAGGACGTGATGCTACGCCTGCGCAACGATGTTGCCACCGAAACCGACCGCCGCGCCGCCTACCAGGCCGTCGCGCCGCAAGTCGAAGCCGGTCTGTATCTGGTTCCCAAAGTTATCGAGTAACTGGTGAGGCGAGAGGGGTGAGGGGTGAGAAACCCCCGCCTTTCCCCCTAACGCCTCACCCCTAACGCCTCACGAAAAAATGATCAACACATCGCTAAAAGAACTCTCGGCCCAGTTGGCCGCTAAGAAGATTTCCAGCGTCGAACTGACGCAGACCTTCCTCGAACGCATCCGGGAGCTGAACCCCAGGCTCAACGCCTTCATCACCATAGATGAAGACAAAAGCCTGGCGCAGGCCCAAGCCGCCGATGCACTGATCGCATCCGGCCAGGCCGGGCCGCTCACCGGCATTCCGGTGGCGCAGAAGGACATTTTCTGCGCCGAGGGCTGGCTTTCCACCTGCGGCTCGAAGATGCTGCACAATTTCGTCTCACCCTATGACGCCCATGTGATCGAACAGTTCAATCGCGCCGGCGCGGTCAATCTGGGCAAGACCAACATGGACGAATTCGCCATGGGCTCGTCCAACGAAACCTCGTATTACGGCAAGGTAAAGAACCCCTGGGACCTCGATGCCGTCCCCGGTGGCAGCTCGGGCGGCTCGGCCGCGGCCGTCGCGGCGCGGTTGGCGCCCGCCGCCACCGGCACCGACACCGGCGGTTCCATCCGTCAGCCTGCGGCGCTCACCGGCATCACCGGCATCAAGCCGACCTACGGCGTGGTGTCGCGCTACGGCATGATCGCCTTCGCCTCCTCGCTCGACCAGGGCGGCCCGATGGCGAAGAGCGCCGAGGATTGCGCGCTGCTGCTCAACGTGATGGCCGGCTTCGACGCGCGCGACTCGACCAGCCTGGAACGGGAGAAAGAGGACTACGGCCGCGACCTGGAACAACCGCTCAAGGGGCTGCGCATCGGCCTGCCCAAGGAATACTTCGCCGCAGGGCTTGCCGCCGACGTGGCGCAAGCCATCGAAGCCGCCCTGGCGGAATACCGCAAGCTCGGCGCGCAGACCGTCGAGATATCGCTGCCCAACAGCAAGCTGGCGGTGCCGGTGTATTACGTGCTCGCTCCGGCGGAAGCCTCCTCCAACCTGGCCCGCTTCGATGGCGTGCGCTATGGCTACCGCGCCCCGGAATACACCGACCTCGCCGACATGTACGGCAAGAGTCGGGCGCAGGGCTTCGGCGCGGAAGTGAAGCGGCGCATCATGATCGGCACCTATGTGCTGTCCGCCGGCTATTACGACGCCTACTACCTGAAAGCGCAGAAGCTGCGCCGCCTGATCGCACAGGATTTCACCCACGCCTTCGCGCACTGCGACATGATCATGGGGCCCACCGCGCCGACCACCGCCTTCAACCTGGGCGAGAAGAGCGACGACCCGGTTTCGATGTACCTGTCGGACATCTACACCATCGCCGTCAACCTCGCCGGCCTGCCGGGCATGTCCGTGCCCGCCGGCTTCGGCGCCAACGACCGCCCGGTCGGCTTGCAGATTATCGGCAACTATTTCAGCGAAGCGAAAAAGCTCAACGTCGCGCACCAGTATCAAAAGGCGACCGACTGGCATTTGCGGCAGCCGCAAGGAATCTAACTTTGGCCACAGTCATGTAGGTTGGGTTAGGCGCGGCTTTTCGCGCCGTAACCCAACAGACCCAAACTTCAAAACCCACATTTTGAAGGAAGATTAGGTCTGTTGGGTTACGCGGTAAAGCCGCTAACCCAACCTACATGGCTGTGGCAAATAAAAGGGTTTAAAACATGCAGTGGGAAATCGTCATCGGGCTGGAAACGCATGCCCAGCTCAACACACTCTCCAAGATATTCTCCGGCGCGGCCACCGCCTATGGCGCCGCGCCCAACACCCAGGCCTGCGCGGTGGACATCGCCCTGCCCGGCGTGCTGCCGGTGTTCAACCGCGCGGCGGCGGAAAAGGCGGTCAAGTTCGGCCTGGCCATCGGCGCACGGATCAACCGCAAGTCGGTGTTCGAGCGCAAGAACTACTTCTACCCGGATTTGCCCAAAGGCTACCAGACCACCCAGCTTGAACTGCCCATTGTGGCCGAAGGAGGAACGCTTCAGATACAGGTGGGTGACCGGGAAAAAACCATCCGCATCACCCGCGCCCACCTCGAGGAGGATGCCGGCAAATCGCTGCATGAGGACTTTCACGGCATGACCGGCATCGACCTCAACCGCGCCGGCACGCCGCTGGTCGAGATCGTCACCGAGCCTGACCTGCGCAGCAGCGCCGAAGCGGTGGCCTATGCCAGGAAACTGCATTCCCTGGTGCGCTGGATCGGCATTTGCGACGGCAACATGCAGGAAGGCTCGTTCCGCTGCGACGCCAATGTTTCGGTGCGGCCCATGGGCGTGGAAACGCTCGGCACCCGCTGCGAAATCAAGAACCTCAACTCCTTCAAGTTCATGGAAAAAGCCATCGACTATGAAGTTCGCCGGCAGATCGAGATCCTCGAGGACGGTGTCCGCATCGTTCAGGAAACCCGTCTCTACGACTCCGACCGGGACGAGACGCGCTCGATGCGCTCCAAGGAAGAGGCCAACGACTACCGCTACTTCCCCGACCCCGATCTGCTGCCGCTGGTGGTGGACGAAGCCTTCCTCGACCAGGCCCGCGCCACCCTGCCGGAGCTGCCGCAGGCGATGCGCGAGCGCTTCGTGAGTGAATACGACGGTCTGACCGCTTATGATGCCGCGACCCTCACTACATCAAGGGAAACTGCTCAGTATTTCGAACAAATGGTCGCGGCAACTGGTAAGGAATTAGCGAAACCCTGCGCCAATTGGGTAATGGGTGAGCTCGCTGCACGCCTCAATCGTGAAGAAAAGGAGATTGTTGACTCACCCATCGGCCCAGAACAGCTGGCTGCAATTGTCATACGGGTGGCCGACAACACCATCAACAGCAAGATGGCGAAAGAGCTCTTCAGCGATATGTGGGAGAAACTGTCTGCTGGAGAGAAATATGCATGGGCGGCATTAAAACTCCCACTATTTCAAATACAGGCCAGCGGTGGTCCAAGCTTGGCCTCGATAGACGCCATCATCGAAGCCAAGGGATTGAAGCAGGTATCCGATAGCGGCGCGATCGAGAAAATCGTGGACGAGATCATCGCCGCCAATCCGGCGCAGGTCGCCGAGTATCGCAGCGGCAAGGAGAAAGTATTCGGCTTCTTCGTCGGCCTGGCGATGAAAGCCAGCAAGGGCAAGGCCAACCCGGCGCAGCTCAACGAAACCCTGAAGAAGAAGCTGGCCGGCTGAAACCGGAACGCCGGGGCGCATCAGCCGCCGGCGGTGTCACTACTGCTTTTTCGCAGCATCCTCGATCTGGCGCAGTTCGCGGAAACGCTTCCTGTCATCCTCGAACCTGGCGCGAATCGCATCCATTTCCGTGCGCTTCTGCTTGACCATTTCCTGCAGACGCAGCATCTCTTTTTCGGCTTCCTCAAGCTCCTGCTGCAGGTCAAGCGGCAACGGTTTCTTCTGGGCAGCCAGGGCATCCGCCCGCTTCCGGGCCTGATCAAGGCGCGGCTGGACCTGCTTGGCGCGCAATTCCATGCTCTGAAGCTGGAGTTCGCCCTGTTGCAGGTTGCGGTCGCGCACCAGGTCGATTTCCTTCTCCGTGGTGTAGGTGTTGAGCAGCGCCGTGTCGCGACGTTTCTGCTCAAGCGCCTTCTTCTCTTCCTCCTTTTGCTGCGCCAGCCCCTCTTCCCTGGCCTTGCGCTGCTCCGGCGTCAGGGCCGCGTCGGTTTTTTTGACCTCCACGCCTTTCTGGCTAAACTCGGTGCTGCCCTGCTGGGAATATTGGGGCGGAATGGTGTTGCCGTAATGGGTTTTCCCCTGCTCGTCCACCCACTTGTATAGTTTCCCCGCCACAGCCGGAAAGCTGGCGAGCAGAATCAGCAACAACGAAATGCGAACACGCATAATGACTCCTCAAGAAACGCCATATTGATCTTTGTATTCCAAGACCGCTTGCAGATTTTGCGCCATCTCCGGCATCTGCCGCAAGTAGCCGATCATGTCGTCCAGCGTGGCGATGCTGACTACCGG
>CAMTYG010000212.1:0-12706 GCA_947085875.1 uncultured Sulfuricella sp.
CCTTCCCCCACCGGGGGCAAGGGGGCGATGGGTTGGTTTGTGGCGTTTTTTACCCGAAGGGCGCAAGACATAATCGCCTCTTATACGCGCCCGAAGGGCGGGCGGCTGTTTGCCCGGCGCTGGCGCTGCGTATAAGACGCGATTATGTTACAAACCGCTACCAATGCCAGCGCAAGCGCGACAAAACCGCGAAGGCTGTGATGGCGCTGAACTGACCGGCTGCCAATGCACTAGCCGCCTGCGAACCGCAAGCGCCTTGCGGGCTTTATCGCTAGGCGGGCAGTGGTGAAGTGGTGGCGGAACCGGAGCGGAACCAACGTGGCAAGGGCGGGAAGCCGATGGCGGTTTTATGCCTTCGGCGCTTTGTCCGGTTGCCACGGTGTAGCGATGGCGCGGGGATTGCGGGTTTTGTTGCAAGCGCCGTGACTGAGCGGTCAGAGTTGCAATTAAATTTAAAAAAGTTACGGATTCAAATACCCCGAGAAGTAACCCCAGCGTAACCCCGTAAAATATCTCTATGATGAAATTGTTTGTAACACATTGATTCTATGGTGCCCCAGAGACGAATCGAACGTCCGACCTACCCCTTAGGAGGGGGTCGCTCTATCCACTGAGCTACTGGGGCGAGGCCGCCATTTTACGCTAAAATTCATGGATGGATAAAACCGATTGCGGCAGCCGATTCATGCCGAACGAACTCGGCGATAAGCGCCGCCCTGAATTATGAATATCGCTTCTCGCCGTGTTCGTTCCCTCTCTCCTACCTCTCCCCTAGGGGGCTGCCCTCATCCCAACCTTCTCCCAGAAGGAGAAGGGGCAATGGAGAAAGGCGCTTGTTTTGATCTGAGTGATGAAGTATCGCTTCGCGATGTTCATGATAAGCGTAAAGGCTATATCCGGTTGCGCGATATCCCACCCGACCTGATCGTTCTTCTCAATCATGGTGAAATAGAAACCGCGACCCTGACCGAACAGGCGGCGATGGATTTTGCCGTGTTGCTCGGCATGTTGAATGGCTGGCCGGGAAACGCGGCAGGGATGGCGCAGGAAGCGATGCGTCAGGATTTTTCCGGGCATGGCCTGGTAAAGCGCATGGAGCTGGCCGGGAGGATGGTGGGCAGGCACGGTGCTTTTGACGATATGGGGGCGTTGCAGCAACTCATCGCTCATCCATCCGATACGGTGCGGGGGTTTGCCTGTTTTGCGATTGCTTTGCATCCTGGGTTGGATTTCTCCGGTAGATTCATGGCGATGAGGCCGCTTGCCGCGGATCGTCATTTCGGCGTGCGCGAATGGGCCTGGCTGGCGTTGCGCCCGATTGTCGTGACCGCGCCGTTTGAGGCGATTGCCCAGTTGCATGGGTGGGTATCCGAGCCGGATGCCAATTTGCGCCGGTTTGCCATTGAGATTACGCGGCCACGCGGGGTGTGGGCGAAACATATTGTTCCGCTGAAGACCGATCCCTGGCATGGCCTCCCATTGCTTGAGCCGTGCTGCCGCGACGATAGCCGTTATGTGCAGGATTCTGTTGCGAACTGGCTGAACGATGCCGCCAGGAGCCGGCCGGAATGGGTCAGGGAGGTGTGCCGGGATTGGCTCCGGAATTACCCGGATAACAGCGCTTGCTGCTATGTTGTGAAGCGGGCACAGAGAAATCTGAGAGGGGAAGGGGAGTAGCCCGATGAAAAATCGTTAATACAGGAGCTCTGCGTCCTGCTATCTGGCGCAGAACGCCTGCGACCTCTACTACGCCAACGGTTTCGAGCACGCCGGGCAGGAAGCCATGTTCCTTGCCTTCCGCGAATTCGTTGAATCCATCCGCGTGCCGCCGCATCGCGCTCACCATGCGCCTCAGCGACGATATCTCCCCTGCCGCGTCGGCCGTGCGCAACGAACCTTCACGCAAATTGCAGGCCAAACGCGAACCGGCGCCTCAAGTTGGAGGCGCGATGGTTGCGGCAATGGTCAGGTTGCGCAAGGGGGGATAAGGGCGGGCCAGACCGCTCAGGAAACAACGGACGGCTCCTGCTGCTGCTGATATAATTGCAGCAGGCATTTCTTTGCCGACCTTCAACCATTCACAGGAGTTTTCATGAAGATTCTATCCATCGCGTTCGCCGGGCTCATTAGCACTCTGGGGCTGGTTTCATTCAGCGCATCCGCCGCAGAAGCCAATCTCAAGACTGTCGCGGTACTGAACCAGAACAAGGCCGCCCTCGCCGGCAAGACGGTCAGCGCCAAGGGCAAGGTGGTGAAGGTCAACAACGGCATCATGAACCGCAACTTTATTCATGTGCAGGATGGCACGGGCGACGCCAGCAGCAACAACCTGATCGTCACCAGCAAGCAAACCGCCAATGTCGGTGACAAGGTCACCATTTCCGGCGTGGTGGCGGTGAATCGCGACTTTGGTAGCGGCTACTCTTACCCTCTGCTGATTGAAGATGCCAGCATCACTGTCAACAAGAAGTAAGGGCGGAGTATCGATCAGCTATTGATGGAAACGAATCAAGTTGATCAAGCCTCTGCACGAATTGAACTGACCTCCGCCTGTCGATCCGGTTTACAGTCTGTCTGAACTTCTGAAGACGTTCTACCCTGATCGCTCAAAAATTCGCAGCCTGATCAATCTGCCTTGCGCCGCATATGGCTGCGGCGCAAGGCACACAGAGCCTTGCAGAGGCGATTGCCTCGGGCCTGTCTCCATTTCCGGAATGCCGACTCATTCCATACTTGAATAGTCGGGTATTTGAGCTATATTTAAATCGCTTTTAAACCCCCGACAGGAGACAGACATGACTGACCAAATCCAAATCCTCATCGACCAAGAGGTCTACGATCGGCTGCAAGTGCTTATGGTGCCTCCCATCAGTGACGCCAACGCGGTTATCAGGGAACTGTTGTATCACGATGGACGCACCAGCTCAGCCGCTGTTGCTCTGGAGGCCTCTGAGCAACACTTTACCTATGCACAGGAACTTGAACGCTCCAGCCAGGGCGTCTACGAGAGCGGAGGGGGTACCTAAGCGCGCGCGATATTCGTTACTATCGGTAAAGTTGGTGTGGTGGCTTATTGGGTGAGCGCCTCAAAGACGCCGTCAATGCCGTGATCCGCCCAGGACGGCTGCTTTCCCACCCCTTCTCCCTCGCGCTCGTGCGAGTGTCACCGCCGGGTTCCCGCTGCTTCGCAGCGACCACGGCGAGACAGGAGGAAGGCTGGGATGGGTGAGCCGGCCAGCACTCCCGCCACACAGTGGGCGGTTTCGTTACCCTCCGCCAGCGCCCCTGCATAAGAATGCTCGCCACGCATGGACAAGAGCCCTTATCACGCCTTTTGCCTGGCCTCCAGCTCTTCCCAGCGCGCCAGGGCAACCAGCAGTGCTTCCTCGATCTCGGCGGTGCGCTCCTGCAGGCGCTTTACCTCCTCGGGATTGGCGCGATAGAGGTCGCCGTCCGCCAGCTTTGCGCCGAGCATGGACTGCTCCTGCTCCAGTGCCTCGATCTGTCCCGGCAAGGTTTCCAGTTCGCGGTTTTCCTTGAAGGACAGCTTGATTTTTGCCGCCGGCTTTTCCTGTGGCTTCGGTTTGGCGGCAGCCGCCGCTTTCTTCTCGGCTTCCGTTTCCGGGCGGGGGCGGTAGCGCAGCCAGTCCTCGTAGCCGCCGGCATACTCGGCCAGCCGGCCATCCCCTTCGAAGGCGATGGTCGAAGTCACCACGTTGTCGAGGAAGGTCCGGTCATGGCTGACCAGAAACAGGGTGCCGGAATAGTCCAGCAGCAGCTCTTCGAGCAGCTCCAGGGTTTCGATGTCGAGGTCGTTGGTCGGTTCGTCCAGCACCAGCACGTTGGCGGGGCGGGTGAACAAACGCGCCAGCAGCAGGCGATTGCGCTCGCCGCCGCTGAGTGAAGAAACCTTGGCGCGCGCCCGCTGCGGCGGAAAGAGGAAATCGCCGAGATAGCTGATGACGTGTTTCTTCACCTCGCCGATTTCGACGAAGTCGTTACCCTGGCTGATGGTGTCGATCAGGGTCGCCTCCTCGTCGAGTTGCTCGCGCATCTGATCGAAATAGGCCACGGCGAGCTTGGTGCCGCTTTTCACCGTGCCGGAATCGGGCTGCAACTCGCCCAGGATGAGCTTGAGCAGGGTGGTCTTGCCCGCGCCGTTCGGGCCGATCAGGCCGATGCGGTCGCCGCGCATGATGCGCGTGGAGAAATCGCGGATCACGGTCTTGTCGCCGAAAGATTTGGTGACATGCTCCAGTTCCGCCACCAGCTTGCCGGAGCGGTCGCCTGCATCGAGCGCCAGCCGGGCCTTGCCGGTCTGGTTGATGCGCGCCGTATGCTCGCGGCGCAGCTGCTCCAGCCGCCGCACCCGGCCTTCGTTGCGGGTACGCCGGGCTTTGATGCCCTGGCGTATCCACACCTCTTCCTGCGCCAGGGCCTTGTCGAATTTTGCGTTCAGGATCTCTTCGGCTTCGAGCATCTCCTGCTTTCTGCGCTGAAAAGCGGAGAAGTTGCCGGGAAAACTCGCCAGCTGCCCCCGGTCCAGTTCGATGATGCGGGTGGCGACGTTGTCGAGGAAGCGCCGGTCGTGGGTGACGAACAGCACGCCGCCGGCAAAGGATTTGAGCAGCTCTTCCAGCCACTCGATGGCGGCCAGGTCGAGGTGGTTGGTGGGCTCGTCCAGCACCAGCACATCCGGCTCGGCAACCAGCGCCCGCGCCAGCGCCACGCGCTTCTTCCAGCCGCCGGACAGCGATGAAATCAGCGCATCCTCGGGCAGGGCAAGGCGGGTCATCACCGCGTCGATACGGCTTTGCTGGCGCCAGCCGTCGCGCGCCTCCAGTTCGGTCTGCAACACCTGCATGCGCTCCAGCAGCGCATCGGTATCCGCACCCTCCTCCCCCAGCGCATGGGAAACGGCATGGTAGTCGATCAGCAGCTGGCTCAAGCCCACCAGCCCCTCCGCCACCGCTTCGAACACGGTGTGGTCAAGATCGAGCTGCGGCTCCTGGGGCACATAGGCCAGATTCAGCCCGGGCGCGCGCCATACCTTGCCATCGTCGGCGAAAGCCACTCCGGCGATGATTTTCAGCAGGCTGGATTTGCCGCCGCCGTTGCGCCCGATCAGGCCCACCCGCTCGCCGGTGTCGAGCTGAAAATCCGCCTGATCCAGCAGGGGGTGGTGGCCATAGGCGAGAGAAACTTTTTCCAGGGTGATGACGGGCATAATGGGATAGCGGAGAGATTTTAACGGAAGGCGGATTTTACACTGTGCGGGTAGCGCCGGGCGATTTCTTCCTCGCCACAACAGAGGACGCCGGATAATTCAACCTGCCTTAAAGAGAAGGGTGTCCTTCATGGGCATAGGTGAGCTCATGAAGGGACTGGCAGGAGATACAGCGCTCGGCAGTCGGGTAAGCCCGGAGTCGCTCAAGTGGAATGTCCGCTCCGCAGTCAACACAGGCGCCAAAATCCCCTGCGGCGAGACGACTGAGCGTCGCCTCGATAGCGCGCACCTCAATGACCTGCCGGTCGACCATCGCTGCATCCAGGTCGGCCAGCATGTCCGCCACCGACTCATCCCCCAGATCAGTAACGCGCCCGGCCAGGTCAATATAATGCCGCTCACCCGAGCCGGCCAGCTCGTCACGGATTTCTTCAAGCAGTAGCTGGCGGCGCTTCTCCAGGCTCTGCTTGAGCTGCGCAGCTACGTCAGCAGTAAAAGCGGTCATGATTCAGACTCCTCATGCTTAGGCGAAGTTCTTTGCTACGAAGTCCCAGTTGACCAAGCTGGCCAGGAAGGTTTCGACGAACTTCGGACGCAGGTTGCGGTAGTCGATGTAGTAGGCGTGTTCCCATACGTCCACACACAACAGGGCTTTGTCGCCGGTGGTCAGCGGGGTGCCGGCGGCGCCCATGTTGACGATGTCGACGGAGCCGTCGGCCTTCTTCACCAGCCAGGTCCAGCCGGAACCGAAGTTGCCCACAGCGGAGGTCTGGAAGGCTTTCTTGAATTCGTCGAAGGAATCCCACTTGGCCTTGATCGCGTCAGCCAGGGCGCCGCTGGGCTCGCCGCCGCCGTTGGGCTTCATGCAGTTCCAGAAGAAGGTGTGGTTCCAGACTTGGGCGGAGTTGTTGTAGATGCCGCCGGCCGGAGCCTTCTTGATGATGGCTTCCAGGTCCAGGATTTCGTATTCGGTTCCCTTGATCAGGTTGTTCAGGTTGGTGACATAGGCCTGATGGTGCTTGGCATAGTGGTATTCGAAGGTTTCCCTGGACATGTGGGGCTGCAGGGCATCCATGGCATAGGGCAGAGCGGGCAGTGTGTGTTCCATAGTGATGGTGCTCCAGATGTTGGGTGGATTAAAACAAGTCAGTAAATTAGACTAAGTTTAATTGTATCGACTTTCAGAGTTTGCGGCAACACTCAATCATAGACCAAATCTCTGGTCTGGAAAGCACAAGGCAAACGCTATAACATAGCCGCTTTAAGTTTTCTTGCATAACCCATGAATTTATTGAAGGCCCTGGCTACCGTCGGCAGCATGACCCTGATCTCCCGCATCCTGGGTTTCCTGCGCGACACCATCATCGCCCGGGTGTTCGGCGCGGGGCTGTATTCCGACGCATTCTTCGTCGCCTTCAAGATTCCCAACCTGCTGCGGCGGCTGTTTGCCGAAGGGGCTTTTTCCCAGGCGTTCGTGCCTATCCTGGCCGAATACAAGGCCAAGCGCGGCCACGACGCGACGCGCGATCTGGTGGATCATGTCGCGACCTTGCTGGTGCTGATTCTTGTTGTCGTTTCCGTGATCGGCGTGCTGGCCGCGCCGGTGCTGATCTACATCAGCGCGCCGGGTTTTGCCGCGGTGCCGAGCAAATTCGACTTGACGGTCGACCTGCTGCGCCTGACCTTCCCCTACATTTTCTTCATCTCGCTGGTCTCTCTGGCCGGCGGCATCCTCAACACCTACAGCAAGTTTTCCGTGCCGGCCATCACCCCGGCGCTGCTCAATCTGTCCTTCATCGGCTGCGCGCTCTGGCTGGCGCCGTATTTCGATCCGCCGGTGCTGGTGCTGGGCGTCGCGGTGCTGCTCGGCGGCCTGCTCCAGCTCGGTTTCCAGCTTCCCTATCTGGCCAGGCTCGGGCTGCTGCCGCGCTTCCGCCTGAAGCTCAACGACGAGGGTGTGTGGCGGATCCTGAAGCAGATGGGCCCGGCGGTGTTCGGCGTGTCGATCAGCCAGATCAGCCTGTTGATCAACACCATCTTCGCTTCGTTCCTGGTGACCGGCAGCGTGTCCTGGCTGTATTACGCCGACCGCCTGATGGAGTTTCCCGCCGGCATCCTCGGCGTGGCGATCGGCACCATCCTGCTGCCTTCGCTGGCGAAGCACTATGCCGACGAGTCGCCGCAGGAATATTCCCGCCTGCTCGACTGGGGCCTGCGCCTGACCCTGATGCTGGCGCTGCCCGCCGCGCTGGCGCTGGCGATCCTGTCGGTGCCGTTGATTTCCACGCTATTTCTCTATGGCAAATTCACCCTGCACGACTTGTGGATGACGCGCGAGGCCTTGCTCGCCTACAGCCTCGGGCTGCTCGGCCTGATTATGGTGAAGGTGCTGGCGCCGGGCTTCTATGCCCGGCAGAACATCCGCACACCGGTCAAGATCGCGCTCTTCACCCTGTTCGCGACGCAGTTGATGAACCTCGCCTTCGTCTGGCACCTCAAACATGCCGGGCTGGCGCTGTCCATCGGCTTGGGGGCGTGCCTCAACGCCGGCCTGCTGTACTACCATCTGCGCAAGCACGATATTTACCACCCCCAGCCGGGCTGGCTGAAGTTTTTCCTGCGGGTGGTGGCCGCTCTGGCGGTGATGGTCGGGGTGCTGTGGTTCGCCATGGGCGCGGAAGAATCCTGGCTCAAGGGCGGCATCGTTTCCCGCGTGGTGCGCCTGAGCTGGACCGTCGCAGCCGGAGCCGCCGCCTATTTCGCCGCACTGACCCTGTTTGGCGTGAGGATCAAGGATTTCATCCGCCACGGCGCGAAGTAGAATGCTGTTAACCCCCAAACGGCTTACCACGAATGACACGAATGTTCACGAATAATCATGGTGTTTTTTACCTGTGCTCACCCTCTCAATGAAGCTGAGTGGTTTGTATTTATATGTTTTTATTCGTGTAAATTCGTGAACATTCGTGTCATTCGTGGTTAAAGTGATTTTTATAGGGTTATAATTTAAGCTTTTTCAAATCCGGCTATGTTGATTTACCGCGGAACGCCCGCCCAGCCTCTTTCACCGGTCGCGCTCACCATCGGAAATTTCGATGGCGTGCATATTGGCCACCGGGCCATGCTCGCCCGTCTCACGCAGGCGGCGCGGGAGCGTGGACTTTCGCCCTGCGTGATGACCTTCGAGCCGCATCCGCGCGAACTATTTACCCCGGATCAGGCGCCGGCGCGCCTTTCCAACCTGCGTGAAAAGCTGGAACTGTTCGAGAGATTCGGCGTGGAGCGGGTCTTTATCCTGCGTTTCAATAAACGCTTCGCGCAGGTCAGCGCAGAGAACTTTATCAGCCGTATTCTGTGCCAGGGCTTGCAGACGCGCTGGCTGCTGGTGGGGGATGATTTTCGCTTCGGCGCCAAGCGCGCCGGCGATTTCGCCATGCTGCAGCAGGCCGGGAAGCAATACGGTTTCGAAGTGGAAACGCTGGACAGCGTGACTGTGTCCGGCCAGCGCGCATCCAGCACCGTCGTGCGCGAGGCGCTGGAGAATGGCAACCTTAAGCTTGCCGAGCGCTTCCTCGGCCGCCATTACAGCATCAGCGGCAAGGTGGTGCACGGCGAAAGCCTCGGACGCAAGATCGGTTTCCCCACCGCCAACATCCAGATGAAGCACAACAAGCCGCCGCTGGCCGGCATTTTCGCGGTCGAGGTGTTCGGTATCGGCGACAAGCCCCTGCAAGGCGCGGCCAGCCTGGGCGTGCGCCCGACCATCAACGACAAGGGCAAGGCGACGCTGGAAGTGTTCTTGTTCGACTTCGACGGCGACCTTTACAACAAGCACCTGCACGTGGAATTCCTGCTCAAGCTGCGCGACGAGATGAAATTCCCCAGCCTGGAAGCGCTGACCGCACAGATTGCGGTTGACGTGGAAAACGCTAAAAACTACTTTTTGAAAAATTATGGCTGATTATAAAGACACCCTGAACCTGCCCGACACCCCCTTCCCGATGCGCGGCGATCTCGCCAGGCGCGAGCCGGGCTGGCTGAAACAATGGCAGGAACGAAAGCTCTACGAGAAGATTCGCGAGGTCAGAGCCGGACGGCCCAAGTTCATCCTGCATGACGGCCCGCCCTATGCCAACGGCGACATCCACATCGGCCACGCCGTCAACAAGGTGCTCAAGGACATCATCGTCAAGAGCAAGACCCTGTCCGGCTTCGACGCTCCCTACGTTCCCGGCTGGGACTGCCACGGTCTGCCGATCGAATTGCAGGTGGAGAAAGCTCACGGCAAGGAGATTCCCGCCGCCAGATTCCGCGAGCTGTGCCGGGAATATGCGGCATCCCAGATCGAGCGCCAGAAGGCCGACTTCATCCGCCTCGGCGTGCTGGGCGAGTGGAACAATCCCTACCTGACCATGGACTTCAGGTTCGAAGCCGACATCATGCGCACGCTGGGCCGCATCCACGCCAACGGTTACCTCTACCAGGGGCAGAAGCCGGTGCACTGGTGCGTGGATTGCGGTTCCGCCCTGGCGGAAGCTGAAGTGGAATACGAGGACAAGGCGTCGCCGGCGATCGACGTTGCCTTTGCGGTGAAGGATGTTGCCGCGCTGGCCAGGGCACTGGGCATGAAGGAGCCCCACCAGCCAGTTTATGCGGTGATCTGGACGACCACGCCGTGGACCCTGCCGGCCAACCAGGCGGTGTGTGTTCATCCCGACTTCATCTACGACCTGATCCAGACGCCGAAGGGCATCCTGATCCTGGCGCGCGATCTGGCGGAGGCCTGCATCACGCGCTACGGTTTCGACGCGGTGGAAGTGGTGGCGACCGTGCAGGGTTCGGCGCTGGAACATCTGCAATTGCAGCACCCCTTCTACGACCGCGTCGTGCCGGTGATCTGCGGCGACCACGTCACGCTCGAAGCCGGCACCGGGCTGGTGCACACCGCACCGGCACACGGCCTGGAAGACTATGCCGTCGGCGGCAAATACGATCTGCCGGTGGAGTGCCCGGTGGGCGCCGACGGCAAGTTTTACGCCGGCATTCCCCTGGTCGGCGGCCAGTCGATCTGGGCAGCCAACAAGACCGTAATTGAAGCCCTGGCAAACAGCGGCGCGCTGCTGCTGGAAATCAAGCTCAAGCACAGCTACCCGCACTGCTGGCGGCACAAGACCCCGATAATCTTCCGCGCCACGCACCAGTGGTTTATCGGCATGGATAACTGCAAATCCCCCCTGGCCCCCCTTTTGCAAAGGGGGGGAGGCGAGGGCACTGCCATTTCCCCGGTCGGACATGAAGAGGGTTCCCCCCTTTGCAAAAGGGGGGCGGAGGGGGGATTTAGCTTGCGCGAAGCCGCGCTCAAGGCAGTGGATGCCACCGAGTTTTTCCCCTCCTGGGGCCGCGCCCGGCTCGAGGCGATGATCAGGAACCGCCCGGACTGGTGCGTCTCGCGCCAGCGCAACTGGGGCGTACCGATGCCGCTGTTCGTGCACAAGGAAACCGGCGAACTCCATCCGCGCACCGCGGAACTGCTGGAGCAGATGGCGCAGCGCGTGGAAGGGCGGGGCATCGAAGCCTGGTTCAGCCTGGACGCAAGCGAGCTGCTCGGCGCCGAGGCGGAAACCTACCAGAAGGTGAGCGACACCCTGGACGTCTGGTTCGATTCCGGCTCGACCCACGCCTGCGTGCTGAAGCGGCGCGACTATCTGGCCTATCCCGCCGATTTGTATCTGGAAGGCTCCGATCAGCATCGCGGCTGGTTCCAGTCCTCGCTCCTCACCGGCTGCGGGGTGGATGGCCACGCGCCATACAAGGCCCTGCTCACCCATGGCTTCGTGGTCGATGGCAACGGCCACAAGATGAGCAAATCCAAGGGCAACGTGATCGCGCCGCAGAAGGTGGTGGACAGCCTCGGCGCCGACATCCTGCGCCTGTGGGTCGCTTCCACCGACTATTCCGGCGAACTGACCATTTCCGACGAGATCCTCAAGCGGGTGACGGAAAGTTATCGCCGCATCCGCAACACCCTGCGCTTCCTGCTGGCTAACATCGCCGATTTCGATCCGGCGCAGCACGCTCTGCCGGTTGAGGAGTGGCTGGAGATCGACCGCTACGCGCTGGCGATGGCGCGGGATTTCGAGAATGACTGCAAGGCGCACTATGGAAAATACGAGTTCCATTTTATCGCCCAGAAGCTGCAAGCCTTCTGTTCGGAGGATCTGGGCGGGTTCTACCTGGATATCCTGAAGGATCGCCTGTACACCGCCGGCGCTGATTCCCGCGCCCGCCGTTCGGCGCAAAACGCCTTGTATCACCTCACCCACAGCCTGGTGCGGCTGATGGCGCCGATCCTTTCCTTCACCGCCGAGGAGGTGTGGCAGGTGCTGGCCAAAAAACCGGAAGACAGTGTGTTCCTGCACACCTGGAATGACGTGCTGTTGACTCAGCCGGAAGAGGACGTGATCAAACAGCGCTGGGTGATGTTGCGCCGCGTGCGGGCCGATGCGCTCAAGCAGCTGGAAGAGGTGCGGGTGGCCGGGAAGATCGGCTCCTCGCTGGCCGCCGAGGTGGATCTTTATGCCATTGGTGAGATTTTCGACCTCCTCGATTCGTTCGGCGACGACTTGCGTTTCGTGTTCATCACGTCGCAGGCGCGTTTGCATCAGGGCGGCCATCCCGAAGCGGTGGCCGGCGAAACAGGGGTGGGCATCCGCGTCAGCGCCAGCCCGCAGCAGAAGTGCGAACGCTGCTGGCACTACCGCGCCGATGTGGGCGCAGATGCCGCCAGCCCCGGCTTGTGCGGACGCTGTGTTTCCAATCTGCACGGCGAAGGCGAGCCGCGCCAGTATGCGTAACTGGTGGGGTTGGCTCGCGCTCAGCGCGGTCATTATCGTGCTCGACCAGCTGACCAAGCAGTGGGTGTCGCAGTCGCTGGTCTTTGGCGAGATGATCCCGGTGATGCCCTCCTTCAACCTGGTGCTGGCCCACAACGCCGGTGCGGCGTTCAGCTTCCTGGCCGGGGCGGGAGGGTGGCAGCGCGGATTTTTTATCGGGATCGCGGTGATCGCGGCAGTGGTGATCGTCTACCTGTTGCGCAAGCATCACGGGGAAAAGCTTTTCAGCCTGGCGCTCGCCCTGATCCTCGGCGGCGCGCTCGGCAACCTGATCGACCGCATCCTGCTCGGTCACGTGGTGGATTTTCTCGATTTTTATGTGCGGGGCTGGCATTGGCCCGCGTTCAATGTCGCCGATATGGCGATCACCGGCGGCGCAGGGCTGCTGATCTGGGACAGCTTTAAAAAGCCGGAAAAACCGTGAGGGGTGAGGGGTGAGGGGTGAGGGGTGAGGGGTGAAATGTAGGTTGGGTTAGCGGCTTTATCGCGTAACCCAACAGACCCAAGATTCCTTCAATATGTTGGTTTTTTGAGGTTTAGGTTTGTCGCCTAGAGGCGCCAACTTCTGGTGGGTTACGGCGCAAAA
>CAMTYG010000213.1:0-11165 GCA_947085875.1 uncultured Sulfuricella sp.
GCGATGGGCATGAAGGATTATTTCGACCTGATCCTGTCCGGCGACAGCCTGCCGCGCAAGAAACCCGACCCCCTGCCGCTGCGCTATGCGGCGATCTACTACGAAGTCGAGCCCCAGTACCTGCTGCTGGTGGGCGATTCGCTCAACGACAGCCAGGCCGCACGCGCCGCCGGTTGTCCGGTAGTGCTGCTGCCTTACGGCTACAAAGGCGGCAAGGACGTGCGCGAACAGGATTGCGATGCGGTGATCGAAAGCCTGCCGGAAGTGTTGAAGCTGATTAAGAAAGCAAATTAACCGCAGAGGACGCGGAATGTAGGTTGGGTTAGCGGCCTTATCGCGTAACCCAACAAACCTAATCTTCCTTAAACATGTTGGTTTTGAAGTTTGGGTTTGTCGCCTAGAGGCGCCTACTTCTGGTGGGTTACGGCGCAAAAAGCCGCGCCTAACCCAACCTACATAACTGCGGTGAAAGTATTTTATGACTGAACACGAATTCAACACCCTCGCTGCACAGGGCTACAACCGCATCCCGCTGGTCAGGGAAACCCTGGCCGACCTCGACACGCCTTTAAGCGTTTATCTCAAGCTGGCCAACCGGCCCTATTCCTACCTGCTGGAATCGGTGGTGGGGGGCGAGCGTTTCGGGCGTTATTCCTTCATCGGCCTGCCGGCCAAGACCCGGATCAGGGTGCATGGCCACAGCGTGAGCGTCGAAAATGACGGCGCAGTGCTGGAGCGGGTAGAAACCGAAGACCCGCTCCAGTTTGTCCAGGATTACGCCGCGCGCATGAAAGTGGCCGAGCACCCCGGCCAGCCCCGCTTTACCGGTGGGCTGGCGGGCTACTTCGGCTACGACACCATCCGCTACATCGAGAAAAAGCTGGCCCATGCCGTCAAGCCGGACGTGCTGGGTACGCCGGATATCCTGCTGCTGCTGTCGGAGGAAGTCGCGGTGGTGGACAACCTGACCGGCAAGATTTATCTGGTGGTCTATGCCGATCCCGCCCAGCCCGGCGCGTATGCTCACGGTCAGGCGCGGCTGGACGAGATGCGCAGCCAGTTGAACCGGTCAGCGGCAATCCCCGTCACGGCTTCTTATCCGCCCGTGCAGGCAACGTCGGAATTCGGCGAGGATGCCTTCAAACAAGCGGTGGAAAAGGCCAAGCGCTACATCTTCGACGGCGACATCATGCAGGTGGTGCTGTCCCAGCGCATGTCGCAACCTTTCGCCGCCTCGCCGCTTTCTCTCTACCGCGCGTTGCGCTCGCTCAATCCATCTCCCTACATGTTCTACTACGACATGGGCGATTTCCAGGTGGTCGGCTCGTCGCCGGAAATCCTGGTGCGGCTGGAGGAGGAAACCGTCACCGTGCGCCCGATCGCCGGCACCCGTCCGCGCGGCAGGACCCGCGAGGAGGACGAGGCGCTGGCCGCCGATCTGCTGGCCGACCCCAAGGAACTGGCCGAACACCTGATGCTGATGGACCTGGGCCGCAACGATGCGGGGCGCGTCGCCCAGACCGGCTCGGTCAGGGTGACCGAGAACATGGCCATCGAGCGTTACTCCCATGTCATGCACATTGTCTCCAACGTCGAGGGCAAACTGAAAAGCGGCCAGAACGCGATGGACGTACTGCGCGCCACCTTCCCGGCGGGCACCGTGTCCGGTGCGCCCAAGGTGCGCGCGATGGAAATCATCGACGAGCTGGAACCGACCAAGCGCGGCATCTACGCCGGCGCAGTGGGCTATCTCGGCTTCAACGGCGACATGGACCTGGCGATCGCCATTCGTACCGCGGTGGTCAAGGATGGCACGCTCTACGTCCAGGCGGGAGCGGGTATCGTCGCCGACTCGGTAGCGGACAGCGAATGGACGGAAATCCGCAACAAGGCGCGGGCCGTGCTGAGAGCGGCGGAACTGGCGCTGGGCGGCCTGGGCGGAGGGGAATGACATGCTGCTGATGATGATCGACAACTGTCACTAACATTCATCGGTTTTCGTCTGCTTTCGCGGAACACACGTAACACCCTGCTAATACTGGATTTACCTTTCGCGAGCATCCGCGATTATCCGGTGACAATCAGAAAAAACAGGATAAGCTACCGGATAACTTTTTACGTTATCCGGTATACCTTCCCTCACAGACACCAAAATCCGCATAGCTAAGCCAGCCGAGAAACCGCACATACTCCAGGATGGCAGCGGTCTCTACCTTGAAGTGCGCACATCCGGCACTCGTGGATAAACAGCGTTTTCAGGTTGTCTATCCCGTTTTGCCGATGGATCTTCTCGGCATCTATATCCTGTTGCCGGAGTAACGTCTTGCGCTAAAATATTCTTACCATGTAAGAGGAGAGTGCTGCCATGTTAACAACCGTTTCCGATAAAGGCCAAGTAGTCATTCCGGTGGAAATCCGTCGCCGCTTGGGCATCACCCCAGGCTGCCAGCTCGATTTCAGCCTGGAAGGTCACGTCATCCACGCCGAGGTGAAGCGCCAAGTTGCTCAAACCACTGCCGAAGACGGCTTCGGCATGCTGGTTTGCAAGCGGCCGGGCAAACGCCGGCTTGCAGATTTCGATGTCGCCCTCGCCATGCGAGAAGCCAAAAATGATCGCCCTTGATGCCAACATCCTGGCGCGTTTCTATGTGGCTGACCCGGCTGACCCCGAGGCCGCCGGACAACGTCCGATTGCCCATCGACTCCTGACCGAATCCCCCCAGGTGTTCGTACCCATGACCGTAATTCTTGAGCTCGAATGGGTCTTGCGCGCCTTTTATGGCTTCGCGGACGAGGATTTCGTCCGGGTCGTCAAACATCTGCTTGGTCTGCCCAACGTCAGCGTCGAGGAATGGTCGCGTATCGCCGATGCCCTGGCCTGGCACACAGAGGGGCTGGACTTTGCCGATGCGCTGCACCTGCTGGCCAGTAGCCATTGCACGGAATTCATGAGCTTCAATGATCGGCGATTCGCGCGCCGTGCCAAACGTCTTGGCGTTACACCTGCAGTCGTTGTACCTGCCAAGCAACCGTCGCTATGCGTGGCAAGGCTTATTTAAGCGCTGCCCCCGGCTCACCCCTCACCCCTCACCCCTCAAAAATCCTAACAAATCACTTTCGGTGTTTCTTGTATCTATATGCTTTTTAAGCATATTGGTTTTTTGGCGATTTGTTAATTAACTCATTGTCACAAAAGAGAAAAACCCTAAATTTAGCTTGACCCTCCTCTTTTTTTTGCCTATAGTGCAAAAAAGTGGCGAGAAGTGGGAATTAGTGGGGGCCTGCTTCGTCAATCTGAATCTCAAGGGGGCGTCATGTTTCGCGGTGCAACAGCTTTGAATCTCGATGCGAAAGGACGCCTGGCAGTGCCAAGCAAGCATCGTGACGCGCTGCTGGTCCAGTCCGCCGGGCGGCTGGTAATGACCGCGCACCCCCACCGCTGTGTGCTGCTCTATCCTCAGCCTGCCTGGCTGCCCATCGAAGAAAAAATCAATTCATTGCCGAGTTTCGATCCCGTGTCGAGCTCCTGGAAGCGCCTGCTGTTAGGCCATGCCGAGGAGGTAGAGCTGGATGCGTCTGGCCGCCTGCTGGTTTCTCCTGTGCTGCGTCAGCTTGCCGGACTGGAGAAAGAAGCCATGCTGATCGGCCAGGGCGGCTATTTCGAGTTGTGGAGCATGGAGGGCTGGCGCGCCCAGATGGAGCAGGCGCTGTCGCCTGGCAATGCCATCCCGGCCGCGCTGGAAAACTTCTCGCTGTGAGCGAGGGATTTGGTCACAAGACGGTTCTGCTGGATGAGGCTGTTGAAGCGCTGAACATCCGGCCGGACGGGGTCTATGTGGACTGCACCTTCGGCCGCGGTGGCCACAGCCGGCTGATCCTGGAAAAGCTGGGAGAGCGGGGCAGGTTGATCGCGCTGGACAGGGATCTGGCCGGAGTGGAAGAGGCCCGAAAAATAACCGACCCGCGCTTCCGGATCGTGCACAGCAGTTTCAGCCTGTTACGCGATGTGCTGAGGGGGCTGGGCGTGGAGCACGTCGATGGGGTTTTGCTGGACCTGGGGATTTCTTCTCCGCAGATCGACGAGGCGGCGCGCGGCTTCAGCTTTCGTTTTGATGGGCCGCTCGATATGCGCATGGACACGAGCCATGGGCACACCGCTGCGGAATGGCTGGCTGGCGCAACTGAACAACAACTCGGGGAAGTGATAAAAAATTATGGTGAAGAACGGTATGCTAAACAGATTGCAAGAGCGATTGTTGCGGCTCGATCGGGGGAGCCCATCGTTACCACTCGCCAACTTTCCCAGATCGTGGCAAAGGCCTTCAAAAGCCGCGAGCCACATCAAGATCCGGCGACGCGCACCTTTCAAGCTATACGGATTTACCTCAATCAGGAGCTTGAGGAGTTGTCGCTAGTGTTGCCTCAGTGCGTCGATGTTCTGGCGCCGTTCGGCCGCCTCGTCGTCATCAGCTTTCATTCCCTCGAAGATCGGGTCGTCAAGCGCTTCATGCGCGATGGCGCGCAACCGGCTGTTTATCCGGCCAGGCTGCCGCTGCGCGCTGCGGAGCTGCCGGCGCCGCGCTTGCGCCTGGTGGGCAAGGCTGCGCGGCCTTCAGAGGCGGAAGTCTCCGCCAATCCGCGCTCGCGCAGCGCGACGATGCGCGTGGCTGAGCGCACGGAGGCGGCAGCATGACCAAGCTCAACTTGCTGCTGGTGCTGGTTCTGGTGATGTGCGCGCTGGGGATGGTTACCGCCCAGCACAAGGCGCGCAAGATTTTCATCGAGCTGCAGCAGGAGCAGGGGCTGGCGAAAAAGATGGAAGTGGAGTGGGGGCAGCTGCAGCTTGAGCAAAGCACCTGGGCGATGCACACGCGCATCGAGAAAATCGCTACGGCCTATCTGCAGATGCAGGTGCCAGATGCTTCGCGCATTCAGGTGGTGCAGCCGGTGACAGGTAAGGCGGCGCGGCCTTGAGCTACGGGCTGAACGGGGCTGCACGCGGGCGCAGCGTGCCGATGCTGAAGCTGCCGGCCGGGCGCGCGCGCATTCTGATCTGGCTGCTGCTGGCGTGCTTTCTGGTTTTAATTGCGCGGGCCCTTTACCTGCAGGGGCTGAACAATGACTTTCTGCGGCAGAAGGGCGACGCGCGCTACAGCCGGGTGATCGAGCTGACTGCGCACCGTGGCATGATCACCGACCGCAACGGCGAGCCGCTGGCGATCAGCACGCCGGTGGAGTCGGTGTGGGTCAGCCCGAAGGATTTTGAGATCACTCCGGAGCGTATCCGTCAGTTGAGCGGGATACTGGAAATGAGCGAAAGCGACCTGAGGAGCCGCTTCACTCAGAGCCAGCGCGATTTCGTTTACCTCAAGCGCCAGGTGCCGCCGGAAACTGCGGCACGGGTGATGCAGGTCAATGCGCCGGGCGTGTTCCTGCAGCGCGAATATCGCCGCTACTACCCTGCCGGGGAGGTGGTGGCCCATTTGCTCGGCTTTACCGGCGTCGACGACAACGGCCAGGAAGGGCTCGAGCTGACCTACCAGGACCGGCTATCCGGCAAACCGGGCAGCCGTCATGTGATCAAGGATCGCCTCGGCCGCATCGTCGAGGACGTGGAAAGTATTCGCGCCCCGCAGGACGGGCACGACCTGGCACTCAGCATCGACCGCAAGATCCAGTACCTTGCCTACCGCGAGCTGAAGGCGGCAGTCACCGAACACAAGGCCAAGGCCGGCGCAATCGTGGTGCTCGACGCGAAGACTGGCGAAATCCTGGCGCTGGCCAACCTGCCTGCCTACAACCCCAACAACCGCGCCAAGCTCAACCGCAACAGCACGCGCAATCGCGCTGTGACCGACACCTTCGAGCCGGGCTCGACGTTCAAGCCCTTTACCGCAGCGGCGGTGCTGGAGGCGGGGAAATTCAAGCCGGATTCGCCGGTTCAGACCGCGCCCGGCACCTTCACCATCGGCTCGGCGACGATACGTGACGCCCATCCCCATGGTGTGCTGACGGTGGCGCAGGTGATCCAGAAGTCGAGCAACGTCGGCGCTGCCAAAATGGTGCTGTCGCTCGAACCGGAAACCCTGTGGAATGCCTTCGACCGTCTCGGCTTCGGCAAGCCGCCCCATGCGGGTTTCCCCGGCGAGGCGTCAGGCAGGCTGCGCCCCCACAAATCCTGGCGGCCGATCGAGCAGGCTACCATGTCCTATGGCCACGGCATTTCCGTCAGCCTGCTGCAACTCGCGCGCTCCTATATGGTGTTTGCCGGAGACGGCGAAATCAGGCCGGTCTCTTTGCTCAAGCTGGATGCCCCGCCGACAGGAGAGAAGGTGATCGCGGCGGAAACCTCGCAAGCGGTGCGCAGCATGCTGGAACTGGTGGTGATGCCGGGCGGCACGGCGCCGCGCGCCCAGGTGATGGGCTATCGCGTGGCGGGCAAGACCGGCACGGCGCACAAGGAAGAAAATGGCCGTTACTCGGCGGATCGATATATCGCTTCATTCGTCGGCCTGGCGCCGGCGTCCAACCCGCGCCTGATTATCGCGGTGATGATCGATGAGCCTTCCAATGGCCAGTATTACGGCGGCGCCGTAGCCGCGCCGGTGTTCAGTCAGGTGATGTCGGGCGCGTTGCGCCTGCTCTCCGTGCCGCCCGATGCGCCGACAGGCAACATCCTGCCGCTGGAAGGCGCCCCCGAAGTGAAGGAGGTGGTATGACTTCCGTGAGGGGTGATTCATGTAGGGTGGGCACGGTTTTTTGTGCCCACGCGGAAATAAGTTCCGCTGACCGCGTGGGCACAAAGACGTGCCCACCCTACCGATCTCCTGAAGTTAAGGAGATTGTATGAGCCGCCAGCTGCCAGCCGCCAGCTTCCTGGCCTCAGCCGGGGTGCGGGGCATGGCCGTGGATAGCCGCCGCCTGCAACCCGGCGATGCCTTTGCCGCCTACCCCGGTGAGCGGTTGGATGGGCGCAAGTTTATTGCGCAAGCGGTCGCCGCCGGCGCCAACGCGGTGCTGTGGGAGCGCGAGGGTTTCGAATGGAATGCCGAATGGAAAGTGCCGAATCTTCCGGTCGATGGCTTGCGCGGCCAAATCGGCGAAATTGCCAGCCAGGTTTACGGCGAACCGTCGCGCCAGTTGCTGATGATCGGCATTACCGGCACTAACGGCAAGACTTCATGCTGCCACTGGATTGCCCAATGCCTGACCGAACTAGGCAGAAAAACCGCTATGGTCGGCACGCTCGGCAACGGTTTTTCCGGCGCCCTGGCGCCTGCCGCCAACACCACGCCGGATGCGGTCAGCCTGCATGCGTTGTTGCGCGACTACCTGGCTGACGACGCGGAGTGTGTGGCGATGGAAGTGTCGTCCCACGGTCTGGCGCAGGGCCGGGTCAACGGCGTGCACTTCGACATCGCCGTGCTCACCAACCTGTCGCGCGACCATCTGGATTATCACGGCGACATGGCATCCTACGCTGCCGCCAAGGCCAGCCTGTTCGCGTGGCCGGAGCTGCATTACGCAGTGCTCAATATGGATGACCCGTTTGGCATCGAACTGGCTGGCAAGCTCGGTTGCAGCGGCGTGCAGACGGTGGGCTACAGCCTGGAAGGTCAAGTAGGGTGGGCACGTCTTTGTGCCCACGCGTTCAACGAAAGCGACTCCGCGTGGGCACAAAAAAACGTGCCCACCCTACCAAACTTCGCGGTGCTGGCGCAGGAACTGGCGACAGATGAACAAGGCATCCGCTTCAAGGTGGTTACGCCATGGGGGACGGCGCAGTTGAGTAGCAAGCTGCTCGGCCGCTTCAATGCGGCCAACCTGCTGGCGGCGCTGGCGGTGCTGCTGGTGAGCGGCGTCGCGCTGGAAGATGCGGTGCGCGAACTGGGCAAGGTCGAATCGGTTGCGGGCCGTATGCAGCGCCTGGGCGGCGAGGGCAAGCCGCTGGTGGTGGTGGACTACGCCCACACCCCGGATGCGCTGGAAAAAGTGCTCGGCACTTTACGCGAAATCATGGGCGGCAAAAACAGGCTGATTTGCGTGTTCGGCTGCGGCGGCGAGCGCGACCGCGGCAAGCGCCCGCTGATGGGCGAGGTGGCATCGCGCCTGGCGGACAGCGTGATCGTCACCAGCGACAACCCGCGCGGCGAGGATGCCCGCGCCATCATCGACGAAATCATCATCGGCATGGGGGGCAACTACCATGTGATCGACGACCGCGCAGCCGCCATAGACGCCGCAGTGCGCGGGGCGCAGCCGGAGGACGTGGTGCTGATCGCCGGCAAGGGCCACGAGGATTATCAGGAAATCAAGGGTGTGAAACTGCCTTTTGCCGATGCCGATGTGGCACGGCGAGTGTTGGAAGGATA
Organism: uncultured Sulfuricella sp.; assembly: GCA_947085875.1. Taxonomy (GTDB): domain Bacteria; phylum Pseudomonadota; class Gammaproteobacteria; order Burkholderiales; family Sulfuricellaceae; genus Sulfuricella. The sequence continues at coordinate 8,373 of CAMTYG010000213.1, forward strand.
TGCAACATGTTGAGCCTGAGCGCAGCGGCCAAGGCCCTGAATGCTGAAACCAGCGGCACGGATGTGACGTTCACCGGCGTCACCACCGACAGCCGCGCGGTGGCGGCCGGCGATTTGTTCGTGGCGCTGAAGGGCGAGCGTTTCGACGGCCACGATTACGTCAAACAAGTGATGGAACAGGGCGCGACCGCTGCGCTGGTGGAGCGGCGCGATCCGGCCTGGGGCGATTTCCCGCTGCTGGTTGTCAGGGATGCGCGTCTTGCCCTGGGTGAACTGGCCAGTTACTGGCGCAGCCGCTTCACCATTCCCGTGGTGGCGCTCACCGGCAGCAGCGGCAAGACCACAGTGAAGGAAATGATCGCCGCGATCCTGCGGGCGCAGACCGGGGATGTCGATCAAGTGCTGGCGACCAGGGGCAACCTCAATAACGACATCGGCATGCCGCTGACGCTGCTCGGATTGCGCGATAGCCATCGCTATGCCGTGATCGAGATGGGCATGAACCATCCGGGCGAGATCGCTTACCTGTCCAGGATCGCCAGGCCCGATGTGGTGCTGATCATCAATGCCCAGGCCGCTCATCTGGCGGGCTTGGGCACAGTGGAGGCGGTGGCTCGCGCCAAGGGCGAAATTTTCGAGGGGTTGGCAGCTAGCGGATGCCCTCACCCCAACCCTCTCCCGCAAGCGGGAGAGGGGGCGAACGTGAAGGGCGCTTGTTTTGGTGTTGCCGTGATCAACGCCGACGACCCTCATGTGGCGCTGTGGCAGGAACTGGCAGGGGCTCATCGCGTCATCCGCTTCGGCCTCAAGCAGCCCGCAGAAGTATCGGCCAGCTTCAAATTGCAGCCCTTCGGCAGCGAAATCGAGATGGTCACGCCGACGGGTAAATTTGCAGTCGCATTGCCGGTGCCGGGCGAGCACAACGTGCGCAACGCCCTGGCGGCTGCTGCTGTGGCTCAGGTTCTGGGTGTCAACAACACAATCATCGCCGCAGGGCTGGCAAAGGTGTCCAGCGTCAAGGGCCGGCTGCAGAAAAGTCCCGGTCTGCATGGCGCCACCCTGATCGACGATACCTACAATGCCAACCCCGGTTCGGTGCGGGCGGCGATCGCCGTGCTCGCCGGTTTGCCGGGCAAGAAGATACTGGTGCTGGGCGATATGGGCGAGCTGGGCGAAAACGCGCGCGCGCTGCATACCGAAATCGGCGCGGCGGCGAAGGCGGCCGGGATCGATCTGCTGTTCACCCTGGGCGATCTGAGCGCCGCTGCCGCACAGGCTTTCGGCGAGGGCGGGCGGCATTTCGAATACATCGAGGACCTGCTGCACGACATCGAAAACCGGTTGGCGCCGGAGGTGACGGTACTGGTGAAGGGTTCGCGTTTCATGCGGATGGAGCGGGTGGTTAGAAGCTTTGAGGCGAGGGGTGAGGCGTGAGGGGTGAGGCGTGTAAAACCATGGCGATGATCGCACCGGGGGCGCCACCCCTCACCCCTCACGCCTTACCCCTAACCTCCCGAAGGGAGAAAACATGTTACTCGCATTGACCCAATGGCTGGCGCAAGACATTCGAGCCTTCAACGTGTTCAGTTACATCACGTTGCGTGCGGTGCTGGCGATGCTGACCGCGCTGATGATCTCGTTCATCATTGGTCCGGTCATGATCCGCAAGCTCACCGCCTTCAAGATCGGCCAGTCGGTGCGCGATGACGGCCCGCAGACGCACCTGGTCAAGGCCGGAACGCCGACCATGGGCGGCGCGCTGATCCTGGTGGCGATGACGATTTCCACCCTGCTCTGGGCGGATCTGAAAAATCCTTATGTCTGGGTCGTGCTGGCCACCACGATGGGCTTCGGCGCTATCGGCTGGGTCGATGACTGGCGCAAGGTGGTGCACCGTAACCCCAAGGGGCTGTCGGCCAAGGCCAAGCTTTTCTGGCAGTCGCTGATCGGCGCCGGTGTTGCCGTGTTTCTTGCCATGACCGCCACGCTGCCGGCCCATACCGAACTGATCGTGCCCTTCTTCAAGATGCTGACGATTCCTCTCGGCGGAGTGGGCTTCGTGGTGCTGACCTATTTCGTCATCGTCGGCAGCAGCAACGCGGTCAACCTCACCGACGGGCTGGACGGCCTGGCAATCATGCCGACGGTGATGGTGGCTGGCGCGCTGGCGCTTTTCGCCTACGTTGCCGGCCACTTCGTTTTTTCGCGTTATCTCGGCGTTCCCTACGTGCCTGGCGCCGGCGAACTGGCCGTGTTCTGCACCGCCCTGGCCGGAGCCGGCCTGGGGTTCCTCTGGTTCAATGCCTACCCCGCCGAAGTGTTCATGGGCGATGTGGGCGCGCTGGCGCTGGGCGCTGCGATCGGCGTGGTGGCGGTGATCGTGCGGCAGGAGATCGTCCTGTTCGTGATGGGCGGGGTGTTCGTGGTGGAAACCCTGTCGGTGGTGCTCCAGGTGGCGTCGTTCAAGCTCACCGGCAAGCGCATCTTCCGCATGGCGCCGCTGCATCACCATTATGAGTTGAAGGGCTGGAAGGAAAACCAGGTGGTGGTTCGCTTCTGGATTATCAGCATGATGCTGGTGCTGGTGGGGCTGTCCACTCTGAAGTTGAGATGAAAGTGAATAAGCGCAGAAATGTAGGTTGGGTTGAGCGGTTTTTTGCGATACCCAACAAACCCAAACTTTCAAAACAGGTTTTGTTGTTTAGGTTTGTTGGGTTACGCGATAAGGCCGCTAACCCAACCTACATGACTGCATGACTGAAACCGAGATGAAATCTAATTTCGAACATAAAA
>CAMTYG010000214.1:0-14154 GCA_947085875.1 uncultured Sulfuricella sp.
CAAAGGCATCATCACCTATGCCAATGACGCTTTCATCGAGCTCAGCGGTTACAGCAAGGAAGATCTGTACGGGAAAAACCACAATATCGTGCGCCATCCCGACATGCCGCCAGAGGCCTTCGGGGATCTGTGGAAAACTGTCAAGGAAGGCATGCCATGGCGCGGCATTGTCAAGAACCGCCGCAAGAACGGCGATTTTTACTGGGTAGACGCATTCGTCGTGCCTGTCCGTGAGAATAACCAGACCATCGGCTACATGTCTGTCCGCAAGGAACCCAAGCGACAGCAGGTGGCGGCATGCGAAGCGCTGTACCGGGACATCAGGGAAAAACGCACAGCCCTGAAAACCGGTTCCGCGCTCGATTTCATCTACAGGCTGTCGTTCAACGCCCGTTATGCGCTATTTATCGCCCTGATAGCGGCGTTTCAGGTAATTGCCGCCGCCGCCGGCATTTTTGGCATGCCCGTAGCGGCCATGGCAACCGCGGCAGCGGGGGTGGTTTTGGCCGCTGTTTCCGTGATTTACATGGCGCGCGATGTTAGCCGCCCCCTGCACGATGCCATCGCTTATTTTGACCAGATTGCACAAGGCAACCTGAATAGTGACATCCCGATCAGCAAAAAAGACGGCGCCGGCCAGGTTCTCACTGCGCTGGCCGCGACCCAGGTACACCTCCGGGTGATTATCGACGAAATCGCGCTGGCTTCCCATGAGATTCAGCAGCACTGCGCCGAGCTCGACAGCGATGTGGCGCGGGTAACGTCCCAATCGCTAAGGCAGCATGACCGCGTCATGCAGGTCAGCGCCGCGATGGAAGAAGTCAGCGTTTCCGTTTCTGAAGTGGCGAAAGGCGCGGAGGGCGCGGCGAATTCCGCCAGGGTCTCGCTGGAAACCATCAACGAGGGCAGCCAAAAAATGACTCGCAGCATGAATTCCACCGCGCGCGTGGTGCAGGCTGTGCAGGCTTCAAGAAACACGATAGACGAGCTCAACCAGTCGGTTCAGCGCATCGGCGCCATCACGCAGGTGATCAAGGAGATCGCCGACCAAACCAACCTGCTGGCGCTGAATGCGGCCATCGAAGCCGCGCGCGCCGGGGAGCAAGGCAGAGGATTCGCCGTGGTGGCGGACGAGGTGAGAAAGCTGGCCGAACGCACCACCAGCAGCACTGCCGACATTGCCAAAATGGTGGATGAAATCCGGCACACCACCCACCACGCCGTTACCTCGATGGATGAAGCCGCCAACGAGGTGCAGGCGGGCCGTGAGTTGCTTCAGGCCAGCAGCGACAGTTTCCGGCAAATTGTCTCGACCAGCAGCCACGTCACCGAAATGGCCGAACACATTGCCAGCGCGGCAACCGAGCAGTCGGCGGCGACCGGGGAAGTTGCCAGCAACATGGAGCAGATGTCGGCGCTGATCGAAGAAAACAGCACCAGCATCGGGCGTGTCGGACAGGCCGTCGAGGAACTGACCGCGACGGCGGAGGAACTTCGTAAGCTGGTCGCACACTTTGACGCAATGACCTGAATACAAATTTCCAATTTCGACTTATGAAGAAGATCAAAGTAATGGTGGTGGACGATTCCGCCGTGGTGCGCCAGGTGGTGCAGGCCATCCTCGATCGGGAACCGGATATCGAGGTGATCGGAGCGGTCTCCGACCCGATCTTCGCGATCGACCGGATGAACAGGCAGTGGCCGGATGTGATCGTGCTCGATATCGAGATGCCGCGCATGGACGGCATCACCTTCCTGAAGAAAATCATGTCTGAACACCCCACCCCGGTGGTGATCTGTTCCTCGCTGGCTGAAAAAGGCGCTGCGACGACGATGCAGGCGCTCGAGGCGGGCGCCGTCGAAATTATCACCAAGCCGCAAGTCGGGCTCAAGCGCTTCCTCGAAGAAGCCTCTCCTGAGTTGGTGACGGCAGTGCGCGCTGCGGCAATGGCCAACGTCAAACGATTGAAAGCCACGCCGATCGCGGCCAACCCCCATCCCCATCCTAACCTTCCCCTTGAAGGGGAAGGGACAATCGCCCTCTCTCCCTTTGGGAGAGAGCTGGAGAGAGGGCTGCCCGCGCCCAAACTCAATGCCGACGCCATTCTTGCCGCTCCCGGTGGCCATGCCATGGCGCAGACTACCGAGCGCATTGTCGCCATCGGCACCTCCACCGGCGGCACCCAGGCGCTGGAAGCGATACTCACCGCGCTGCCACGGGTTTGCCCCGGCATGGTCATCGTCCAGCACATGCCGGAGAAATTCACGGCCTCATTTGCCGGGCGCCTCAACGAACTGTGCCAGATCGAGGTGCGCGAGGCACGGCACAACGACCGGGTCATTCCGGGGCTCGCGCTGATCGCGCCGGGCGGCAAGCACATGCTGTTGAAGCGCAGCGGCGCCTACTACCACGTCGAGGTGGTGGACGGACCGCTGGTCAACCGGCATCGCCCCTCGGTGGATGTCTTGTTCCGCTCGGTGGCGAAATTCGCCGGCAAGAACGCCACCGGCATCATCATGACCGGCATGGGCGACGATGGCGCCAGGGGGTTGAAAGAGATGCACGAGGCTGGCGCGCCCACCGTCGCCCAGGATGAGGCAACCTGCGTGGTGTTCGGGATGCCCAAGGAGGCGATCAAGCTGGGAGGGGTCGACCGGGTGATGGGGTTGCAGGATATTCCACGGGCGATATTGTCGGGTTAACGCTGCCAGGTAAATCCATGAAGATGGAATATCCGGGCTAGTAGTGCGTTCCAGCAAAACAGTTACCGTTCGCGGTGAGCTTGTCGAACCGCTGGGTGCCCGCCAATACTGGCCTTCGACAAGCTCAGGCCGAACGGTTTATTTGTAATGGTTTTAATGGAACGCACTACTACTAGTAGTGCGTTCCAGCAAAACAGTTACCGTTCGCGGTGAGCTTGTCGAACCGCTGGATGCCCGCCAATACTGGCCTTCGACAAGCTCAGGCCGAACGGTTTATTTGTAATGGTTTTAATGGAACGCACTACTACTAGTGCTCGCCCTTGGTTTTGAGGAGGCCGGCCAGCCTGTTCCCCTGCTTTTGCGGGCCGCCCTTGCGGAAAAGATCGTGCAGATAGTGGTTGTTGCCCTTCTCTTGGCCCCACTCTTTGGCGAAATGCTTGATCATGGCTCTGACCTGCGCCTGGACGCAATGCTCTTCGTAGTAGGCACGCAGGTAGCGGATGACCTGCCAGTGTTCGCCGGTTAATTCCAGGCCTTCCTGCGCAGCCAATGCGCGCGCGAAATCCTCCGACCAATCGTCGAGATTTTTCAGGTAGCCTTCTGAATCGGTGAGGATTTCCTTGCCGTTTACAAGTAAATATCTGCCATGAAACCCCATGTCATTTTCTCCCTGCAACAAAGTCGGACATTAAATGTTGTGCTTACAAACATTCCATCGCGCTTCTGCACGGCCGCAATTTTGCCTATAACGTCTCAACATAGGCCGCCAGGTTGCTGATGTCTTCGTCGGACAGCTCCTTAGCCCACGGCGCCATCAGATTGGTCAACGGCCCCACTTGGGCGCCGCTGCGGTAGAGTTTCAGCATCGATTCGACATATTCCGCAGTCTTGCCGGCAACAGGGGGGGTGAACTTGCCACCATGACCGGTGCGGTGATGGCACAGGCGGCAGATGGATTCGTACTTGTCCATGCCGGCACGCACCTTGGCGGCGCGAACGGGATCGGTGGCTTCCAGCTGTTGCAGTTTGGCCAGGTCTGGGCCTCTGCGATTTTCTTCATCACCACTCTGGATGATCGACTGCAACGCGAAATGCACACCCACAATGACTGCGGCCACCAAAACGAGCCAACTGAACTTACGAAACATGCGGGCTCCTATTCCGGGACACGGTCAAGTCTTCACTGGCACTGAAATCAGTCATAACGTCAAGATAAAAAAATGGGTGCCGCCACCCTGTTGGGTGGCGGCACCCTCGGTTCAACCAACTCTTACCGAGCAGCGAAGCGGCGCTTGGAGCGCACGATCTGGTAAGACCGCGCCAGATAACCGAACGGCGCGCTCCAGATATGGACCAAACGGGTGAACGGGAACAGCAGGAACAACGCCATGCCGAAGACCAGGTGCAGACGGAATATCACTTCGACATTGGCCACCAGTTCCGGCTTCGGACTGAACAGCACGACGCTCTTGGCCCACTGCGCCAGAGCCATCATGGTGTCGGCACTGCCCAGCGAGGCGTGGTGGGCTGTGGTGAAGGTGGTGGCCAGACCGAACAGCAGAGTGATCATAATCCAGATCAGGATGAAGATATCCGATGTGCGGCTCGTTGCTCTTATGCGCGGATTGGTCAGACGGCGCCACAACAGCATCGCGCCACCGATCAGGCACAGGATGCCGAGAAAGCCGCCGCCGTACATGGCGATGCTTTGCTTGCCGAGAGAGGACAGCGAGATGGCTCCCCACAGGGCGTACGGTGCCAGCAGGCCGACAAAGTGGCCGAGGAAAATGCCGATGATACCGATGTGGAACAGATTACTGGCCAGGCGCACGCCTCCCGTGGAGAGCAACTGACTGGATGCACTTGTCCAGCCGTACTGTTCGCGGTCGAAGCGAATCCAGCTTCCGATAAAAAATATGCTTAGGCAGATATAGGGAAAAATGCCAAAAAGCAAATTGTGCAGGCTAAAAAATTCTTCGTTCATTTCATTCCTCCTTAAGCGGCTAAGCGGGTCAGTGTGGCGCGGCTCTTGACGATGGAAAGCAGCGGCGCATAGGGGCTGTTGGCCTTGACCAGGTTATTGGTCAACACCGTCAGCACCTTGTTGGCATCGGACAGAAACGCCATCGCCTCGTCGCCTTCCTTCAAGGCGGCGAATTCAAGGATCAGCGGCAGGTAATCTGGCAACTCGTTTGTCGTCAGCTTCATGCCGTAATCCTTATACAACTCGCCCAGGTCGATCAGCGCCGGACCGCGATTTTTGTCGTTATCGTCACCGAACAAATGGTGAGTCAAATGCAAACTGTGCTCCGGCGTCAGATCGAAAGTCTTTACGTAATCCGCTTGCAGTTCAGTCGCTGGCGTGTTTGCCATGTGATCAAGCAGCTTCCGCAAGGCTTCCTTTTCCGTCGCATCAACATCCGGACTCTTGCCGATTTCCGCGCGAATTTCCGGCAGATTATCAAGCAGCTCTCGGTCCGGATACTCCAGCAGCGCCGATAGTATTTTGTAGATTTGCACGGCGTCTCCCCTTACCTATTGTCTGCGGATGGAGCCAGTTCAGCCGGTTCCGCTGATTCCTTGCGGCGCCGCGGGAACAGGGAAATCTTGCTGATTCCAGCCGAAGAATCATTACCGAATGCAAAGCCGTTCTGCCCCTGGAAGCCGTGTGCGTCATCCAGGCGCTCTTCCTCATGGCCGGTGGGGATCACGAAGCGGTCTTCATAGTTGGCAATGGCCAGGTAACGGTACATCTCCTTGGCTTGATCTTCCGTGATGCCCGCAGCAACCAGAGCCCGCGTATCTGCGACGCCTTCAACATGCACCGAGCGCTGGTAGCTGCGCATGGCGATGAGGCGGTTCAGAGCGCTGGTGATCGGCGCTTCCTTGCCCGCAGTCATCAGGTTGGCAAGGTACTTGACCGGTGTGCGCATCGTGCCGGCCAGCGGGATCGCGCCGTCCGGGCCGACCGGCAGGTTGCCCTGATCGATCTGGGATTGCACCGGAGAAAGCGGCGGAACGTACCAGACCATCGGCAGAGTGCGGAACTCGGGGTGCAGCGGGAAGGCGATCTTCCAGTCGATGGCCATTTTGTAGATCGGCGATTTCCGCGCTGCGATGATCCAGTCTTCGTTGATTCCCTCGGCACGGGCGGCTGCGATGACTTTCGGGTCATTCGGGTCAAGGAAAATCTTGCACTGCGCCTCGTACAGATCCTGTTCATTCTGCGTGCTGGCCAGTTCTTCGATGCGGTCCGCGTCATACAGCATGATGCCGTTGTAGCGGATGCGGCCGACGCAGGATTCCGAACATATCGTCGGCATGCCTGATTCAACGCGCGGGTAGCAGCCGATGCACTTCTCGGCCTTGCCGGATTCCCAGTTGTAGTAAACCTTTTTGTAAGGGCACGCGCTCATGCAGAAGCGCCAGCCGCGGCACTTGTCCTGATCGACCAGCACGATGCCATCCTCTTCCCGCTTGTAGATGGAACCGGATGGGCAGGCGGCGACGCAGGCCGGATTCAGGCAATGGTTGCAAATGCGCGGCAAATACAGATTGAAGGTGTTCTCGAACTGGCCGTACATCTCTTTCTGGATGTTGTCCATGTTCTTGTCCATGCCGCGCTTGGAAAATTCACCGGCCAGATCGTCTTCCCAGTTCGGGCCCCAGGTGATTTTTTCGATCGGGTCGCCGGTGATCATCGACAACGGCCGTGCGGTCGGTGCCGCCTCGGACAACGGCGCGTTCTGCAGGCGCGCATAGTTGTAGGTGAACGGCTCGTAGTATTCGTCGATCTGCGGCAGATCCGGGTTCGCGAAGATGTTCAGCAGCTTCGATGCGCGCCCGCCGGATTTCAGCTCCAGCTTGCCGTCGGCCAGCGTCCAGCCACCTTTCCATTTGTCCTGGTTTTCCCAATGCTTGGGGTAACCAATGCCGGGCTTGGATTCGACGTTATTAAACCAGACGTATTCCACGCCCCTGCGGTTGGTCCAGGTGTTCTTGCACGTCACCGAGCAGGTGTGGCAACCGATACATTTGTCCAGATTGAAGACAAATGCGAATTGTGCACGTACTTTCATGGTTATCTCCTGTGAGGGGTGAGGCGTGAGGGGTGAGGAGTAACCCCCACCCATTCACCATCTCACCCGTTTCCTTTCTGTTTTCCGTCTCGCTGGGTGAGCGGAGGTTTTACCCCTCACTCCTCACCCCTAACTCCTCACCGCTTTAGCGCTTGCCGATTCCGGGCGGGTTGAGCTGAGCTTCCCGTTCCGGGGTGAGCGGCCGTTCCAGCCAGTCGATATCCTTGTCCGCAACTTTACGCATAATCACCTCGGTATCGCGGTTACAACCCACCGTGCCGTAATAGTTGAAGCTGTAGGCCAGTTGCACGTATCCGCCAACCATATTGGTCGGCTTCATGACAACGCGCGTCACCGAATTGAGAATGCCGCCGCGCTTGCCGGTGGTGTTGGAACCCGGCACGTTAACAATCTTCTCCTGGGCGTGATACATCAGCGCCATGCCGCGCGACACGCGCTGCGAGACTACCGCACGCGCAATCGTCGAACCGTTGACGTTGACCGCTTCCACCCAGTCGTTGTCCTCAATACCTGCTGCCTTGGCATCGACCTCGGAAATCCATACGTACGGTCCGCCGCGGAACAATGTCAGCATGCGCAGGTTGTCCTGGTAGCTGGAATGGATACCCCACTTGGAGTGCGGCGTGATCCATTTCAGCTTGACGTGCTTGCCAGCCGTGATACTCGGCGCGAGATTGCCGAACGACTTCATGTCTTGCGGCGGTTTATGCGTGCAGAAGCCTTCGCCGAAGTCCAGGAACCACTCGTGATCCTGATAGAAGTGAGCACGACCGGTCAGAGTGCGGAACGGAATGTGCTCGTGGATATTGGTGTAACCCGAAGTGTAGGACACCGTTTCGGACTCAATCCCCGACCAGGTCGGCGCGGTGATGATCTTGCGCGGCTGCACCTGGATATCGCGGAAAGTGATCTTGTCCTCGTGGCGGGCGGCGTACAGATGGTGATGGTCGATGCCGGTCTTCTTGGACAGCGCGGTCCAGGCTTTATGAGCCACTTCGCCGCAGGTTTCCGGCGCCATGCGCATCACCGAATCGCAGACGAAGATGTCTTCTTCGAGAGAAGGCATGCCAAAAGAAACACCCGGCACTTTCACCGCGCCGTTCATCACCCTTAGCTGGTCGTACTCCATCTCGGTGTTCCAGTCGATGCCCTTGACGTTGTTGCCCAGCTTGACCATCAATGGGCCGATCGCGATGTACTTCCGGTAGATGTCGCCATAATTGCGCTCGACCACCTTGAGAAGCGGCATGGTCTTGCCGGGAACCGGATCGCATTCGCCCTTCTTCCAGTCCTTGACCTCACCGAATGGCTGAGCCAGCTCAAACGCCGAATCGTGCTGCATCGGCAGGGCGACGATATCCTTGCGCGTGCCGAGGTGCTTTTCGGCCATCGCCGAGAAGGTCTGCGCGATATTCTTGAAAATCTGCCAGTCGGACATGGATTGCCAGCCCGGCGATACCGCTTCCGACAACGGATGCATGAAAGGATGCATGTCGGTGGTGTTGAGGTCGTTCTTCTCGTACCAGGTTGCGGTCGGCAGAATAATGTCGGAGTAGGCGCCGGTGGAGTTCAGACGGAAATTGATATCGACCATCAGATCCAGCTTGCCGATTGGCGCTTCGTCGTGCCATTTGACCAGCTTGTTGTTGTTCCCGTCGCCGGACTCCTGCAACACGCCGTTCTGCGCACCGAGCAAATGCTTGAGGAAATACTCGTGCCCCTTGGCGGAGGTGCCGATCAGATTGGCGCGCCAGACGAACAGGTTGCGCGGCCAGTTGACCGGGTTGTCCGGATCGGCGAAGGCGACATCCAGCGAGCCATCCTTGAGCTTGCCGATCACGTGCTTGGCAATGCTCGCCTCGTCGGTAGCACCGGCCTTTTCGGCTTCGGCAACCAGCTCGAGCGGGTTGGTGTTCCAATGCGGCGCGGACGGCAGCCAGCCCATGCGAACCGCTGCGACGTTGTAGTCGGCCAGCGAGTAGCCCTTGTACTTGCCTTTTCCGGCGGGGGACGTCAGATCATCGCCTTTGAGGGTCTCGTAACGCCACTGGTCGGTGTGGAAGTACCAGTAGGAAGTGGAGTTCATATGGCGCGGCGGACGCTGCCAGTCGAGCGCGAAGGCGATCGGCGCCCAGCCGGCCTGCGGACGCAGTTTTTCCTGGCCCACATAGTGCGCCCAACCGCCACCCGATTGCCCAACGCAACCGCAGATGTGCAACAGGTTCATGACACCACGATACATCATATCGTTGTGATACCAGTGGTTGATCGCGGCGCCCATGATCACCATGGATTTGCCATGCGTTTTGGAAGCGTTGTAAGCAAATTCGCGTCCGGTACGCTCCAGGTCGGCAGCCTTGACGCCGGTGACTTTTTCTGCCCAGGCGGGAGTATAGGCCACGGCGGCATCGGCGTAATCCTTGGCGACATTGCCGCCGCCCAAGCCACGGTCGATGCCGTACTGGGCAACCTGCATGTCGAAAACGGACGTCACCAATACGTCCTCGCCGCTGGCCAGTTTCAACTTGCGTACCGGCACATTGCGGAACAGCAAATCACCTTCACCCGGCTCGTAATGCGGGAAACCGACCGAAGCCACCGCATCCTTGCTGTCGATGCAGGACAGTTCGGCCAGTATTTCCTGCTGGTTGGCCGCGTTTTTCGGCAGCAGATTCCACTTGCCCTCTTCGCCCCAACGGAAGCCGATCGAGCCGTTAGGCGCAACGTAGGTTTTGGTCTTCTCGTCATAGACGATGGTTTTCCAGTCGGGGTTGTTGGTCTCGCCCAATGATCCGGCAAAATCAGAGGCGCGCAGGCAGCGGTCGGACACATAAGCATCGCCATGCTTGCGCAGCATCACCTGGATCGGCAGATCGGTGTACTTGCGGGCATACTCGGAAAAATACGGATCCTGCTTGTCGATGTAATACTCTTTCAGCGCCACGTGCCCCATCGCCAGGAAGGCGGCGGTATCGGTGCCCGGATGGATCGGCATCCACAGGTCGGACGCCTTGCAGAACTCGGCGTAATCCGGGGCCATCGAGATGACCTTCGCACCCTTGTAACGCACCTCGGAGACGAAGTGGGCATCCGGTGTGCGTGTGGTCGGCAGGCTGGAGCCGCAGACGATGATGTAGGTGGAGTTATACCAGTCGGCCGATTCCGGCACGTCGGTCTGTTCGCCCCAGGTCTGGGGGGATGCCGCCGGCAGATCGCAGTACCAGTCATAGAAAGAACCGCAGGCGCCGCCGATGAGCGACAGGTAGCGCGCGCCGGAAGCGTAGGAAATCTGCGACATCGCCGGAATAGGCGAGAAACCGAAAATGCGGTCAGGCCCCCACTTTTTGATGGTGTAGATGTTGGCGGCAGCGATGATTTCTTTGACTTCTTCCCAATTGGTGCGCACGAAGCCGCCCAAGCCGCGCACGGCGGTGTATTGCTTGCGTTTCTTTTCGTCAGTCTGAATCGCGCCCCATGCGTCAACCGGATCCTTGCCGCCCTTGCGTTCTGCGCGGTACAAATCCAGCAGGCGGCCGCGGATCAGCGGATACTTGATCCGTTGCGGGCTGTACAGGTACCAGGAAAATGATGCGCCACGCTGGCAGCCGCGCGGCTCATGATCCGGCAAGTCTTCGCGGGTGCGCGGATAGTCGGTCTGCTGCATCTCGAAAGCGACCAGGCCGCTCTTGACGAAAATCTTCCACGAGCAGCCGCCGGTGCAGTTCACGCCATGAGTGGAGCGAACAATCTTGTCATGCGCCCAGCGATGGCGGTAGGCATTTTCCCACTGACGATCCTCATTGGTGACGATGCCGTGGTCGTTGGAGAAGGTCTCCTTGGTTTTTTCAAAAAACTTTAAACGGTCGAGAAAGTGACTCATTTATTTAAACTCCTTAAATGTTGTGTGTCAGGCGTAGGGTGGGCACGTTTTTGTGCCCACGCGTTGAGACCGGACATTGTTTCCGCGTGGGCACTACGTGCTAGCCTCTGTTATTTTTATGGATTTTTGATTTCCGAACCTGGGCGCAGGTAGAACCACCAGTTCAGGATCAGGCACAGGGCATAAAATATGGCGAAGCCGTACATCGCGTTTTGCGGGGTGCCGGCCTTGATCTGCGCGCCGATCACCACCGGGGCGATGAAGGCGCCGTAGGCTCCGATTGCCGAAGTCCAACCCAGCACCGGACCAGCCTGCACGCGGTCGAAGATCACGCCCACGGTACGGAAGGTGGAGGCGTTGCCGATGCCGGCGGCGGCGAACAGCACCACGAAAACCAGCAGGAAATTGGTGAAGTGCACCTCAGGCGTAGCGGAGTTGTAGGCCAGGAACATCACGTAGCCGGCTGCAGCGGAGGCCACCACCATGACGACGGAAATCAGCTGGGTCACGATGGCTCCGCCGGTCTTGTCGGCAATCCAGCCGCCGACAGGGCGGATCAGCGCGCCGATGAAGGGACCGATCCAGGCGTAGGTGAGCGCCGACACTGCGTTGGGGTTCTTGGTGGTATGGGTCATCAGGCCGGTCACCGGATCAGGAATGTGCTGGAAGCCGAAGATCACCGTGATGGCGAGGGGCAGGGCCATCGAGAAGCCGATGAACGAACCGAAGGTGACGATGTAGAGCGCGGTCATGGACCAGGTGTGCTTGTTCTTGAAAATCGCGAACTGATTGGCGATATTGCCCTTCATCTCGCCGAAGGCCGCGAGCTTCATCGCCACGAGCGTCAGGATTACGATCAGGGGCAGCGCCACCCACATGTTCAAGAGCCCCAGGCCGGTGGGCGCGGGCAGGTACAGATAGAGCCCGATAGCCGTGGTGATGAAGGCCAAACCGTACAGATAGAGAATCTTGGCGAAGGCCGCAAGCGTCGAACCGATGTTCTTGCTGATGGTTAACAGATTGTTCATGCCGAAATAGGCGAAAATCGTCATGGGGATCAACAGCAGCAACCAGACGAAGCCGGCGTTCTGGATATAAGTCGGGGTGCCGGCCGCGATCTTGCCGAAAATCCAGCCGGAGGGCTTCACCAGTTCCATGGCGCCGCCGGTGATGGCGGCGAAGGCGCCGGTCGTCATTACCAGCGGAATCACGATCTGCATGGTGGTCACGCCGAAGTTGCCGAGGCCCGCATTCAAGCCGAGCGCGGTGCCTTGCAGGCGCTTGGGGTAAAAGGTGCTGATGTTGCTCATGGAAGCCGCGAAATTGCCGCCGCCGATACCGGACAGCAGCGCCAGGAACTGGAATGCCCACAGCGGCGTGCTCTTGTCCTGAAGCGCGATGCCGGTGCCAATGGCCGGAATCATCAACAGCATGGTGGTGAAGAAGACGCTGTTGCGGCCGCCGGCAATGCGGATGAAGAAGGAGGCAGGAATCCGCAGCGTCGCCCCGGCCAGGCCGGCGATGGCGGTGATGGTGAACATCTGGTCAGGCTTGAACGGGAAGCCCAGATTTATCATCTGCACCGTGACGATCCCCCACATCAGCCAGATGGCGAAGCCGCACAGCAGGCTGGGGATGGAAATCCACAGATTGCGGTTGGCAATTTTCTTGCCGGTGGATTCCCAGAACTTCTGGTCCTCCACGTCCCATTCTTTGATATCAATATTCGGCATGCCTATCTCCTCTTGATTTAAATTCAAAATGTACTGCCAACTGCCATTCAGAACCGCATTACTCCATGTTGTCCGCCGCTAATCTTTTAGCTGCCGCCTTGTCCAGTGTCCGCACTTCGGTCCAGTACATCCACATCAGCGAAACCCAAACCACGCCGAACATCAGCATGAAAGCAGAGGAGCGGATGCCCGTCAGGTCAACCAGCGCTCCGAACATGATCGGCAGCAAAAATCCGCCCAAACCGCCTGCCAGGCCCACAATGCCGGAAATCACGCCAATATTGTGCGGATAGTCGTCGGAGATGTACTTGAATACCGATGCCTTGCCTACCGCAAAAGCGATACCCAGGGTGAACATGATGACAGTGAACAGGGTCGGACCCAGCCCGACGTGATAAGTGACCGCCCCTGTCACGGTTTTGATGGTGAATTCGGTCTGCGGGTAGGAAAGCAGGAAAAGGCAAACCAACGATACCAGCATCACCCACCAGGTGATGGTATGCGCCCCGAATTTGTCGGAGTAATAGCCGCCCAGGGCGCGCAACACCCCCCCGGGTATGCTGAATGCGGCAGCCAGCAGCGCCGCCGTCTTGAGGTCGAATCCGTATTCGCTGATATAGTACTTGGTCATCCACAGAGCCAAGGCCACGTAACCACCGAACACAATGGAATAGTACTGACAGTATTTCCACACCCTGGGGTCTTTGAGCGCCGCAAGCTGCTCGCGGACGGTCGTGCTCTTGGGCACCACGTGAGCCGGGTCGGTAAAGGTAAACATCCAGAACAGGATCGCCGTGACCAGCATGAGCACCGCGTAAATCTGCGGCACCACCGTCCAGCCGTAAGCCACCACGATGGCTGGCGCCACCAGCTTGGTCACCGCCGCGCCCGTATTGCCGGCGCCGAAGATCCCCATCGCGAGGCCCTGCTGGCTTTTGGGGAACCAGCGCGCGACGTAGGAAATGCCCACGGCGAAGGAGCCGCCGGCAACGCCCACGAACAGTCCGGCTACCAGGAATTGCCAGAATTCGGTGGCGTAGGAAATCATCCAGATCGGAATGACGGTGGACAACATCAGCAGGGTGAACACGATGCGGCCGCCGAACTTGTCGGTCCACATGCCCACCGGCACCCGTACCAGGGAGCCGGTAAGAACCGGCATGGCGATCAGGATACCGAACTGGGTCTCATTGAGCCCCAAGGTTTTCTTGATGGGAATGCCGATCACGGCAAACATCATCCAGATCATGAAACAGACGGTGAACGCAATCGTGCTTGCGATAACCACGGACCATGCCTTGTATTTTTGCGTAGCCATGCTGCCTCCCTCCGATGTTGAAGATGCCTGATAGAATAGTTAGTTGCCGGGCAGCGGCATATATGCAGGACTGTGGGTTTTCAGAGGTCAAACGGACGATGGCTGGCTACGCCACATGGCTGACGCGGCTAGTTCTTGTGACTGAAGGCGATAGTTCTTTTGGACTAGGCGCCCAAGGATGAACCGGTGAGATCATCAAAAAAGCAACATTTCATCCCAGCCCTCACAACCAACAAGTGACGCAAATCGTCACATTACGCCATTATTGTGTCGCTTTACTCTCTGAGATCAAAGTGGGCCGATGCGCAGCCGGCACCATGAACCAGCGCAACAACCCTGCTATACCGGGCCGGAACCGGCGCACGAAGCAACCTGGCACGCGCGTTGCTTACATCACTAGCAAACACCCAGTGTGTTTGG
>CAMTYG010000215.1:0-21900 GCA_947085875.1 uncultured Sulfuricella sp.
AAAGCAGCAGGCCGCAACGCAAGTGAACCTAGACGTAGCCTCGTAACACAAATGGAGAAGCCGACCCTCTGGTCTGAAGGGGAAGGCCGCTGGATGAGCGTTGGAATAACGGAAGTAACGCGCATTGACTCCCGGGGTAGCAGGGGTGGCATGTTGTGGAGGATATACCGTGCAGCACGGGAGACCCGTTATGGTGGCAGGGAGACTGCCGACTGCGGCGTATAAGGAAACGAAAGCGCCGCAGGCCATATCGGGAGTCGGAGGGGTTCATAGTACCGCTTGAGACCGAGGGACAACATAACCCCGGACGAGGGAAGGAACCCTGCTTTGTTCATGCAACCGAAGAGTGAAGGAGAAGGGGATTGCCATGTCGCTAACAACCCCTGAAGCAATCAGGACACTACAGAGGAAGCTCTACACCAAGGCCAAGCAAGAACCGGCCTATCGCTTCTATGCGCTATATGACAAAGCATGGCGGGCAGACATCCTCATGTTTGCCTACCGCCTTGTTCGCGCCAACAAAGGGAGTCCCGGCGTTGATGGGATAAACTTCGAGGACATAGAGCAGAAGATAGGGATAGACAAGTTTTTGTCGGAACTAGCCCAAGACCTGAAAGACAAGACCTACCACCCAAGTCCGGTGCGGCGCGTCATGATCCCCAAAGCGGACGGCAGTCAGCGTCCCCTGGGGATACCGACGATCCGAGACCGGGTAGCCCAGATGGCGGTAAAGCTCGTCATCGAACCGATATTTGAAGCGGATTTCTGCCCGAATTCCTACGGATTCCGGCCAAAGAAATCCGCCCATGATGCGGTCGATGAAATAGCGGAAGCGCTTCATCAAGGTTACACCCAAGTCATCGATGCCGACCTGTCGAAGTATTTTGACAGCATTCCTCACGCCAAACTGCTGGCCGTCGTAGCCGAGCGCATCGTTGACAGTGCGATCTTGCACGTCATCAAGCTATGGCTCAAAGCGCCGGTCATTGGAGAGGATAAGGACGGCACCAAGAAGCATGTAGGTGGAGGCAAAGCCAACAGCAAAGGCACGCCGCAAGGCGGCGTCATCTCGCCGTTGCTGTCGAACTGCTACCTGCACCTGCTTGACCGGATATGGGAGAAGCATCAACTACGCTGGAAACTGAAGGCGCGCATCGTCCGTTACGCGGACGATTTTGTGGTGCTGTGTGCGGGTGCAGTTGATGCGCCCCTGGCCACGGTACGGCATGTGCTGGATCGTCTTGATCTCACGCTGAACGAGAGCAAGACCCGCATCGTTGATGCAAGGAAGGAGAGTTTCGACTTCCTGGGATTTGAAATCAGGGTGAGCAAGAGCTGGAAGTCTGGCAAAAGCTATCAGCATATATGCCCGGCGCCCAAATCTCTTGCGAAAATCAAAGAACGCATGAAGCAACAGACGGATCGGCGGCTAACTCCGGTGCCGCTGGCAGACGTGGTGAAGAATATGAATGCCAGCCTTCGTGGCTGGGTCGGCTACTTCCACTACCGAAACTCCAGCAAAGTACTCGACAAGGTGAAAACGTATGCTGAAAATCGCTTGCGGACGCACCTGATGAAGCGTCATAAGATCAGGGATCGAAAAACTGCATTAGACCGATTCCCACGTCAGAAGCTTTATGCGAACTACGGGCTATACAAAATTCCGGTAACGGCAGGCTGGAAGACGGCGCATGCCTTGGCGTGAAGAACATCGGAAAGCCGTGTGCGTTAATAGCGCATGCACGGTTTGATGAGGGAGGGCAGGCGAGAGCCTGTTCTCTACTCTACCGATTGATAATGGGATGGAAGGCGCTGAATAACGGCTATGGGGAGAAAAATCAATCGAGTCTGACCGTTCGCAGTAGCAACTGTGTGTTCTAACGCGTATGGCGTAATGATGTAGGGCGTAATAAGCGAAGCGCATTGCGCCGGATGGTTTTGTGTGCGCTACGCGCAGATGTTCAGGTGCCGGGCAGCCCCGGCACCTGAACATCCGGTGCGCAAGGCGCACCCTACAAAACCACATTGAATAAGTTATAACAAAGGCATAACCAAACAACAATGACCGCCCAACCCAAAACCCTCCTCGCCGTGATCGAATTCATCTCCCACGGCAGATTGCCCGAGCTCTACAAGCAGCTTGGTTTCGACGTGACTGCCGAGTGGCGGGCGCGCAAGGCCATCTCGCTGGTGCGCAAGCTGAAGCCTGACGTGATCGTGGCGGATTTCTACTTCCAGTCGGACTTTCGCGATCGTCTGAGCAATCTCGAATCTCTTCTGGCGGCGGCGCAGCCGCTCAGGGACACCCGGATACTGGTGTTTTACGAATCGCAGGACGAGCCTGCGCTGATCCGGGTGCGCGAGCGCATGCGCATCGATATGGCACTGCCAATGCCGGTGTCGGACGAGGCGATCAGGGCGGTGCTGAGCGGGTGGCGGTGATCGGATTTCATTGCCCGGCTTTCCACGCGGCGGGTGCTATAAATTATTATGCATGGAGTACAATTTGTAGCCGGATCATGTCACTCATTCAATAGATAAACGTGGAACAAAACAATTCTGGCGGAACCCTCACCATCAAACGCATTCTCAAGAAAATTTTCTTCACATTCCTGGTACTGATTATTCTCGCCCTCGTCACGCTGGGCATCCTTTTTTTCAGGGAGACCGAATCCTCGGCATTCCAGGCGGATTACCTGTCCCGGCTTGCCAAGGACCTGCGCTGGACAGTGAAGAGCGGGTCCAATCCGAGCCGGCCCATTCCCCAAGCCGGGCCTTACGACGAGCGTCTGGGGTATAGCCGGTTGCCGGCCATGATTCCGCGCCTGGCTGACCAGGGTTTCCAGGTGAGCGCCCAGGCACGGCTGTCGCCGCGCATGCAGGAGCTGATCGGCTTGGGCTTGTTCGTTCCCTACCGGGAGAAGTCCCAGGCCGGTCTGCTGGTCACGGACTCCAGCGGCCAGCCATTTTTCCAGACGCTTTCCCCGGCACGAGTCTACGAGAATTTCGAGGCGGTTCCTCCGCTCATTGTGAATAGCCTGCTCTTTATCGAGAACCGCGAGCTGCTGGACCCCAGCCACGCCAGGAAAAATCCGGCCGTGGAGTGGGCTCGTCTCGGGAAAGCCGTGCAGGACAAGGCGATCCAGCTTTTCCGCCCGGAACATGACGTGCCCGGCGGCAGCACGCTGGCCACGCAAATCGAGAAGTACCGGCACTCTCCCAATGGCTTGACCCTCACTGCCGGCGACAAGTTGCAGCAGATCGCCTCCGCTTCCGTGCGCGCCTATCTGGACGGGGAGAACACGCTGCCAGCGCGTCAGCGTATCGTGGTGAGTTACCTCAATACGGTTCCGCTCGCCGCAGTTGCCGGATTCGGGGAAGTGAACGGTATCGGCGATGGGCTGTGGGCCTGGTTTGGATGGGACTTTAATTACGTCAATCGGACGTTGCGTTCCTCGCCGTCGAGCGGTGCCGATCCCGGCGAATTCGCAAGAGCCTACAAGCATGTGTTGAGCCTGATGATCGCCCAGCGCCGGCCATCGTCTTACCTGACGAAAGAGCGCAAGGCCTTGGAGGAGCTGACCAACAGCCATCTGAGGGTGCTGGCGCAGGCCGGTGTGATTCCGCCCGCTGTCAGGGACGCCGCCCTGAAGGTGCCGCTGCGGTTTCTTTCGGCTGCGGCTCCGGAAGAAAGCGGGGATTTCCTGTCCCGCAAGGCGGCCGGCGCCGTGCGCGTACACCTGGCTTCCCTCCTGGGGTTGCCCCGCCTGTATGAACTGGACCGCCTGGACCTCTCCGTGCAAAGCACGCTCGACGGGGCGTTGCAGCAGAAGATCACCGATATTCTGCGCGATCTCAGGAACCCGGAGCCGGCCCGCGCCGCCGGGCTCTACGGCAAGTATCTGCTGGGCGAGGCTGATCCGGGCAAGATCATTTACAGTTTCACGCTTCATGAATTGACGCCGCAGGGCGCCAAGCTTCGGATTCTGGCCGACAACTTCGACCAGCCGTTTGACATCAACCAGGGCGCCAAGCTCGACCTGGGTTCCACCGCCAAGCTGAGAACGCTGGTGACCTACCTGGAGATCGTCGAAAAGCTGCACGGCCAGTATGCGTCCCTGCCGCCGGAAGATCTGCGGCAAGTCAAAGTGGAATCCAGCGACAACCTCACCCGCTGGGCGATCGACCATCTGCTGCAAGGGGGGGACAACAGCCTCGCGGCCATGCTGGACGATGCCCTGGAGCGCAAGTATTCGGCCAGCCCGCTCGAGCGATTCTTTACCGGCGGCGGCGTGCATGTCTTCCACAACTTCAAGCGCGAGGACGATGGCAGGGTCATCAGCGTGCGCGAAGCCACCCGCTTTTCCGTCAACCTGGTTTATATCCGCCTGATGCGGGATATCGTGCGCTACACCATGTTCCAGACCCCGGGGGCGAATATCCTCAAGGATATGGACGACCCGCAGCGTCAGGAATACCTCAAACGTTTCGCGGACAAGGAAAGCCAGGAGTTCCTTCTCCGCTTCTACCATAAATACAAAGGCAAATCGGCGCCGGAGATCGAGGACATTTTCTTTTCCGGCATTCGTCCCGCCCCGCGGCGGCTTGCGGCCGCCTACCGCTACCTTAAACCGCAGGCCACCCTGGACCAGTTCGCCAAATTCATGGAATCTCGCCTGCCCGGATTCAGGGGTTCGGACGGACGTACCCTCCGCGCCATGTATGAGGGTTACGGCCCGGGAAAATACTCGCTGTCCGACCAGGGTTATCTCGCGCATGTCCATCCGCTGGAGTTGTGGCTGGTGCGCTACCTGGCCACGCACCCCGGCGCACGGCACAAGGATATGATCGAGGCCAGCGGTGCTGAACGTATCGCCGTCTATGACTGGCTGCTCAGGACCGTGCACAGGAACGCGCAGGACATCCGCATCCGCAGCCTGATCGAAGTGGAGGCCTTCCTGGAAATTCATCGTGGCTGGAAGCGGCTCGGCTACCCGTTCGACTCACTGGTTCCATCGCTGGCCACGGCCATCGGCAGTTCCGGGGATCGCCCCGCTGCGCTCGCTGAACTCATGGGCATCATACTCAACGATGGGGTCCAGGCTCCCCCGATACTGATCGAGCGCATGCGCTTCGGTGCGGATACACCCTATGAAACCGTGGTTGAGCGCGCCCCCGGCAAAAGCGAGCGTTTGTTCACGCCTGAACTGGCGGCTGCGGTGCGCAGCGTGCTGATCGATGTGGTGGAGGGGGGCACGGCCACGCGGCTTGCCCGCGCCATCGTGAGAGAGGACGGCACGCAGATTCCTCTGGGTGGCAAAACCGGCACCGGCGACCATCGCTACGTCACATTCTCCGCAGCGGGTACGATCAAGGAATCCCGCGCGGTAAACCGCTCCGCCACGTTCGTGTTCTTCATCGGGGACCGCTTCTTCGGCACGCTAACCGCATTCGTGCCCGGCGCGGACGCAGCAAATTATGGGTTCACTTCGGCGCTGTCGGCACAAGTCCTGAAGCACCTGCTGCCCACGCTGAAACCACTCGTCGACTCGGCCCGCCCCCTGCCGGAACAGGCGCGGCTGGATGCTGCGAAGAAAGGCAAGGCGAAGAAAATGACTCCCCAGCCGGTTCAAGACGGCGAAGAAGCCGTCGATTCCTCGCCGCTGGCGGAGCCGGAGACGGAAGGGCCGCTCTGATGAAGGGGGCCCATAGTATGAGGGAATCCCCTATACGAATTGGGGGTGCTTTCTGATAATTTACAGGTTTTGCTCAAACATCAGTTGGCTTGCCCATATAATTAAAACCCATGGTGGAATTCCTGTGCGAGGCGCATCGCCCACTAACTCAGGGAAGTACCCGGCTACGCAGCCCACTTTCTTTTTTCGCATTAATCCAATACCCAGCCTGTTGGATCAACTGAAGCCGGACCTCTGAACTTGATGCACTACTGGCGCTTCCTCTCCGCCCTCTGCCTTACCCTGGCCATGTTCTGCCTGCCGCGCGCGGCAGCAGCGCTGGATGGGGTGACCGTGGTGCTCAGCGAGGAAGGTGACGCTTACGTCCGGGTGGCGGACAAGCTGCGCGCGGTACTTTCCCAGGATGGCGGTACGGCCAGGCTGCCGGTCAAAGTGATACCGTTGCAGGAAGGGGACTCCCTCCGTGCGGATCCCGGACAGCTGCTGGTGGCGGTCGGTACCGGAGCAATGGAGGCGCTGGCGCAAAAAAACCTGCCTCAGCCCGTGCTCAGCGTGCTGGTGCCACGCGCAGCGTTCGAGAAAACCGTCCGGCAGAGCGGGCGCCTGGCCGATCCGCGCAATTTCTCCGCGATCACCCTTGACCAGCCTTGGGCGCGCCAGTTTGCCCTGATTCGCCATGCTCTTCCCGGCCGGATCAAAGTCGGCATCCTGCTGGCTCCCAATTCCACCGAGCTTGCCACGGCGCTGAGCGCGGCGGCCAAGGCAGCCGGCTTGGTCGCGATCATCGGGACGGTGGGTGGCGAAGCCGACCTGTTGCCGGCATTGAAGCGGCTGCTGGGTGAAAGCGAGGTGCTGCTGGCGGTTCCCGACCCTATGATCTACAACCGCAATACCATCCAGAGCATTCTTCTTGCCACCTACCGCCAACAAGTGCCGTTGCTCGGATTCTCGCCTTCCTATGTCAAGGCGGGCGCGATTGCGGCAGTGTTCAGTGTGCCGGAGCAAATCGGCCAGCAGGCAGCGGAAATGATCCAGCGCCTGGCGGCAGACCGGCGTTTGCCGCTGCCCCAGCCACCCCGTTATTTCTCGGTCGGCGTCAATACTCAGGTTGCCCGCTCGCTCGGTATCAGCCTCGACGATGAAGCCAGCCTGAACAACAAGCTGAAGCGCGCTTCAGAGGGCGAACCATGAAACACTGGAGCATCAAATACCGGATCCTGTTCCTGGCGATGTTCCCGGTGGTCGTTATTGCCACTCTGTTGAATATTGTGGTGATGATCGGCGGCATCACCGAAATGGATGACGCCCTGAAGTCGCGAGGCATGTTGATCGCCCGCCAGCTTGCGCCCGCCAGCGAATATGGCGCGTTTTCCGGCAACCGCGAAATTCTTCAGGCGCTCGCTCAGGCGGTGATGAAGGAAGGCGATGTCAAAGCGGTCATCATTACCGATGACCGCGACAAGATCCTCGCAGTGAGCGGCCGCCCCAGCCTGATCGACTATAAGGCGGCCGAGCTTGCCGACTTCGGTCAGGGCGATTCAATCGGAAAGAATTCCCTGGTTTTTGCCGCACCGATTTACCAGAATGAAAACGGCATCGATGAATACGGCCTGTTTAACCGTGCGGAACCTGATAACAGCAAGAAAAAGAAATTACTCGGGCGGGTTTACCTGGAGCTGTCCACGGCCGCCACCCAGGAGCGCAAAAACCGTTTCATCATAACCAGCATAGCCATCGGTTTTTTCGGTTTTTTCGGGGCTTTGTTGCTGGCGCTACGCATGAGCCGCGATGTCACCCATCCGCTGTCGCGCCTGCTCGACGCGGTCGTGCGCATAGCCCACGGCCATCTCGATGCTCGCGTCGCGGTGGACTCCGGCGGAGAACTGGCGGAACTGGAGCAAGGTTTCAACGCCATGGCGGGAGAATTGCAATCGGCCAGCAGCGACATGCAGGAGCGCATCGAGGAGCGGACGAGAGATCTGGCACGGCTCAAGGAAGAGGCTGAGCAAGCCAGAGCCAGCGCGGAATCGGCCAATCAGGCAAAAAGCCAGTTCCTCGCCCATGTCAGCCATGAAATCCGCACGCCGTTGAATGGCCTGATCGGATTTCTCGGCTTGATGGGCAAAACCCGCATCGACAAGCTCCAGCAGGATTATCTCAAGATTTGCGAAACTTCCGCCCAGACCTTGCTGGCGATTATCAACGACATCCTGGACTTGTCCAAGATCGAAGCGGGCAAGCTGTCGATTGAATACCTGGCATTCGATCTGGGTGATTTGATCGAGCAATGTGCCCTCTTCCATATGCCCAGCGCCCAGAGCAAGGGATTGCGCCTGATTCTGGAGATCGACCGAGGCATGCCCGCCAACCTGATGGGCGACCCGGCGCGTATCCGTCAGATCCTGGCCAATCTTCTCGGCAATGCCATCAAGTTTACCCACTCCGGCGCAATCACCGTCACAGTGAAGCATCTGGATGGAGGAAACGGCTCCGTCCATGTCGAAATCTGTGTGGCCGACACGGGAATCGGCATGACCGACGAGCAACAGGGGCAGCTATTTCAGCCATTCAGCCAGGGAGATGCCTCGATAACCCGCCGCTACGGAGGCACAGGGCTGGGATTGGCGATTACCCGGCGTCTGGTTGAAATGATGAATGGCACTGTCGCGGTTGAGAGCACGCCAGGCGAAGGATCCCGATTCACGATTTCGCTGTGCCTCAAGGAAGCGGGTGGGGACACGGTTTTACTCCCTTCACGGCCTGTTGAGAACCTGGGTATCTCCACTCCCGCCCCCTTGCAGGAGGAGGAAAACACCCTGCCCGTCCAGCTACATATCCTGGTGGTGGACGACAACGAAATCAACCGAAAATTGAACACGATCTTGTTGCTGCAGTGGGGTATTGCCGTGGACGAGGCGGCGGATGGCGTTGCTGCCGTGGAGGCTTGTGGCAGGCAGCGCTATGACCTGATCCTGATGGACGTGCATATGCCGGTGATGGATGGCATCGAGGCGACAAGGCGCATCCGGATGTTGCAGGAGGGGGGTGAGGCGACTCCCGTCATTGCGCTGACCGCCAATGCGCTGAGCGGGGATAGGGAGCGCTACCTGGCTGCCGGGATGGATGACTACCTGGAAAAACCCCTGGCCGAGGAGTCGCTGCGCAAGGCCATCGAGAAATGGTGTCCGCTCACGCCGGTTTGCGCCCAGGAGGCCGGAAAGAAAGAGGGGTGGAGCGTGAAGGAGGATTTCCCCGCTTCGCCTCACTCCGATCTGCCGATCATCGATGCCGGGCTTGGCATGGAGCGGGCGGGTGGCTGCCGGCAGAGCTGGCTGGCTTCATTGAGAATGCAGCTTGCCGAACTGCCTTCCTGCCTGGATGCCTTTCAGGCAGCCTATTCGGCTTCCGATCTTGAAAAAGTCGAGGCACTGGCTCACCGGCTGCGTGGCGGCGCACTCTACTGCGGCATTTCCGCGCTTGAAATTGCCGCCTTGCGCCTGGAAGTGGCGTGCCGTAATCGCGCCCCGGACATTGCCGGCAAGCTCGCTCTCCTCCGGCAGGAGGCGGAAAGCCTGCTGGCGCTGGAATCAAGCGGAGCCATTCCGGAAGCCTGAGCCTTATGCTCAGCCTGTCGAAACGGGGCATTTGGCCAGTGTGCGGCTGTACTCGGACAGGCGCACGGTTTTGGCGGCCTCGGACGCTTCCTGCCGGCCTGCAGAAGGGCCGTAGGTGGCGGCGAGGTGCCGTCGGTAGACCGTAAAGAAAAGATCGAACATCGTCCCGCCATAAACCCCCGTGGCGTACAGTTCGTCGCTGTGCGGGTCGTGTTCCAGGCGGATGGCCGCGAGCGGTTGGGGCGCCGGGCCCGCCACCACTTTGGCCCCTTGCGCCGGGTCGTACACGCTGTTGTGGGTGCAGCAGACAATCATCCCCGGCGCTTGCCCGCTCTTGTCGCCGGGCTCGCGGTAGGTGATCGGGCTTGCCGCCCTGGAAGGGGCCGAAAGCAGGTGGGCGCAGATTGCCGAGTAGGCCACGATTTCCCCTTGCCCGCCCACTCCGCCCGGCCACACATACTCGCCCTGCTCCTGGGTGGGCAGGGTCAGCTTTTTTGCCGCCGGGCGGCCTAGGTTGATGAGAAAGCACGGCGTGCCCTTGAAAGGGTAATGGAATACATGGGCTTCCTCGGTCGTGAGCTGGCCGGCCTTGATCGGATTGCCGGCCTCATCCGTCAGTTTTACCCTGCCGTAATGGCGCAGATCCTCGGCGCGCAAGGGGCCGGCGCCGCCCGTCTGCAAAGTCGCCAGCGCGGCGGATGCGCCGCAGATTTTCATGAAATGTCGTCGATCCATTTGCAATCTTCAAAGCGTGCCATTCGTTAAGCGAAATTCTAACAGGTGGCGCGCCGAAATCGGAGCTCGGTTCCCGACCGGAACGATTTTCAGTGGCCACGGTCTCTTTTTGGGTGCGCGTCGTTCTGATGCCTGCGATAATGACTGAACTTGAGTTGGAAAATGGAGGTGTCGTCATGACTAAAGCGGGAAGTTTTATCCTTGCCCTGCTGGGATTGGGGCTCGTTGCGCCGGTTGCCCAGGCGGCGGACAGCGATTGCCGGAGCTGCCACATCCGGCCTGCTCCTTCCTCGAAAGCGAAGGATTATTCCGCCATCTACCTGGAACCGCGCAGCCACCACCCTGTCGGAGCGGGTATTCCCGCATCAACCGCCGGGGCGTATAACCAGCCATACGGCGTACGCGACGGCATCTCTTTTTTCGATACGAACGGCAACGGAATTCCGGACATCAACGAAATCCAGCTCTTCGGCGGCAAGGTCGAATGCGCGTCCTGCCACGACTACCTGCATGGCGATGCGGTGGAGGCGCCGGCGGTGCGGGCCTATCCTTTCTATCTCCGGGTGACGAAAGACCGAAGCGAGTTGTGCCAGATCTGCCACCGGATGTAATTATCCTCCTGCAGCTTTTGCCGGCCACGCCACCTGAGGGCAAGTGCCACTGGTGTTAACCCAAACATCTCATGTCAGCGATTACAGGGATCCACATTCAGTTGCAGCCACAGTTCCAGCAGTGCCAGGTGCCATAGCTTGCTGCCCTGGATGCGGGTGAAATGGGCTTCCGGTTCGGCCAGCAGTTTATCCACGTAGAGGCGTTGGTAGAGGCCGCGTTTCAGGCAGGCGTCCGACAGCAGAATGCCGCGCATGAATTCGAGGAAATCGCCGCGCACGTATTTCAGCGCCGGCACCGGGAAGTAGCCTTTGGGGCGGTCGATCACCGCATCCGGGATTACGCCGCGGGCGATGGCCTTGAGCGGAAATTTGCCGCCTTCCTTGAGTTTGAGCGATGGCGGCATCCTGGTCGCCAGTTCCACCAGTTCGTGGTCGAGGAAGGGGACGCGCGCTTCCAGGCCCCACGCCATAGTCATGTTGTCGACGCGCTTGACCGGGTCGTCGACGACCAGCGTGGTGGCGTCGAAGCGCAGCACCTGATCGAGGAAACAATCGGCCTTGGGTTTCGCGAGTTCCCGCTCCACCAGTTCGGCGGTGACGTCCGGCACATGCCAGGCCGGTGCAACGGTTTCCAGGTATTCGGCATGGTCGCGGTCGAAATAGTTGAGGCGGAAGCGGTCGAGGGCGGAGCCTGTGGCCTCGTCCATGCGCGGATACCAGAAGTAGCCGCCGAATACCTCGTCCGCGCCCTGGCCGGAAAGCACCACCTTGACTTCTTTCGATACCCGCTCGCCGAGCAGGTAGAAAGCCACCGCATCCTGGCCGACCATCGGCTCGGACATGCTGGCCACGGCCTCGGGCAGGCGCTTCAATACTTCAGCGTTGGGAATGAGGTATTTGTGGTGCCGGGTCTTGAAGCGTTCCACCACCTGGTCCGAATACTCGAATTCATCGGCCTTTTCCGCGCCTGCGCCGACATCCTCGAAACCAACCGAGAAGGTCAGCAGGTCGTCCACATGGTCGGCCAGCAAGCCCACCAGCAGGCTGGAGTCCAGTCCGCCGGAGAGCAGAACCCCGACTGGTACGTCGGAGGCCAGGCGGTGGCGCTCCACGGCGCGGTTCAGCACGGCACGGATCGCATTCAGCCAGTCCTGCTCGGACAGGTTATGCGCCGGCCGGGTGGCGTCCAGGCTCCAGTAGGTGCGCTGGGTAACTTGTCCCGTGGCGTTCACCGTCATGGTGGTGGCCGGAGGCAGTTTTTTCACGCCGTTGAGGATGGTGCGCGGAGCAGGCACGACGGCATGCAGGGTGAAGTAGTGGTGCAGGGCGATCGGGTCGATGCCGGTGTCCACGCCGCCTGCGGCAAGCAGCGCCTGGACGCTGGAGGCAAAGCGCAGGCTGGCGCCGTCCAGCGAGTAATAGAGCGGCTTGATACCGAAGCGGTCGCGCGCCAGGAACAGGCTGGCGTGGCGCTGGTCCCACACGGCGAAGGCGAACATGCCGTAGAAGCGCTCCACGCACTTTTCGCCCCAGGCATGGTAAGCCTTGAGGATGACTTCGCTGTCGCCTTCGGAGAAAAAACTGTAATGTAAGTCTTTAAGTTCCTCTCTTAACTCTTTGTAATTATATAATGTTCCATTAAATACAAGAGCGAGACGGAGTTCCTTGTCCACCATCGGCTGGTCGCCGCTGGGGGAGAGGTCGATGATCGCAAGGCGCCGGTGGCCGAAAGCCAGCGGGCCGTCGCTGATCAGGCCTTCGTGGTCGGGGCCGCGACGGGCGAGCTTCTCCGACATCCGCCGAATGACGGTGGTGTCGGGAGATGCGCCGTCAAAGCGCAGTTCGCCGCAAATGCCGCACATACTAATTCAGTCCAATGTAGTCTGGATGCAGCGCAGCGGAATCCGGGGAGAATGGAGCCGCATCGCGTCAAACATGGATGGCCTGCGCAACCAGGCGCACTCCCGCCAGCAAAGCCGGATCGTTCGCCTCCAACATCGCCGTCAGGTACTCGGCCATCGCCTGCTCGCTGTCCAGATATTCAGTCGCGTCGAATTCCGGCAGGTCTTGAACCTTGATCTTTCGCTTCATGGCACTTCACTCATCAATGGTTGCCGCCAGCTTTTGCGCGGCAGCAATATCGGCGGACTGCGTCTGCGCCTTGGGCAGTGTGCCCGGATTGTGATGCGCTTCATCCGGGACGCCTTTCTGAGGTCTATTGATCAGCCAAACTTCCCGGTAATGTAGTCTTCCGTCGCGGTCTTTTTCGGCGTGGTGAAGATCATGTCGGTATTGCCGAACTCGATCAGTTCACCCAGGTACATGTAGGCGGTGTAGTCGGATACGCGTGCCGCCTGCTGCATGTTGTGGGTGACGATGATGATGGTGTAGTCCTTCTTCAGCTCGTGGATCAGCTCTTCGATGTGGGCGGTGGAGATCGGGTCCAGCGCCGAGGCCGGTTCGTCGAGCAGCACCACTTCGGGTTTCACGGCGATGGCGCGGGCGATGCACAGCCGCTGCTGCTGGCCGCCGGACAGGCTGTTGCCATTCTGTTTGAGTTTGTCCTTTACCTCGTTCCACAGTGCGGCCTTGCGCAGCGCCCATTCGACGCGGTCTGCCATGTCGCGCTTGCTCAGACTTTCATAGAGCTTCACGCCGAAGGTGATGTTGTCGAAAATCGACATCGGGAACGGCGTCGGTTTCTGGAACACCATGCCCACCTTGGCGCGCAGTCTGTTCAGATCCTGCTGGGCATCGAGGATGTTCTCGCCATCCAGAATGATCTCGCCCGTGGCTTTCTGTTTGGGATAAAGCTCATACATGCGGTTGAAGGTGCGCAGCAGGGTGGACTTGCCGCAGCCGGACGGGCCGATGAAGGCGGTGACTTTCTTTTCCGGGATGCTCAGGTTGACGGATTTCAGGGCCTGGAAATCGCCGTAATGAAAATTCAGGTCCTTGAGGATGATCTTGGGGTTGGTAATCACGGCTGCGTTCATTATCGGGTCCTGTTAACCAGTGTTTAATGCGACGGGGCCTTCTGGCGGAAGAAAATGCGCGCCAGAATATTCAGCGCCAGCACCATGAAAGTGATCAGCAAGGCGCCTGCCCAGGCCAGATTTTGCCAATCCTCATAGGGGCTCATGGCGAACTGGAAGATCACCACCGGCAGGTTGGCCATCGGCTGGTTCATGTTGCTGCTCCAGAACTGATTGTTCAGGGCGGTGAACAACAGCGGCGCAGTTTCGCCGCTGATGCGCGCCACCGCCAGCAGGATGCCGGTCAGGATGCCGGTGGTGGATGCCCGCAGGGTGACCAGCATGATGACTTTCCATTGCGGCGCCCCCAGGGCGGCCGCTGCCTCGCGCAGGCTGTTCGGCACCAGCCGCAGCATGTTCTCGGTGGTGCGCACCACCACCGGGATGACGATCAGGGCCAGCGCGAGCGAGCCCGCCCAGCCGGAGAAGTGGCCGACGTTCACCACATAGACTTCGTAGACAAATAAACCAATCACGATTGAGGGCGCGGACAGCAGGATGTCGTTGACGAAGCGCGTGGTCGGCGCGAGCCAGCCTCTCTGGCCGAATTCAGCCAGATAGGTGCCGGCGAGTATGCCGATCGGCGTACCGATCAGGGTGGCGATCATGGTCATGGCGAAACTGCCGGCGATGGCGTTGAGCAGGCCGCCGTTGCTGCCCGGCGGCGGCGTCATCTGGGTGAACAGGGCGAGGCTCAGGCCGTGAAAGCCTTGCGCGACCAGCGTCCAGAGGATCCAGACCAGCCAGAACAGCCCGAATACCATGGCGAGCAGGGCAATGGTCAGATTGAAGTTGTTGATCAGGCGTCTGCGCGCGTAAAGGGAGAGCATGGTGAGGGTCCTAGGACTGCTTGCCTTCGCGCTTGGCCAGCTGCATCAACAGCAGCTTGGACAGCGAGAGCACGATGAAGGTGATCAGGAACAGGATCAGGCCCAGCTCGATCAATGCCGAGGTGTAGAGAGGGCCGACCGCCTCGGTGAATTCGTTGGCGAGCGCCGAGGAAATGCTGTTGCCCGGCATCAGCAGGGAGGCGCTGAGCTCATGGGCGTTGCCGATGACGAAGGTCACCGCCATGGTTTCGCCCAGCGCGCGGCCGAGGCCGAGCATGATGGCGCCGACCACGCCGATTTTGGTGTAGGGAAGAACCACGTGCCAGACCACTTCCCAGGTGGTGGCGCCGAGGCCGTAAGCCGATTCCTTGAGCATCGGCGGCACGATCTCGAACACGTCGCGCATCACCGAAGCGATGAAGGGGATCACCATGATCGCCAGGATCAGGCCGGCGGTGAGCATGCCGATACCCATCGGCGGCCCCTGGAACAGCGGGCCGATCAGGGCGGCATTGCCGAGGTGGTCGGTGAGCCAGGGTTCGATATTGGCGAAGGCCGGGGCGAAGACGAACAGGCCCCACATGCCGTAGATGATGCTCGGGATGCCGGCCAGCAGTTCCACCGCGATGCCGAGCGGGCGTTTGAGCCAGCGCGGCGACATCTCGGTGATGAACAGGGCGATGCCGAAGCTGGCCGGGATGCCGATCAGCAAGGCGATGGCCGAGGTGGTCAAGGTGCCGACGATGGGCACCAGCGCGCCGAATTGCTCCGTCACCGGGTTCCATTCCGGGCTGATCAGAAATTTGAAGCCGAACGCCTTGATGGCGGGAAGGCTGCCTATCAGCAGAGACGCCACGATCCCGGCAAGGATGGCGAACACCAGAAAGGCGAATAATCGCGTGGTGTTGCGGAAGGCCAGATCCAGCAGGTGCTGCCGTTTCAGGCGGGTGTCGGGGAAGAATTTGGACATGGGGGTGAATTATAACAGGTTCAGGATGTCTGGCTGTTTCGCGTGTCCGGTAGGCTACGGTGTTTTCAATTAGCCGCAAAATCCAGATGATATTGTAGGAGCAGCCAAGGCCGCTCTTACCGGATGCAATAGTTGTTCGCGTTTTTTGATTTATTACTGCAAATCAGGAAGCGCTTTCAGGCGTTTCCGGGTTTTCGCGTAGCGGTCCAGCCGCCAATCCTTCAAGACATCCAGTGCCAACTGGAAGTCATCATATTCGAGATCGTAAATCGTCGCCAGGTTGAAATCCAGCCTCTGGTCGAGCGCCTTGACCAGTTCCCTGAAAACCTGCGAAGCGGGCTCGTCCGGGTTTTTCAGAATGCGTTTCTCGATTTTCTTCAGGTTGTTCATAAAGCCTCCGAAGTGGGCTTGGTGAAGGCGGGCCGGGCGGCACGGCTTCGCTCCAGGGATGCCCAATTATACTGGATATCCTCCAGGTAGAAAGCGGCTGACTCGATTTGCCGGCCAATTTCCTGAGTCTCGCCGGGTTTCATGCCGGCGATGCTGTCACGGGCGCGGGACAAAGCGGCAATGGCTGCTTCGAGTTGGGTGCGGATTATTTCATTGATATTCATCTTGGCTCCTCGAAAGCGGAATTTGAATGTCCTCACAAAAAAACCCCGCGTTCCCACGGGGTTTGATTGTCAGGGCACTTGATGCCTCAATCAGTTCCACATTGCCTTGCCGCTGGCATCCTTGATCTGGGCTTTCCATGCGCCCTTGACCAGTTTCACGACGCTGTCGGGCATCGGGATGTAGTCCATGTCCAGCGCCATCTTGCCGCCGTTGGTGTAGGCCCAGTCGAAGAATTTCAGGACTTCCGCGCCGTGTTCCGGTTTGTTCTGGACTTTGTGCATCAGGATGAAGGTGGCGCCGGTGATCGGCCAGCTTTGCTTGCCGGGTTCGTCGGTGAGGATTTCGTAGAAGCCCGGCGCCTTCTCCCAGTCGGCGTGGGCGGCGGCAGCCTTGAAGGACTCCTCGTCGGGCTTTACGAACTGGCCATCCCTGTTCTGCAGTTGGGTATAGTTCATCTTGCCCTGCAGGGCATAGGCGAATTCGACGTAGCCGATCGAGCCCTTGATCGTTTTCACGTAGTTCGCCACACCCTCGTTGCCCTTGCCGCCCACGCCGGCCGGCCAGGAAACCGAGGCTTCCTCGCCCACCCTGGTCTTCCATTCCGGGCTGACCTTGGACAGGTAGTTGGTGAAGATGAAGGTGGTGCCGGAACCGTCGGCGCGGTGCACTACGGTAATCGCATCGTCAGGCAGCTTGGCGTCCTTGTTCAGGGCGACGATGGCGGGGTCGTTCCACTTCTTGATTTTACCCAGGAAGATGTCGGCCAGCACCGTGCCGTTCAGCTTGATTTGACCGGGCGTAGTGCCGGCCAGGTTGATGACCGGCACCACGCCGCCTATTACCGCCGGGAATTGTATCAGACCATGCTTGTCCAGTTCCTCGGGTTTGAGCGGCTTGTCGGAAGCGCCGAAATCCACGGTCTTGGCCTGAACCTGCTTGATGCCGCCGCCCGAGCCGATGGACTGGTAGTTGACGCTGGTGCCGGTTTTGGCTTTGTAGGCTTCCGCCCATTTGGCGTAGATCGGATAGGGGAAGGTGGCGCCGGCGCCGGTAATGTCGACGGCAAAGGCAGCAGAGCTCAAACCCAGGGCCAGTGTCGCAGTGGCGGCCAGTTTCAGGCCATGTTTGAATTTCATCGATGTTCTCCTAAGTCGGGTCAAAGAAAACAGGGCGTTTCCCCTGTTGGCTGAACGCTATGATAGTGGGGGAATATTACGGAATTATTACAAACAGCAAACAGTTTCAAAATTCAGGGTTTGACGACGTTGCAACGGATCGCCAGTCGGACAAGCTGGGCGGCGTTTTGCAGCCTGAGTTTCCTCATGATATGGGCGTGGTGTACTCCGACGGTTTTGGGGCTGATCGAAAGCATGACGGCGATGTCGGATACCGAATGTCCTTCCGCCAGCATCTGGAAAATTTGAAATTCGCGTGTGGAAAGCGCTTGCAAGGGGTCTTCCGTGGGAGAAAGTCGGTGGTGTATCAGGTCAGGGACATACTTTGAATCAATGAACAGTTTCCCCTGCGCCACCTGGCGTACCGCTTCCACCATTTGTGTCACGCCGCCCTGCTTGGTGAGGTAGCCGGTGGCGCCTGCCTCCAGCGAGCGCAGCACCAGGGTTTCGCTGTCGTGCATGCTGAAAACCAGGATATTTATCGCCGGATCCTTGGCCTTGATGCGGCGCAGGGTTTCCAGGCCGCCGATGCCGGGCATGCTGAGATCGAGAATCACCACGTCGGGCGTGTGATGCGCATAAAGCGCGCAGGCCTCTTCGCCGTCGTTGGCTTCCGCCACTACCCGGATATCCGGTGTATTTTCCAACAGGTGGCGATAGCCGTCCCGCACCACAGGGTGGTCGTCCACCAGCATTACCGAGATCGATTTCGGGGGCGTGGGCTTGGTACTCATGCTTTTCTTCTTTCTATCATCTGCGCAACGGGTAGCCGAATTTCGATGCATAAACCTTGCCCCGGTGCGCTGTGCGAGATGAATTCACCCCCTGACGCGATGACCCGTTCCCGCATTCCCAGCATTCCCAGGCCCTTGGCCGGCAGCCTGGGGTCCATGCCTTGGCCGTCATCCTGCACCGTCAACAGCAGATGTTCCGGGGCGGACGTTTCGCCCGGCACGCGGCGCAGCCACACCTTGACATGGCCGGCCTGGGCATGGCTGGCGATGTTGGTGAGCGCCTCCTGCATGAGGCGGTACAGGGTGATATTGAGGGATTCCGGCAGGGTGTCGAGATCGCCATCCAGTTCCAGATCGCAAACAATTTTCGGGTGGTGCTGGCGCCACTGTATTGCCAGCTCCCTCAGGCTTTCAGTCAGGCCGAGCGCGTCGAGCAGGCTGGGGCGCAGGCGGAGCAAGATTCGGCGAATCACGTTTTGGACCGCAGTGGCGCTCTTGCCGATGGCCTGGGCGCTCGCATGAATTTTTGGCTCCCGCCCGGCGCCGGAACTGCTGCAAATCGCCTCGGCTTCCGCCTGGATCGCAGTCAGCCATTGGCCCAGCTCGTCGTGCAGTTCCCGGGCAAGGTGGCGCCGTTCCGATTCCTGCAGGTTGAACAGTTGCTGCGTGAGCAGGCGGTTCTGCTGCAGCAGGTCTTGCGAGCGCCGCTCCGCTTCCCTTATCGCAGTGACGTCGACGCTGACTCCCACCAGGCCGGCTATTTTGCCGTCCGGGCCGAAATAAGGGGCGAGCGAAATGGAAAAAATGAACTGATTGCCCTTGGTGTCGGACACCACTTGTTCCCTGTTCCTGATCGGCTGGCCGGAAAGCAGTGCGGCGCGGTCAATCTGCTGGAATCCCTCGGCCTGCTCGCGCGGCATCAGGTCGAAATTCGTCTTGCCCAGAAGGTACGCGGCCGGGCGGCCGAAGAAATCCTGACACCCTTGGCTGACGGCAGTGTAGCGCAGGTCCATATCCTTGAAGAACACCATGGCCGGAATCGTGTCGAGCAGAGCCTCCTGTGCCGAGAGGGTTTGTTGCAGCGCCCCCGTCGCGCGCTTCTGTTCGCTGATGTCGGTCATGATCATGCGGCAGGCGCGGCTTTGGCCGGCGGCGCCCGTCATGGGGGCGCTTTCCAGGCTGACGTCGCGCTCGTTGCCGTAGCGCTTGATTTTCACCTCGGTGACGATATTGCTGCCGCCGGCAGAATGGAATACCCGATTCAGGTAGAGAAAGAACTGTTGACTGTCGTTGCGGGCCAGGCGGGCGGAAAAAGGCTTGCCGGTGATGTTGGCGCGCTCGTCGCCCAGCATCGCCGCCCCGGTCAGGTTGATTTCCAGGATGCGCCCGGTCTCATCCAGAGTGAGGTAACCTATCGGGGCGAAATCGTACAGGTCGGCGTAGCGGTCGCGAGCTTCTTCCAGCCGCTGCTGCGCTTCCCTCAGCTCGCGGTTCTGCATTTCCAGTTCGATCTGGTGGGTCTGAAGTTCGTGCAGCAGGTGCGTTACGCTCTGATCGAGGCTGGTCTTCGAATCGGCCTCTATTTGTTTGATCTTGTCGATCAGTTGCAATTTGCTCAGCGGCACATGGTCGTCGGCTCGCCGTTTTTTGTCGTCGGCCATCATATTTCCTTTTCGGTGGTGGCGAAGGAAGCGGGATTGCGGGATTCGTCCAGCAATACCGAAATCGTCAGCCAAATCCTGATCTCGCGGCCGTCCTTGGCGCGGCGCCAGGTTTCGCAGGGCGGCACCTGTTCGCCGCGCTTGAGCCGCTCGATCAGGCCGCGCATCGCCTCCTGGGCCTTTTCGGGAATCAACGCGCCAGCGTTGAGTTGAATCGCCTCTTTTTCAGTATAGCCGTACATTTCCTGTGCACGCCGGTTCCAGGCCAGGGTGCAGCCGGCAAAATCCTGCACCGTGACCGCGTCGTGGGAGTCGCGCACCACGGCGTCCAGGCGCCGTTCCTGCCGCAGCATCTGGTGCATCCGTTCGGCATCCTGCTGGAGATCGAGCGCGGACGGCGCGCGTGCCGGGGCTGGCTGGTCGGCGGCGGGTGTTTGGGCGGCGTGGGGTAGGGTGGTGAAGTCATAGCCCGGCAGGGTGTCTACCGATTTCTTGGTGTAAATCTTGTTTTTCTTGTCCATCGTGGCGAACAGGTCGGCGAAGCTGCCGATGGTCTCCGACGTGCCGAGCATCAGGAAACGCCCCGGCCGCAGGGCGTAGTGGAAGGTGTGCAGCACCTTCTTTTGCAGCACCGCGCCGAGATAGATCATCAGGTTGCGGCAGCAGATCAGATCGAGACGGGAGAAGGGCGGGTCCTTGATCACGTTTTGTACCGCGAACACGCAGATGTCGCGGATGGTCTTGCTGATCTGGTAGCCGCCCGGAGTCTTGCTGAAAAAACGCTGCAATCGCCCCGGCGCAACGTCGGCGCGGATGCTTTCCGGATAGACGCCCTGGCGCGCCTTGTCGATGGCCTTGTTGTCGATGTCGGAGGCGAAGATCTGGATCGGGAAGTTGCCGGCGCGGTCGCCCAGGAATTCGAGCAGCGCGATCGCCAGCGAATACACTTCCTCGCCGGTGGAGCAGCCCGGCACCCAGATGCGCAGCGGCTGCTCGGCGGAGCGTTTTTCCATCAGGGTGGGGAAGACTTCCCGCTGCAGCGCCTCGAAGGTTTCGGGGTCGCGGAAAAAACTGGTGACGTTGATCAGCAAATCCTGAAACAGGGCGTCCAGCTCGCCCGGCTGCTTCTGCAGATACATGACGTAATCCGCCATTTTTTCCAGCTGGTGCAGCACCATGCGCCGCTTGATGCGGCGCCGGATGGTGCTGTACTTGTAATAGGTGAAGTCGTTGCCGGTGCGCGAGCGCAGCAGCACGAAAATCTTGTTCAGGTTGTCGCCGCCCTCGGACACCAATTCTCCCCTGGGGCCGGTTTCCTCGGGGCGCAGATAGGGGTGGCGCGCGATGCGCACCAGTTCCTTGCCGATCTCCTCCGGCGTCAGGATGAAATCGACATGGCCGGCCGCAATGGCGCTGTGCGGCATGCCATCGTATTCGGCGGAATCCTCGCTCTGGGCAAAGGTGATGCCGCCTTCAAACTTGATCGCCTTCATGCCGAGCGTCCCGTCCGACGCCGTGCCCGACAGGATGACCCCGATCGCGTTGCTGTGCCGGTCTTCCGCCAGGGAGCGCAGGAAATCGTCGATCGGCAAGTGCTTGCCGTATTCGTCCGGCCGCGGCATCAGGTGCAGCACGCCATGCAGCAGGGCGAGACTGAAATTGGGCGGCATTACGTAAACATGGTTGGGGGCTATCCGCGTGCCGTCGCTTATTTCGGCTACCGGCATGGCGGTGGCGCGGGCGAGCAGCTCGGGCAGCAAGCTCACATGCCTGGGGTCGAGATGCTGCACCAGGACGAAGGCCATGCCGGTGTCTGCGGGCAGATTCTTCAGCAGTCTGGTGAAGGCGTCCAGGCCGCCGGCCGAGGCGCCGACGCCGACCACCGGAAAGGTTTGCTCCGCAGCGTCGGGCTGGTGGCCGCCCGGCTCATGTTCTGCGGAGTCGGGTTGAGAATTGGATTTATTGGGCATGATCCGGGTTCGGTTGAGTTATTCTACAGTTTGACTGAACATTACTTCTCTGCCAGAAAAATAACAAGAACCCGGGCTGCGTTGCGAGGTGGCGCCACGTCGCGGTCGGTTAATCGGGGTTGACCGGGTTGCCCTGAGACAGTATTATTTCACGCTTTGCAAAACGAGATTAAATACAGCCATGCGGAAAATGTTGGTTGCGGGTAACTGGAAGATGAACGGCGGCCTGGCGCAGAACAAGGCGCTGCTGGAGG
>CAMTYG010000216.1:0-3793 GCA_947085875.1 uncultured Sulfuricella sp.
CAACATGGGCAAGACCAAGGCTGCTTACCTGCCAAATAAAATGGCCTATCCGCAGCGCTACGTGCTCGACCCGTCGATTATCGGCACTGCCGATGCCGACAAGGCCAAGGCCGCCTGCAAGTACGGCGCGATCGATCTCGACATGAAAGAGGAATCGATTCAGTTCAAAGCCGGCGCGGTGATCTGGGCGACCGGCTGGAAGCCTTACGACGCGGCGAAGATTCAGCCCTATGGCTATGGCCGCTTCTCGAATGTCATTACCAGCGTCGAATTCGAGCGCCTGGCCGACATCCATGGCCCGACCAAGGGCAAGATCCTGCGTCCTTCCGACGGCAAGGAAGCGAAGAACATCGCCTTCATCCAGTGCGCCGGTTCCCGCGACGAGAACCATCTGCGTCACTGCTCGCGCATCTGCTGCATGGCCTCGCTGAAGCAGACCCGCTACGTGCGCGAAGCCTACGGCGACGAGGGCAAATCGACGATCTATTACATCGACATCCGGGCGATCGACCGTTTCGAGGATTTTTACCAGAAAGTGCAGAAGGATCCGACGGTCAGCTTCATCAAATCCAAGGTGGCCAAGGCGGTCCAGGACGAGAAAACCGGCGACGTGATTCTGCACGGCGTGAATACCGAAGGCTACCACCGCTACGCGACCCCTTACGACCTGGTGGTTCTGGCCGTGGGCATGGAGCCGTCCGTCAAGGGCGCCAGCCTCCCGGCGGAAATCGTGTCCGATTCGAGCGGCTTCATCGAAGCCGATCCGGCCAACCATGCCTTCTTCGGCGCGGGTTGCGCATCCAATCCGCTGGATGTGAACCGTGCGGTGCAGAGCGCCACGGCGAGCGCCTTGCGCGCCATCCAGGTGGTTAACCGTGTTGCCAGAGTGGAGGGTGTGTAAATGGCAGATATGAAAATGGCAGCCTACATTTGCCAGGGTTGCGGTTTGGGCGACCGCCTGGATACGGCAGCACTGGCCACTGTGGCGAAAAAGGAAGGCAAGGCCGCGCTGGTCAGGGAGCATGAGTTCCTGTGCAACGCCGAAGGCGTCAGGATGATCCGCGACGACATCAGTAACGAAGCCGTCACCCATGTCATGATCGGCGCCTGTTCGCGCCGCGCCAAAACCGAGGCGTTCGGCTTCACCGATGTCGCCGTGTCACGCGCCAATCTGCGCGAAGGGGTGATCTGGTGCCAGCCGGAGACCGACGCGGCGCGCGAGACTACGCAGGAGATGGCGGAAGACTATATCCGCATGGGCTGCGCCGAAGCGAAGAAAATGACACCGCCTCAGGGCAATCCGGCAGCCGTTACCGAGCGTAGCGTGCTGGTGGTGGGCGGTGGCGTATCCGGCATGACCGCCGCGCTGGAGGCATCCAAGGCCGGCTACAAGGTGGTGCTGGTGGAGAAATCCGGCAGACTCGGCGGCTGGGCAGCCAGGCTGCACAAGCGTTCGCCGGGCAAGTCGCCGTATGCCGATCCGCAAGATACGCCGGTGGCGAGTATGGCCGCGGCGCTCGAGGCCGACGCCAACATCAAGGTCTACCTCAACGCCATTACCAGCCAGACTGACGGTGCTCCGGGGCGCTTCGAAATCGAGATCAGTACCGAGTCCGGCGCGACCGCGACCGAGAAAGTCGGCGCCATTGTTCAGGCCACCGGTTTCACGCTGTACGATGCCAACAACCTGCCCGAACTCGGCTATGGCCAATCCGCCAACGTGGTCGATCAGGCCGGCCTGGAAGCGCTTGCCAGGGCAGCCAGCGGCGGCGCGATCAAGCGCCCCTCCGACGGCGGCGAAGTGAAGACCGTGGTGTTCGTCCAGTGCGCCGGCCAGCGCGACGATACCGGCAAGCATCTGCCTTACTGTTCCGGTTCCTGCTGCACGACTTCGGTCAAGCAGGCGATGTATTTCAAGGATGCCAATCCCGACATCGATACGGTAGTGATCTACACCGATCTGCGCATGCCCGGCAACGGCGAGGATTTTTACCGCAGCGGCCAGACCAAGGGCGTGACGTTCACCAAGGGCAAGGTTTCCAGCGTCGAAGCTGCCGGCAACCAGTGCAAGGTGAATTTCCATGACCTGATCCTCAACGACCAGACCGCCATCGACAATGCCGACCTGGTGGTATTGGCCACCGGTCAGGTGCCGAATTCCGGCGTCGACATCGACTCCAAACTGAAGGCGGAAGTCGCGGCCGCGGCCGGTGACAACTCCCTGCTGGAAGCCTACAACGCTTCCCAGGCGGAGGGCGGGGTCAAGCCGATTTCCGTGCTGAACCTGACCTATCGCCAGGGACCGGACGTGCCGCAACTGAAGTATGGCTTCACCGATTCGCACTTCATCTGCTTCCCCTACGAAACTCGCCGCACCGGCATTTATTCCGCCGGCCCGGTGCGCCGCCCGATGGACATGGTGCAGGCGATGGAAGACGCCACCGGCGCCGCGCTGAAGGCGATCCAGGCAATCGAGAATGCCGGTCTGGGCCGTGCCGCGCACCCGCGTTCGGGCGATCTGAGCTTCCCGAAAGTGCGTCTCGAGGGCTGC
The DNA here is from genome assembly GCA_947085875.1 of uncultured Sulfuricella sp. Taxonomy (GTDB): domain Bacteria; phylum Pseudomonadota; class Gammaproteobacteria; order Burkholderiales; family Sulfuricellaceae; genus Sulfuricella. The sequence goes on from CAMTYG010000216.1 coordinate 2,552, forward strand.
ACCCAGTGCAAGCGCTGCACGGTGGAATGTCCTTTCGGCGCCATCGACGAAGATGAAAGACGCTTCCCGGTGTTCAACGAATCCCGCTGCCGCCGTTGCGGCACCTGCATGGGCGCCTGTCCGGTGCGCGTGATCTCCTTCGAGAACTACTCGATCGATACCGTCGGCTCGCAGCTGAAAGCGGTGGACGTTCCCGACGAGTTTTCCGAGAAGCCGCGCATCCTGATTCTGGCCTGCGAAAACGACGCCTACCCCGCGCTCGACATGGCGGCGATGAACCGCAATGTCTACAGTGCGTTCGTGCGCGTCATCCCGGTTCGCTGCCTGGGTTCGGTCAACACCATCTGGATCAACGACGCGCTCAGCAGCGGCTACGACGGCGTGATGCTGATGGGCTGCAAGCACGGCGACGACTACCAGTGCCACTTCGTCAAGGGATCGGAGCTGGCCAGCTACCGCATGAGCAAGATCGGCGATACCCTCAAGAATATGGCTCTGGAAGAAGAGCGGGTTGCCACCTTCGAGGTTGCGATCACCGACATCGAGCGCGTGCCGCAACTGATCAACGATTACGCGGCGAAGATCCAGGAAATCGGCATGAGCCCGTTAAAGGGCTTCTAGTCTAGTAGATTCTAGGAGACGGCAAATGAGCGAAAAATATCACAACAATTTCCTCAAGGAAGTCGAGGAAATGGTCGAGGAAGGCCAATGGGTCAAGATGTGCATGCAGTGCGGCGTGTGTGCCGGCTCGTGCCCGCTCGGCCCGCACTGGGCGCATCCGCCGCAGGAACTCTTCATGATGATCCGCGCCGGCAAGCGCGAGGAGGTGTTGACCTCCGATTCGATGTGGATGTGCACTTCCTGCTACAACTGCGTCGTGCGTTGCCCGCGCAAGCTGCCGATCACCCACATCATGCACGGCCTGGCCAATTACGCCCACCGCCTGGGCCTTGCGCCGAAGAACCAGCCGACGCAGCAATTCGCCACCCTGTTCTGGAACAACCTGGCAAAGACCGGCCGCGTCAACGAGCTCAAGCTCTCCCTCGGCATGTATTTCAAGGACGGTTACGCTCAGGGCATCAAGAACGCCCAGGCGATGCAGAGCGTCGGCCTGGGCATGATGAAGGCGAAACGCCTGAATCCGATGGAACTGTTCGGCGGACACGGCGTCAAGGACAAGGCCGGCTTCCATGCCATGCTGAAGAAAGCGAAGGAAATCGAAGACCGTCGCAAGAATTTCGC